>CADBIU010000081.1 GCA_902794825.1 uncultured Lachnospiraceae bacterium
CCATGGAGGCCGCGATCATATATTTACTGTATGAAACTGCATAGGCCTGCATTTCTTCACCTCCTTTAAACAGTTAAATCCGTACTATAGTAATGAGCCTTCATCAGAGAGCGCTCTTGCGGTAATGTCCGGTAGTGTATTCCCTAAATACCTGCTGCGCATCCTTATCTTCGCCTCCCGAGCTGTACCAGCGAAGGATCTGCTCCGTCTCTGAGCCGCTTTCTGTCGTAAATGCACAGATCCACCCTGACGCTTCACTGATCACAGGGTCTCCCTTTTTTACAAAGCTGTGAAGAGAAAGCGGAAGGCTGTTGTAGATCACGTTGCTGCAGTGTCCGCAGACGCAGCGGACCGGGAAGCGCATTCCCTTGCGGTCCTCGAGAGCAAAGAATCCCTGCTCTCTGTGGCTGCACATACCTGCCGTTTTCTTCACGCATCCGGCAGTGATCATCATCGGGATCCTGCCGTATACCTGAAGAAGCTGCCGATCTGCCGCGTCCTTCATGAGAGGAACCATGTCCCTCGAGGACAGTTCCCAGCCGAGACTTAGTTTATCGCAATCTTCAAGGAGAAGGTCCCTTGCCGCCGTATTCCACTGATATAAAGAGCCATCGCCGATGACAAGCCCCTCATAGCGGATCTGCCGCAAAATATCGATCTCCTCGGGATTTCTTGCCATCACACCGCGAAATCCCATTCCGGTAAGCTTCCTGACTCTGTCCCTGCTGCCGACCCGGCACACATGGGGCAGAGCGATCAGGCAATTCGCCCGCTCCTCTTTAGTAAGAATCTCCATGATCTTCGGAGTTTCTTCCACAATAATGTTCTGTATTCCGCATTTCCGGGCGGCTCTGAACTGCTCAGCGGTTGTGACCTGGGCCCATACTTTGGGGCGCTTCAGGTCTGTACCCGGTTCTTCACCGGCTGATCTGTACCTGTCAGTGTCCGTTAATGCGGTTTCTGTGACGGCAGCACTTCCTTCCGGTTTCGCTGCGCTTTCAAGGATCTTCTCCTCCAGCGCTTCCAGCGCATCGCGCCGAAGCGCGTTCAGGGAAGCAACCGGGAGAAAAACATCACCCGACACTTCCACTTCCAATGTATCAAATTCGAAGAGAGAATCTCCGGTCTTTCTAAGGCGCCGCTCGATCTCCTGCGCGTTGATCGGACGTTTGTCGGCGGTCTGAACGGTCTCTCCTGTGACCTCTGCCGTGACAGCCGCTTCGCTGCTAAAGAGGGGAGGGGCCGTCACAGTGATCTTCGCCTCTTCTCCCGGCCTGAAAACCGCACTGCCGAGGATCGGCCTTTTGGCGGTCTCTCTGAGGTACTTCTCTTCGATCTGCGCAAGGAGTCCGTCATCGGTCCCGGCGTATCCGGGCTTCCCGATCGTCAGCAGTTCTCTTCCGTTTCTCTTATAATAATAGCCTGTGCTCAGGTCGGCGCGAAGATACAGGGACTTCAGTCTTCGCATATCCTCCGCTTCGATCTTCCACGGCTTTTTCCGTCCTTCCGCGTCCCACTCCACGTAATAGTCAATATACTTTCTGTAAAGCGCGGTGACCCCTGCCGCATAGTGGGGGCTCTTCATCCTTCCCTCTATTTTGAAAGAATCGATCCCTGCGTCAATGAGGTCAGGGAGGATCTCAAGGACACAGAGATCCCTCATAGAAAGCGGATAGTGCTCCTTTCCCTTTCCGAGGCCGGCTTCCCTGCCCTCCTCAGAAAGGATCCTGTAAGGAAGCCGGCACGTCCCCGCGCATCTGCCCCGGTTGCCGCTCCTTCCTCCCAAAAAGCTTGAGATCAGGCAGCGCCCCGAATAGGAATAGCACATAGCGCCGTGGATGAAACTTTCTACTTCCACCGGTTCTTCCCGCTTAATGGTCCTGATCTCCTCCAGGGAGAGTTCCCTGGCAGGAACGACCCTGCGGACTCCGAGTTCCTTTAAAAAGTGCACAGATTCCGGCGCTGACGAGGACAGCTGCGTGGAGGCATGCAGTTCCAGTCCGGGACAGCGCTCGTGGAGCACCTTAAGAACCCCCAGGTCCTGCACGATCACGCCGTCCAGTCCCTTTCCGTACAGGTTCATGGCAAAATCAACCGTCTCCTTCAGTTCGCTCTCCTTTGTCAGGACATTAAGTGTAAGGTACACCTTCCTGCCGAAAATATGGGCTTCCCGGATCGATCTTATGATATCTTCTTCTGTAAAGTTCTCCGCATACGCTCTGGCGCCGAATTTCTCTCCGCCCAGATAGACCGCGTCCGCGCCGGCCTTCAGCGCGCCAAGAAAGGCTTTCCTGCTGCCGGCAGGCGCCAGCAGTTCAGGAAGTTTCGTCCTGCCGCTCGTCATTGGATCTGTCTCCTATTTTTTCTTCTTCTCAGCGCTCTGAAGCTTCATCTGCGCTGCCACGAGTTCGTGTTTGATATCATAGAGATCATTCTCTTTTTTGTCAACAATACCTTGAAGTTCTTCGATCCTTGCCTCAGCCTTGAAATAGTCGTCCGCGATATTGAGATTGAGAAGAAGCTGCCTCATGTCCACCGGAAGTTTTCCGTAGTCCGGATCGGCACTGAGCTCGTCGATCTTGCCGTTAAGATACTCGGCGACTTTCAGAAGATACTCTTCGCTCTCGTAGCCGCTGAGTGTGTAAGTCCTGCCTCCGATCACTACCTGTGCATCAGTCTTTTCATTCATACCTTCTTAGTCCTCCATGTACGGGAATCCAAGATGTGTATAGGCCTCCCGCGTTGCGACCCTTCCTCTGGGCGTCCTGTTGATCAGTCCGTTCTGCAGAAGATAGGGTTCCACAAGATCTTCCAGAGTCCCGGAGTCTTCTCCGATGGCTGCGGCAAGCGTATCGAGGCCTGCCGGTCCACCCCCGAACTTCTCGATCAGAGTATAGAGGAAGTTCCTGTCAGCCCTGTCCAGACCCATGCGGTCCACATCCATAAGATCCAGTGCAGTGCGCGCAATGTCCAAAGTGATCTTTCCGTCATATCTGACCTGTGCGTAATCCCTGACACGCTTAAGGATCCTGTTGGCCAGCCTGGGCGTGCCGCGGCTTCTGCGGGCCAGTTCCACGGCGCCCTCGTCGTCAATGGGCACCCGCAGCTTTTTCGCGCTGGCCATAACGATCTGTTTAAGTTCCCCGGTATTATAGAATTCCAGCCTGTGGATCTCTCCGAACCTGTCCCTTAAAGGGGCTGAGAGCAGTCCCGCCCTCGTCGTCGCGCCTATCAGCGTAAATCTGGGGAGTTCCAGACGGATGGATTTGGCCGCCGCGCCCTTTCCGATCAGGATATCGATGGCAAAATCCTCCATAGCGGGGTACAGCACCTCTTCCACCTGTTTGTTCAGGCGGTGGATCTCGTCGACGAACAGGATGTCGTTCTCTTTAAGACCGTTTAGGATCGCCGCCATTTCCCCCGGCTTCTCGATCGCGGGCCCGCTGGTGACTCTTATATTGACGCCCATCTCATTGGCAATGATCCCCGAGATCGTAGTCTTGCCAAGTCCCGGAGGCCCGTAAAAAAGCAGGTGGTCCAAAGGCTCCCCTCTCTGCTTGGCCGCCGCGATAGAGATCCCAAGGCTCTCCTTGATCTTACTCTGTCCTATATATTCGCTCAGCCGCTGCGGCCTGAGTGTTCCCTCAATGCGGCTGTCTTCTTCGGTGAAATTGGTTTCTATCGTTCTTCTCTGCATAAGCTTATTTTCGAATTTCGCTCCTTGATCTTTAGCCCGGTTCATCCGTTTACAGGTTTACAGATAGCGCAGCGCAGCCTTGAGAATGCTCTCTGTATCGTCCAGTTCTTTCTGCTCTTTCTGCGCGCTCTCTTTACATGCGCGGACCGCCTTGACCGCCTCCGCTCTGGAGTATCCGAGTGCAGTGAGGGCTTCTATAGCTTCCTCAGAGGCGCTGTCCTGTCCGTCTATGAAACCGGCTGTTCCTGTGCCTGATCCGCCTGCTCCCGAAATCCCTGCATTCCCTGCTGCTATAGCAAGCATTTCCGCGTCATGCATACCGGACACCTTGTCCCTGAGGTCGATGATCACTCTCTCTGCAGTCTTCTTGCCGATGCCGGGGGCCCTTGAGATCATCTTGGAATCCCCGGTCATGATCGCGAATCGCAGATCATCCGCCGTCCCCACACTAAGAAGCGCAAGTCCGCCTTTAGGTCCGATCCCGCTCACTGTGATCAGAAGTTTAAAGAGCTCAAGGTCTTCTCTGGAACCGAATCCGTACAGCGCGATCTGGTCTTCCCGCAGATATGTATAAGTGTAGATCAGTACTTCCTCATCGCGCCCTGCGGCGGCCAGTCTCTGCACTGTCTCACCCGCGACCCGCACCTCGTATCCGACGCCGCCGACATCTATTACCGCGGTCCCCTCATAGAGAGCCGCGACATAACCTCTTAAAAATGCAATCATTAAAACACGCTCCTTGAAGCAAGTAATTGAACTTCATTATACATCCGCGGAATACCTTTGACAAATGCCGAAGTTTCCATTGTTTCCATAATGTGTTAATATAAAACAACGCATTAATACACGAAAAGGAGCGCTTTTATGGGTAAAGTATTCCGTTTTAACAAAGATGTGGACACCGATCAGATCATCGCATCCCAGTATCTTCTCTATCCTACTGTGGATGAAATGAAAGCTCACACATTCGAATCTCTGGACGCGAATTTCGCGTCTACAGTAAAGCCCGGCGATTATGTCGTCGCAGACAGCAATTTCGGCTGCGGTTCTTCCCGCGAGCAGGCGCCGGCTGTCCTCAAGGCTCTGGGCGTCCGTGCCGTCCTGGCGCCTTCCTTCGCCCGTATCTTCTACAGAAACTCCATCAATATCGGCCTTCCCGCCATTGTCTGCGACGGTCTCTATGACGCGGTAAAGACAGGCGACGAGATCGACCTTGATATGGAGAAAGGCGTCGTTACTTTCGGGGAGCAGACCTTCTCCTGCACGAAGCTTCCCGTTCATCTTCAGAAGATCCTTGACCGGGGCGGCCTGATCAGTTCTCTGGATGAAATGTGAATATGGAGGAAACCACTATGGGAATGACAATCGCTGAAAAGATCATCGCCCGCGCCGCAGGCGTTCCGGCTGTCAGAGCAGGTGAGATCCACACCGTCACGCTCGACTACCTTATGAGCAACGACGGCACAACTCATCTCACTATTGATATGTACAATAAACTCCGTAATCCCAGGATCGCGGATAAGAGCAAACTCGTCTGGATCGTCGACCACAATGTCCCCTGCGACAGCCCCAAGACGGCGGCTTCCCAGAAGAAGATGCGGGATTTTGCCAGAGACAACGGAATAACCTTCTACGAAGGCGAAGGAGTATGTCACCAGATCATGTGCGAGAAGCACGTCGTGCCCGGCCAGCTCATCTTCGGAGCTGACAGCCACACCTGTGCTTACGGCGCTCTCGGCGCCTTCGGAACCGGCGTCGGCTGCACTGACTATCTCTACGGCATGGTTACGGGCGGCTCCTGGGTCATGGTCCCCGAGACGCTTCGCTTCAATCTCACCGGAAAGCTCGCTGACCGCGTCACAGCCAGAGACCTGATCCTGACCATCATCGGCATGATCGGAGCCAACGGCGCCAACTATCACGCCATGGAATTTGTCGGCGACGGCATGAAGAACCTGACTATGAGCGACCGCATCTCCATCTGCAACCTCTGCGTGGAGGCGGGTGCCAAAACAGCGCTCATGGAAGTAGATGACATCACCCTCGCTTATCTCGAGGCGCACGGCGGCAGAAAGCCTGCGGCCTGCTTTAAGAGCGATGACGACGCAGTCTTCGAGAAGACCTTCGATATCGACCTCTCTTCTATCGTCCCTGTAGTCGCAAAGCCCCACTTTGTGGACAATCTGGCTCCTGTGGACGAGGTAAAGGGCGTTAAGATCAACGAAGCCTTCCTCGGCTCCTGCAACAACGGCCGCATCGAAGACCTTCGTCTGGGCGCCTCCATCATCAAGGGACACAAGGTGGCTGACAAAGTCCGCTTCCTCGTCGTTCCCGCAAGTCAGGAAGTCTACAGGCAGGCTCTTCGCGAAGGGCTTCTGGACATCTTCATGGAGGCCGGAGCCATGATCATGAATCCTAACTGCAGCGTCTGCTGGGGAAGCTGCCAGGGCGTCATCGGGGCGGGTGAAGTGCTGATCAGCACCGGAACCCGCAACTTCAAGGGTCGCGCGGGCGACAAGAATTCATTTGTATATCTGGGAAGCGCCGCAACAGTCGCGGCATCCGCCATAGCAGGCGAGATCGTCTCCCCTTACACCTATTAAGCCGGTTTTACAGAGCGGCACCGCATCAGCTGTGCCGCAATTATTATTAAAGAGGAATAATCATGGAACAATTTACAGGAAAAGTCTGGCTCCTCGGCGATGACATCGACACCGATATCATCATTCCCACCGAGTATCTGGCTCTCAAAACAGTGAAAGACATGGCTCCCTACGGCTTTTCGCCCCTCAGGCCTGAGCTTGCCGCTCAGATAAAGCCCGGCGACATTATCGTAGCCGGCAAGAACTTCGGATGCGGCTCCTCCCGCGAGCAGGCGCCCGAAGTCATCAAGGCCCTCGGCGTACGCGCCGTCATCGCCCGCTCCTACGCAAGGATCTTCTTCCGCAACGCCATCAACAACGGTCTTCTTCTCATCGAGAACGACACACTCTGTAATGACGTAAAGGAAGGCGACGAGATTACCGTCAATGTCGGCGAATCCATTGAATACAATGGCAAAACATACCCGGAAGCAGGCGGCCTTGTAAAAGCAATGCAGAAGCTCAACGGCATCATCAAGTAGGAGGAAGCGAAAATGGGATCCACCCTTATAGAAAAGATTTTTGCACACAATATCGGCGCCGACTCCGTAAAAGCCGGCGATATCATCACGGTCAATGTCGACCGCGTCATGATCCACGATATTTTCATTCCCTTTGTAAAAGACAAATTTGAAGAAATGGGCTTTACAAAGATCTGGGATCCGGACCGGACCGTCCTGATCTACGATCATCTCGTGCCTGCAAGCCAGCTTGACGACCCTCGCCATCACCATATCGGCGATGATTTCTGTGACAAATACGGCGTTAAGAACGTGCACCGCTCCGACGGCATCTGCCATCAGCTGATGACGGAAGCAGGTTATGTAAAGCCCGGCGATGTCGCCTTCGGCACAGACTCTCACACCGTCACCTACGGCTGTGTGGGCGCCTTTTCCACAGGTATAGGCTACACAGAGATGGCCAGTATCCTCGGAACCGGCAAACTCTGGGTCCGCGTCCCCGAGACCATCCGCGTCAATATCAATGGAACTCTTCCCGAGGGCGTCACTTCCAAGGACGTCATTCTCACCATTATCGGAGACCTTCGCGCCGACGGCGCAACCTACAAATCTCTTGAATTTGCAGGCAGTACAGTAGACGCCATGTCCGTCGCGAGCCGCATGACCATGTCCAATATGACCGTCGAGTGCGGCGCTAAGTGCGGGCTCTTCTCCCCTGACGCCAAAACTGCGGAATACTGCGGACTTAAGGGACTCGATGACTTCCTTACGTCCCTTCACGGCGATGAAGACGCTGTCTATTCAAAGGTGCTGAACTACCGCGCGGAAGATTTTGTCCCCGTTATGGCCTGCCCTTCACAGGTGGACAAGATCAAGCCGGTCTCTCAGGTCATCCTGGAAGCAGCGGCTATGGAGGAAGGAAGCGTCGTTCCTTCCGTGGGTCTCATCAAAGACGGCAGCATCCGTGTGGACCAGGTCTTCATCGGCTCCTGTACTAACGGACGCCTGGAAGACCTGCAGGCAGCAGCTTCTGTCCTCAAGGGCAGGCACATCGCGCCTTTTGTCAAACTGATCGTCACTCCTGCCAGCCGCAAGATCTACAGGGACGCCCTGGCTGACGGCACCCTGGACATTCTCGCACAGGCCGGCGCAATGATCACAACCCCGGGCTGCGGCCTCTGCTGCGGCAGGACCGGAGGCATCCTCACAGACAACGAAGTTGTTGTGGCCACCAATAACCGCAATTTCCTCGGCCGCATGGGCACCTCCAAGGTAAACATCTACCTGGCTTCTCCTGTTACGGCTGCGAAATGTGCGGTGGCGGGGAAGATCGTATAAAATTCAGCATTCATCGTCACATAAAAA
This sequence comes from uncultured Lachnospiraceae bacterium, assembly GCA_902794825.1. Classification (GTDB taxonomy): domain Bacteria; phylum Bacillota; class Clostridia; order Lachnospirales; family Lachnospiraceae; genus CAG-791. Next base: position 8,166 of record CADBIU010000081.1, read on the forward strand.
GGAATAAAATAAGGGGCTGTCGCATTAAGCGTGAAGGGTTTTGAACCTTCACTTAATGCGACAGCCCCTATTTTTTCTTTTTTACGGGGTGCTGAATTTTTTATCAGTTATTGATCAGCATATCGCCTTCGTTGTTCCAGCTGTACATCTTGCGGATCTCAGCGCCGACCTTCTCAGCGGGATGCTCTGCATTGAGCTTTCTCATAGCGTTGAAGTGGACCTGCTGGCCTGCGTTGGGGCTCATCTCAAGCAGGAATTCCTTAGCGAAGGAGCCGTCCTGGATGTCTGCGAGGATCTTCTTCATAGCTTTTCTGGTCTCGTCTGTGATGATCTTGGGACCTGTGATGTAGTCGCCGTACTCAGCGGTATTGGAGATGGAGTATCTC
>CADBIU010000082.1 GCA_902794825.1 uncultured Lachnospiraceae bacterium
GAGAGTAAACAAAAAAGACCACCTTGGCAAGAGGCAGTCTTTATTGTAGTCGATAAACTTGGCAGGCTATCGCCGACAGGTCGGCGATTTGGTTCAAATCCTGATATTTCAAATCTGTACACAACCAAAAATCGAAAAGTAACCTACCTATATACATAATTTTGAATAGTTGGGTACAGCCTTTTAAATCTGCCAGGTTATACCTAAGGCGTGCGCTATTTTGACAACAATCTGTCAAAATAGCGCATGTGGATGATTTCTGTTGTGTACGGTGTTTAGAAATCACTGGTCTGTGCCTAACGAGAATAAGCTCCCGCCATGCGAAATAAGAACTGATTGACGTGTACACGCAAGACGTGTATAATCAGAGCATGATAAAAAGCTTCGCGGATAAGGAAACGGAAAAGATATACAACCAGATGTTTTCAAGAAAGCTTCCTCAAGACATACAAAGAGTTGCCTTACGTAAGCTGATTATGATTGATAATGCAGAGTGTTTGGAGGACCTGAAAGTTCCTCCGGCAAATCGGTTAGAAGCACTCTCCGGAAACCGGAAGGGACAATATAGCATTCGAATAAATAATCAGTATCGTATATGTTTTGCATTTAAGGAAAACTGTTTCTACGATGTAGAAATAGTTGATTATCATTGAACAGGAAGGAGAGATATGATGGACGCTTATATTACTACTCCAAAGATGAGCGAGGTTTTATGGGAAGAGTTCATGGAACCGATGGGTATCTCCGCATATAAACTGGCAAAGGCAATTCATGTGCCGACGTCCCGGATACAGGACATTCTGCATGATCGTAGAAAGATCACAGCTGACACATCGTTGCGGTTGGCGAAATATTTCGGTGTATCTGACAACTACTTCCTGAACATACAGAATGATATTGACCTCAGGGAACTTAAAGTCAGTATGGCAGCGGAGATAGAAGAGATCCGTCCGTATCAGACTAATAAACTGGCAGAAGTGACAGTCAACTAAAGTTACTGCCAACATACAGTGAGGCCGCGCTTCGCGCGGTCGAGCTGGGCCTGCGACAACTCCCTCCCACAATTTTTTTTTACATGAAAGCCTGCCGATACCGTTCCTCTTTAGGAGATCTCTGCCGGTTAGGCACAGATCCAGAATTTCTAAATCTATACACAACTAAAAATCGAAAAGCCACTCATCTATAAGCATAAATTTGAACGGTTGGGTACAGCCTTTTAAGTCCGCCGGGATATATCTAAAGGCATGCGATATTTTGACAACGACCTGCCAAAATATTGTTTTTGGATGATTTTCGTTGTGTACAGTGTTCAGAAATCACTGATCTGTGCCTAACTGCAGAATCCGTATATAGTCGCTTCTTCCGAACAAGACTCTGTCGACAAGAATTCGTTTGCTTTCCAGACGATAAAAGGCAAGACACTCTTTAAAAACAACATAGTAATATCCTGTAAAACGGTCCTCGTAATAAAGTGGGGCACCGGACAGGGGATATTCTGATTTTGACTCGACTATATCCATCAAGTCATTCAAATATCTTTCGGTGATATCATAACTTCGAGATGCTCTGAACACTTCTGACCAAACTCTGTCAAGGTCACGGACCGCAGCCTTGGAATATTCAACAGAGTATTTCATGAACGCTTGCCGCGGAAATATGCCCGTACATCCTCAGATGAGATATATCCTTCTTCTTCCCCGGAACGTCTGCCTTCATTTAGTTCGCACATAAGACGCAGCATCGCCTTTGTCTTCTCAAATTCATCATCTTCGGCAATATCGCGGATTGTGTATTTGCCTCTTCCGTTTACAGTAAGATAAACGGGCGATCCATAAGAGACCTTCTCCAATACTGTATTATAATTGCGGAGATCTGATACCGGATTTATTGTAGCCATAAGTTAACCTCCCTTATCGTGTTTTTTATAATCGTAGCATTGCGTTGAATATTAAGCAATATTTTACGATAAATTATTATAAAGTAAAACAGATATGCACGGCAAAAAAGTTCTTAATAAACCTATTGACATACTATGTCAATGGTGCTACGATCCGAAAGGAGTCAGGACAAAGCGGAAGGAGAAAGCCATGTTCAGGACCGGAAGAGCAAACAACTGCATGATGTGTATGCGAATGCTGAACTCCCGGGCTTATAATATGGCCAGGCGTATTGACATGCTTTCATGTAGTTGATCAGTCCGCCTGATAAAGGATCGAAGTGCATTGAATGAAGTGAGAAGCGATTCGCCAGACGCCCGGGAGTTTATAAAAGCTTCCGGGCTTTTATATTTGCTCAGATTCGGTCGATTTCCCGAGGCTCCGGATAATGAAGAGACGGAGCAGAAAACCACAGCTCCCAACCCCGAGGGAAAAGAACAGGACAAGGGACCTCCGGGGTAATTTATATACAAGGAGGAAGTTATGAGAAAGAATTGGTTTAAAAAGGCAGGCGCTGCAGTATTAGGACTGATACTTACAGGGTCATTGCTGGCCGGATGCGGTTCCGGATCGACGCAGACGGCGCAGAGCGCGGATGAGCCACAGGCGCAGGAGACAGAAACTGCGGAAAAAGATAGCGCGGGATACAGAACTCTGGAGGAGATTCAGGCGAGCGGAAAGGTCACGATCGGTGTATTCTCCGACAAGAGCCCTTTCGGCTATGTGGATGAGAACGGCGAATATCAGGGATATGATGTATATTTTGGCAACAGGATCGCACAGGACCTGGGCGTGGAACTTGAATATGTCTCGACCGAGGCGGCCAGCAGAATCGAATATCTGCAGACAGGAAAGGTCGACATCATTCTGGCGAACTTCACAGTGACGCCCGAGAGAGCGGAAGAAGTTGATTTCGCGCTGCCTTACATGAATGTGGCGCTGGGCGTTGTCTCCCACAACGACAGAGTGATCACGGATCTCTCGCAGGTGGGAGCGGACGATCAGGTCATTGTCATCTCCGGAACGACGGCGGAGACTTATCTGACCAAGAACAACCCGGAGATCAAGCTGCAGAAGTTTGACACCTATGCGGCTGCAAAGAGTGCTTTTGAAAACGGGACCGGCGTCGCGTGGGCTAATGATAACACTGAAGTTATCGCATTTGCGGCGGAAAACGAAGGATACACGGTAGGAATCGACTCCCTGGGCAGCGCGGACACCATTGCTCCGGCGGTTACCAAGGGAAATGAGAGCCTTCTCAACTGGCTCAACGAAGAGATCATAGGGCTCGGGGAAGAGAAGTTCTTCCATGCGGACTATGAGGCTACACTTGTAGATACATACGGTATTGAATTTGAGGATACCCTTGTCATTGAGGGAGGCGGCCAGGCGGCGGCACCCGCGAAGACAGAGGAAAAAGGTACGATCAAAGTGGCGGCTTCTCCCATTCCTCATGCTGAGATCCTTGAAGAAGCGGGCAAAATATTGGCGGCGGAAGGATGGAAGCTGGAGGTCGTCATATTTGAAGATTATGTGCAGCCTAATCTTGTAGTCGAGAGCGGAGAACTGGACGCGAACTATTTCCAGCATATTCCTTATCTGGAGAGTTTTAACGAAGAGAACAAGACGCACCTGGTCAACGCGGGAGGCATCCACTACGAGCCTTTCGGCATCTATGCCGGAACCAGGGCTTCCCTTGAGGAACTTCAGGAGGGAGACGCGATCGCGATCCCCAATGATACGACAAACGAAGCCAGAGCGCTGCTCCTTCTTCAGGACAACGGCGTGATCAAACTCAAAGAAGGCGCCGGGCTCACCGCAACAGTTCTGGATATAGAATCCAATCCGCTGAATCTCGACATCGTTGAACTGGAAGCTGCGCAGGTCTCCAGAGTCCGCCAGGAAGTCGCGGCAGTAGTTCTCAACGGCAACTACGCGCTGGAGGCGGGACTTACAGCCGGAAGGGACGCGATCACTTATGAGGCTTCTGACTCTGAAGCGGCAAAGACCTATGTCAACGTAGTCGCTGTCAAGGAAGGAAATGAGAACAATGAAGGCATTCAGGCACTGGTGAAGGTCCTGAAATCCGAAGAGATAAAGAAGTTTATCAATGATAAATATGAAGGAGCGGTCATCCCTTTTGAGGACTGACTGCCGGCCCGGTAATCCAAGGCTGACTTATAATCTGTGACAGAAACAGGAATTTCACACACAGATACAGTATCCTCAGGCATTTCCCGCCTGAGGATACTCTGCGTAAAAAGGAGACGTGAACTACTATGGAACTACTGCGCTGGGATGTCATACAATCTTACCTGCCGCTCTACCGGGACGCGATGTTTCTGACACTGCGGATCGGTTGGGCGGGCATTTTTGCCGCTGTCGGACTGGGCTTTGCGTGTGCGCTGATCCGGCATTTCAAGGTCCTGATCCTGCAAAATATCGTCGGCATCTACATCGAACTGTTCAGGAACACGCCGCTGCTCGTGCAGCTGTTCTTTCTGTATTTTGGCCTGCCCAGGATCGGGCTGGAGATTCCGGCGGAACCCTGCGGCGTTCTGGGACTGGCCCTTTTGGGCGGCGCCTACATGGCGGAGACCTTTCGGAGCGGCCTTGAGGCGATCGAGCCGATCCAGATGGAGAGTGCGCTGTCGCTGGGAATGACCAGGCAGCAGGCGGTTCTGCATGTCATACTGCCTCAGGCGGTGTCGATCAGTGTGCCCGCATTTGTGGCCAACGTGATCTTTCTGCTCAAGGAGACCAGCGTCTTCTCCGCCATCAGCCTGATGGATCTGATGTTCACTGCCAAAGACCTGATCGGCCTTTATTATAAGACATTGGAGTGTCTGACGCTTCTGGTGGTTTTCTATCTCATCATTCTGCTTCCGGTCTCCGCACTCGGAAGTTTCTTGGAAAGGAGGCTTCGGTATGCAGGCTTTGGGGATTGACGTGCTCTTCAAGGGTATAAATATGCAGCGCCTTCTGGGCGGTCTGTGGATCTCGCTGCGGATCAGTCTGATCGCGGTGGCATTCAGCATTGTGCTGGGGCTGATCGTCGGCGTTCTGATGGCCGGGGATAATCCGGTGATCAAGTCGGTCACCCGCGTCTATCTGGAGATCGTGCGCGTGATGCCGCAGATGGTCCTTCTTTTCATCGTCTTTTTCGGGACGACCAGAGTGTTTGGATGGAACATTGAGGCGGAGATCGCATCCATCATAGTGTTCACCTTCTGGGGAACAGCGGAGATGGCGGACCTTGTTCGCGGCGCGCTGATCAGTATTCCGAAGCACCAGTACGAGAGCGCTGCGGCGCTGGGGATGGAACAGGGGCAGATCTACCGGCACATTATCATTCCGCAGACGCTCCGGCGTCTGATCCCGCTCTCCATCAATCTGGTCACCCGAATGATCAAGACCACGAGTCTCGCGATGATGATCGGCGTAGTGGAGGTGCTCAAGGTGGGTCAGCAGATCATCGAGGCAAACCGCAAATCTTCGCCGAACGCGGCGTTTGGGGTGTACGCGTGTGTCTTTGTGCTGTATTTTGCCGCATGCTGGCCGATCAGCATGTTCTCTAAGTATCTGGAAAGGAAGTGGAGCTGATGAAGCAGGTGCTTGTCAAAATAGAGAATATCACCAAACAGTTTGGCGACAACATTGTTCTGAACGGCCTATCACTGGAAGTCAGGGAAGGGGAAGTCGTCGTCGTTGTCGGTCCGTCCGGCTGCGGCAAGAGCACACTTCTGCGCTGCATCAACGGACTGGAGCCCATTCAGGGCGGCGGGATCACTTTCAGGGGCGAAAAGGTGGACGGCAGTGCCCGCTCCATTGCCTCTATTAGGCAGAAAGTGGGCATGGTCTTTCAGAACTATGAGCTGTTCCCTCACAAGACGATCCTGGAGAATATCATGTTATCGCCCCTTCTTGTGCAGAAGCGCAGCAAGGGGGAAGTGGAATCGGAAGCCCTGCAGCTGTTGGAGCGGGTCGGCCTTTCCGACAAAAAAGACAGCTATCCCAGACAGCTCTCGGGCGGGCAGAAGCAGCGCGTGGCGATCGTGCGGGCACTGTGCATGCACCCGGAAGTTCTGCTGTTTGATGAGGTGACGGCGGCACTGGATCCCGAGATGGTCAGAGAAGTGCTGGACGTCATGCTGACACTGGCCAGGCAGGGAATGACCATGGTGATCGTCACACACGAGATGTCCTTTGCCAAAGCGGTCGCGGACCGGGTGATCTTCATTGACGAAGGAAATATCGTGGAAGAGGGAAGCCCGGATGAATTCTTCGAGCATCCCCGCACGGAGAGGGCCCGGCGGTTCCTGAATACGTTTACTTTTGAGAAAGTGGAAAAAGATTCATAATCTGATAATTGCCACCGTTTTTGGATGATTTTCGTTGTGTACAGTGTTCAGAAATCACTGATCTGTACCTAACGAGAGTGTATTTTGCTTCCTCAAACGTGATGCCTTTGTCGAGATTACCGTTGTATTGTTTTTGCGCTCTCCGTAGTACGGTTTTAGAGTGAATCTGTTTACTCCATCTTCCTCAGCTCCGGCAGCACCATCGAAAGCATTGTGACCATACAGGCAGTGCCGCCAATGACATTGGAGACGGGCTCCGCCATAAACACGCCGTCGGATCCGAAGTGGAAGACGCCCGGAAGCAGGAGCGTGAGCGGCACGACCATCACCACTTTGCGGAAGAGGGAGAAAAAGATGGCCTGCTTTTTCTTGCCCAGCGCTTTAAAAGTGGTCTGACCGGTGTATTGCAGGGACTGAAATACAAAGGCGAAGAAGTAAAGATGGAGCGCCGGGATCGCATCTTTCATCAGGGCGGCGTCTGTGCTGAACATGGAGATGAAAAAGGCCGGGAAACGTTCGATCAGGATCCAGACGATCAGTGTGTAGCCAATTCCGAGACAGCCCATAAGGAGCATAGCCTTCCGGACATGCCCGGGCCTGCGCGCGCCGTAATTGAAGCTGATCACTGGAGAGGTTCCCTCGCCGATCGCGATGACCGGCGTTTCCAGGACCTGCCGGACGGAATTGATAATGGTATATACCGAGATCATGACCTCTCCGCCATATTTTGACAGAGTGCTGTTGCAGACGATGCTGACGAGGCTGTTGGTGAACTGCATGACGAACGCGGCGGCTCCGAGCCCTGCGATGTCCAGAGCTGTGGAGCGGAATCTGTCATCGGGATCATTTCCCGCAAGTTCTGCGGGAAGTTCCTGCAAGTCCTTTATAGGAGTCAGACGCAGTTCGGCTTTATCGCCGGTCAGAAAACGCAGCACGAAGACTGCCGAGAGGATCTGGGACAAAACAGTGGCCAAAGCGGCACCGCGTACCCCCAGTCCGAAGACGAAAATGAACAGCGGGTCCAGGAGAATATTTGTCACCGCGCCGATCACAACGGTGAACATGCCGGTGGAAGCGAATCCCTGCGCGTTGATGTAGGGATTGAGCCCGGTTGCCAGCATGGTGAAAATAGTGCCCAGCAGATAGATGTGAAGATAAGCCAGGGCATGCGGGAGATTGCCGTCCGTGGCTCCGAACAGGCGAAGGAGAGGGGCGGCAAACAATTCGCCGGCTGCTGTGATGACTACTCCCGTCAGAACGAGCATGGAAAATGCCGTGTTCATGACCTCGGAAGCTCTCCTGAGGTCGCCTTTGCCGCGAGCGATCGAGCAAAGCGGCGCTCCGCCCAGCCCGAACAGGTTTGTGAAGGCGGTGACCATGATGATGATCGGAAAGCAAAGTCCGACGCCGCCCAGCGCGGAAGTGCCCTCGCCTGGAATCCTGCCTATGTAAATGCGATCCACAATGCTGTAGAGGAGGCTCAGGACCTGCGCGACCAGCATAGGGAGCATGCTTTGCATGACGTTGCTGAAAATTTTTCCGTTTCTATAATCTACTTGTCTCATAATTATTCTGCCGGCTTTTATTCTGATTCAGAAATCCATTCCCATTCATTATAGAGTAAAATAGAAACGAAGATAAAGAATATAATATGCAGAATTTATCTAGTCAGTCCGAAGGAGATGCGGCGCCGTATTGCGAAAGTAGTGTATAATTAATCCGATTAAGATTGCATGTTCCCAGCAGGATGTGGAGTGGACATATGTCAGAAAAGACGAGCAAAAAATGGAAAAGCGAGAAAAAACAGTCGCTGGCTGAAAAGGTAACGATCATGTCCGTTGCGGGAGCCCTGACGATAGGATTTGTCGGACTGATCGTCGGGCTGTACATATATGCGGGCAATCTGTTCGATAAGTTTGTCAATGATACGTTTGAACTTACGGGGACCGCAAGGCTTGTGTCGTCAAATTTTGCGGAGCCGGAGGTGCTGGCTGATGAAGTCGTGAGCATCTACCGCGGGTTATCGGAAGAGGAGCGCGGCAGTACCGGGTCAGACGCGTATCATGAATATTTTGGCAAGGTCACGGAACTCGGGGATTATCATACTCTGTATAAGGTCCTGAATGATCTTGCGGTGCTCAATAATGTGGACGACGTCTATTATGCAGTCTACGACAGGCACTTCTGCCCTGATATATATAGTGGATCCGGATACGAGGGACGGATATATTAAAGAGCCCGGCGACTGGGAGAGCGTCGACGAAAAGGAACTGAATATATTTCTTGGCTGGGATGGATTGGGAATGGGAATACCACATTACAGTTATATTGGGGGAAAAGACCCCTGGGTCTGCACAGTGGGAACCCCGCTGGGAGATGAAAGCGGCGGGGCCAGAGGCTACATCCTGGCAGATTTTACGCTGGATGAAATGACGCATGACATGCTGGCTTTTCTGATCCGTTATCTTATCGCGACTATTGCCGTTACTGCTTTTATGGGATTTATCATAGCCCGGCTTATGGAAAG
>CADBIU010000083.1 GCA_902794825.1 uncultured Lachnospiraceae bacterium
CCGGAAGAAAGCGGCGACGTCCTTTGCGGCGGGACTTGTATAGACTTTTTTGCTCGGCAGGTCAACGACGATGATCCGCCCCTGGGAGAATCCCCTCAGAGAGAAGAGATAGCTCTTGTCAAAACGGTACCTGCGTACTTTCCTTATGAGTTCCGGACCGGGGGAGCGCTCCAGCACCAATACGGCGGTGAGAAATGTGCGCATGTGATCTTTGGGCGGGTACTTCTCATTGCCGCGGGAGAGCACGGGTTCCATATAATCGGAGATCAGGCGCCCGGCCTCCTTGAAAAGTGCCTCGGGATCAGCGCTGGAATTTGCGCCGGGACCTGCGCCGGAATCTGCCTCGGAATCTGCGCCGGGATCCGCGTTTTCAGGCAGGGTCATGAACAGGACATGCTCTGACTCGCTGACCTTCCAGAGATTCGCCTTACGCGACAAAACATACTTCTCACTGGAGGCCTCGTACAGCGCATATGCCGCGAAAGTCCAGCCATCTGCCGTGAAATTCCGTGTTATATTGTGAGTGGAAGTCATCCTGTCCAGGATTTTATCGAGATAGTCGCCCGAAGTCATGTAAACTCCTCCGGCGGTTGCCGTGTTATTAAACAGGTAGTGGTGTATAATTATTAAAATTTTATAAATCGCTATAAAATGTAGCACTTTGCAGTGATGAAGTCAATGGATTTTACTTAAGCGTATTCGAATTCGAATTCATTTCAGAAAGGTTATAGAAGAAAAATGTTCAATAAACTGAACCCCCTGATCGCAGACGGCGGCGCAGAAAAAGATGTCTCCCTGAAGGAAGACTTCAAAAAGAGTGTCCGCGTTGAGAAGTTCCGGATCGGAGAGAAGGCGGTCTATGTTCCGGCCGGTTTTTCCTGGAAATATCTGCTCAAAAAGGACATAGACAAGGTCATTAAAGGAAAATGGCTGATCCAGTCGGAAAACGGCGTCGCGCCCTGGGCGCAGGAGGCCCCGGCCATCAGGCTCCGGCACAGGAGCGGAGAGGAGATCCTGGAACTGGAAAAGGAAAAGAGCGCGCAGAAAGCGCTGGAACTTCTGGGTCACGGGGCGTAGAGAAGGGGAGCAGGGGTCAGACCCCTGTTTTGGAGGGGTCTGACCCCTAAAGCTGTGATATACTATATTTGCAGCTGCAAACGCGGCCCCGGCGCCGCTTCGCATCGACAAGGGAGGATACAATGTCAAATACGATACCCCGGGCGTTTAAGAATACCAGGACAGTCCGCAAGATCAGGAAGTACATGGATACCGAATTCACCGAAGTCCTGCACACAACGCTGAATCCGAACGGACCCGGTGCCATCCGCATCCATCTGATCCCGCCCAAAAAGGAAGAGGACGCCTTCAATCCCAGCATCGCGATCATCAACGGAACCGACATTCTGCCGGTGAACTTTGTCTGGGCTGTGATGCTGGCGGAACTGATCAAGGAGACGAACCGCTTCGACGGAAAAGAGATCTCAGAAGTAGATATCTGGAAGATCCTGGCCCGCGCGACGGGCAATGTGCGCAATATCCTGCCTTTCTTTTCCCGGAGCAGGATCAAGGGCGATATGGAGACGATCTACACGACGATCAAACAGATCGCTTTCCGGGAGGAAGTGACTACGGACGTCCATTTCATGAGCATCGGCGATTACGCGCCTTTTATGAAGGCGCCGCACCGCATGGACCTGATGGTCAGCGCGATGACAAAGAACGGCAAGTGGCACTGCAACCAGAAATGTGTGCACTGTTACGCGGCCGGGCAGATCCATGCCGATGAAGCCGAGCTCCCTACTGAGGCCTGGAAAGAGATCCTGGACCGCTGCCGAAGCGCCGGGATCCCACAGGTGACCTTCACGGGCGGAGAGCCCACTATGCGGGAGGACCTTTTCGAACTGGTCAGTTACGCCCGCTGGTTCATTTCAAGGCTCAACACCAACGGGATCAAGCTCACTCCGGAGTACTGCAAAAAACTCCGGGAGGCGGAACTCGACAGCGTCCAGGTCACCTTCTACAGCTGCGATCCGGAGATCCACAACCGGCTGGTCGGGGCCCATCACTACGAAGAAACTCTGGCAGGGATCAAAAACGCGCTGGCGCAAGGCCTTTCCGTGAGTATCAACACGCCGCTGTGCACACTCAACCGAGACTATGAAAAGACGCTGGAATTCCTGCACGGACTGGGTGTCATCTACGTGACGTGTTCCGGCCTTATTACCACAGGAAGTGCCTTGGGAGCCGCTTCGGAGGCACTGCAGCTGAGCAGCGAAGAACTGGAGGCGATCCTGCGCAGGTCAACTCAGTATTGTCACGAAAACGGCATGGAGATCGCCTTTACTTCTCCGGGCTGGCTCGACGAGGAGGTCTTCGAAGAACTGAATATCCCTTCGCCTTCCTGCGGCGCCTGCCTGTCCAACATGGCTATTACACCCGGAGGAAATGTGGTGCCCTGCCAGAGCTGGCTCGACGATGAGCCGCTCGGAAATATGCTCGCCGATAAATGGGAAGATATCTGGAACAGCGGAGTCTGTGAGGCCCGCAGAGACTTTTCTGCCCAGCTGACCGGCGAATGCCCCCTTAGGAGGTACTGCTGATGAGACAGAATGCCAAAACATTGAATAGAGGGACTGCTGCACGAGGCACTGCTGCACGAGGCACCGCTGCGGCGCGGAACACCTGCGTCACTGAACAGAGGACTGCGCCCTGGAGAAAATGCCTGGCGCTTCTTATGGCGGGCATGCTGGCTGTGTTTTGCCTGATCATGTCCGCGCCTCTGGCGATGACCGCTAAGGCTGCAGATGCTACCGACGAAATCGAGCATTTCCTGATCACGGTGGACGTGCAGGAGGACGCGAGCCTTCTGATGACCTACCACATAGACTGGAAGGTACTGGACGATGTGCAGTACGGGCCGCTGACCTGGGCGGACATCGGCGTTCCCAACAGGAACCACACCGACGTCACGGCGATCAGCGACAACATCGACCATATCGAGGACAAAGGAAATACGCTGGCTATATATTTTGACCAGAGTTATTACGCGGACGATGTGGCGAGCTTCGAGTTCTCCTTTGTCCAGGATCACATGTACCAGATCGACCGGTTTGCTGAGGGCGAGACGGCCTTTATCTACACGCCGGCCTGGTTTGACGGGATCGAGGTCAAGGACCTGACCATCCGCTGGAACGCGGACAAAGCAGGCGCCTGGCAGCCGGAGTGCGTGCAGGACGGGGGATATCTGGTCTTCTCCGCGAGCCTGTCAGCAGGAGAGCGCTATTCCGTTACAGTGGCTTATCCCAACGACGCGTTTGCTTTCTCGGTCGACCGTCAGGCCGATGGAGGCGGCTCCTCGGGCGGGGGAAGCTCGGGCTCGGATTTCACGATGGAAGACTTGCCTTACGCTATATTGGGACTGGTCTTCTTCCTCATGATCTTTGTAATGCCGATCATATTCTTCATAAAATTCGTCCGCTGGATCGCCGGTGGACTGGGATTCGGGAGCGACAGTGATTCTCCCGAAATGGAGAAAAAGATCACCCGCACCAAGATCGTGTACTATGAGAACTGCCCCGGCTGCGGCGCGGGCCGCGTGGAGGGCAAAGACGAGTGCCCTTACTGCGGACACACCATGATCAAGAGCAAAGAGATCGTGGAAGAGAAGGATCTGGAGAAGCCTGAGAAATACACAAAGACCGGCACTTACCGCTACGGGAATTCCCCGGACACCTTTATCCTCGTTAACGTGATCAATACGCCTGTGAGCAGACCTTCGTACAGATCTTCGGGCGGACGCGGCTCGGGCAGCCGAGGATCCAGGCCCCGTTCCTCCTGCGCTTCTTCCTGCGCATCCTCCTGTGCTTCCAGCTGTGCGTGCGCTTCTTCCTGCGCATGCGCATGCGCCTGCGCGTCTTCCGGCAGAGCGGGATGCTCGGTCAAGGAATTTTTCTCGGAGCAGATCCACAGGGGAAGGGTGAAAGTGGAGAGTAAAGAATGAGGAGGCAATCATGAAAATCACAGTTATTGGACCCGGCGCAATGGGGCTTCTGTTCGGCGGGAAACTGGCCGCGTGCGCGGATGTGTCGCTGGTCGGCAGCAACGCCGCTAATCTCGAGAAGATCAACAAAGAGGGCGTCACCATCAAAAGAGGTGACGACAGCGTGACAAGAATGGTTCCCGCATATATGGCCGGCACCTGCACGGAGCCGGTGGACGTGGTGATGATCTTTACCAAAGCATACCAGATCCTCCGCGTTCAGGATCACCTTAGAAAGGCTCCGGGCGGCTTCACCAGCATCTATTCGGACATCAAAAACGGCAGGAAGACCGAGGCAGACTTCATCTGCGGCGCTGTTGTGCGGGCGGCTCAGGATCAGGGGCTGCGCGTGCCTGTGCAGGAGACGATCCTGCGGCTGGTGCATGCGATGGAGGAGAGGTAAGACGGTTCAACAGAGCCTGACGAATACAATTGTGAAATACTGTTGACAAATAAACAGTATAGTGATTATATTATATAAAAATGATATCGCTTTAAACCGATGAAGTGGAGATAAAGCAAAAAGAAGCCCTTACAGAGAGCCCGGATAGGTGAGAGCCGGACAGAACGCTGTTTTGCAAATGGACCACGGAGGGCGCATTCAAAGGCCGCTGAGGCTGAGTATAATGCGACGTGAAGGCATACGTCAGTTGCCGGGAATTTGATGGAATTCCGACGAGAGTGTGCAGCGTATGCTGTACGAACCAGGGTGGCACCGCGGATCAAAGTATGTATTGTTAGATTCGTCCCTGGCAGGATGTGATTGTCCTGCCAGGGATTTTTTGTGCGACAGGCACGAGGCGCGCGGCGCCGAAGCGAGCTTTCGGCCATGCTCGTTGCAGCAGAAATCCTTGTGAGGGCAGAGCGACGCGATCAAAAAGGAGGAAAAGAGATGATCAAAGAAGCCATTATCAAGATCGTGAACAAGGGTGACCTTACATTCGATGAAGCCAATACCGTGATGAATGAGATCATGAGCGGGCAGACCACGCCTACGCAGAACGCGGCGTTTCTGGCGGCGCTGTCGACGAAGAGCACCAAAGCCGAGACAATTGATGAGATCACGGGCTGCGCGGTCGCTATGAGAAATCACGCGACTCCGGTGGCGCACGAGGGAATGGAAGTCCTCGAGATCGTGGGAACGGGCGGCGATAATGCGCGTACCTTTAACATTTCGACGACTTCCGCGATGATCGCAGCAGCGGCAGGCATCAAGGTGGCAAAACATGGAAACCGTGCAGCTTCTTCCGACAGCGGCGCGGCTGACTGCCTCGAGGCGCTCGGCGTCAACATTCAGCAGTCCCCGGATATGTGCAGGAAGCTTCTCGAAGAAGTCGGCGTCTGCTTTATGTTCGCCCAGAAATATCACACTTCCATGAAGTATGTCGGAGCGATCAGAAGGGAGCTGGGATTCAGGACGGTGTTCAATATTTTGGGCCCGCTGACGAATCCCGCTAAGCCCGAGTTCTTCATGTTGGGCGTGTATGACGAGTATCTGTGCGAACCGGTCGCGAAGGTTCTGGCATCTATGGGCGTAAAGCACGCGCTCGTAGTATACGGAAGAGACAAGATGGACGAGGTTTCGCCCAACTGCGAGACGACGGTGTGCGAGCTGAGGGACGGCTTCTACAGGACGATCGTGATAAAGCCGGAAGATTTTGGCCTGGTCAGAGGGACGAAAGAAGAGATCGTCGGCGGAACGCCGGCTGAGAACGCGGCGCTGACAAGGGCGATTCTGAGCGGAGAGGTCACCGGCACGAAGAAAAACGCGGTGCTCCTCAACGCGGGCTGCGCGATCTACGCGGCCGGCAAAGCATCGGACATCGCGGAAGGCGTCCGGATCGCGGAAGAGAAGATCGCCAGCGGGGAAGCGCTCGCTGTGCTCGACAAGTTCATCCGCGTATCGAACGAGGAGGCATAAATGACGATCCTGGACACACTGGCCGACCACGCGAGGGCCAGAACGGAACGGAATAAGGGGCGGGTATCTTTTGACATGATGAAGAAGCTTGCGCTTTCCATGGACGCGGACACGGGCTATCCGTTTGAGAAGGCGCTGGGCGCGCCGGGCATTTCTTTTATCTGCGAGGTGAAGAAGGCCTCCCCGTCCAAGGGGCTGATCGCGGCGGAATTCCCGTACCTGTCGATTGCGCGGGAGTACGAGGCGGCGGGCGCCGCGGCCATTTCCTGCCTGACGGAGCCGGATTTCTTCCTGGGGAGCGACGAGTATCTGCGCGAGATCGCCGCTGCGGTGAAGATCCCCGTCCTGCGCAAGGACTTCACGGTGGATCCTTACATGATCTACGAGGCGAAAGTGCTGGGGGCTTCGGCCGTGCTGCTGATCTGCGCGATCCTTTCGGACTCAGAGCTCCTCGAATATGGCAAAATAGCGCGCGCCCTCGGCCTCTCCGCTTTAGTGGAGGCGCACGACGAGAGAGAAGTGGAGCGGGCGCTGCGCGTAGAGCATGGCATTGTCGGCGTCAACAACAGAGACCTGAAGACTTTTACCGTGGATTGCGGCAATTCGGTGCGGCT
>CADBIU010000084.1 GCA_902794825.1 uncultured Lachnospiraceae bacterium
TCATAGTCATCTGAGTCTGCATTCAGTCGTTTCTCTAATTCTGCTTTAACCTTTGACAAATCGCTGCAGGTAAGTATCGGGATCATACTGTTGATTTCTACAACACTTTTATCCCACCACTTGAATTTTAGCAGCAATCCGATAAGCTCTTCGTCAAAGCGTTTCCTCAAATGTTTTGCCGGATTTCCACATACGAAATTGATTATATCAATCTTGCTGTTTTAATTATCTAACGTCTTTGTCTCGGCACTCTTGATTGCCTCATCGTCTGCTCATGAGCATCAGCATCAGGTCGCACAGGCCCTGTGCCAGCTGCGAAGGTTTCCTGATGCGCACGCAGGAATGCCCGTATATCTGATGCAGATCGCCTATATGCGAACTGTTACCGTGGAACACCGCTCCCACCATGATGCCCTTGCTGCGCAGGATCCTGACAGCGTCCTCTGTTGCGCTGACCGCGACCGCTCCATCATACTCCCTGGTCAGGAGATGGCCGGCCTCGGCGACAGGCACTGAGTCATTAGGATTGGCATCCGTCATGATCAGTACGATCCTCTGCTTGCCGGTCATGTGCGGGTCATCGTCGAGATGCTCGATGAGCCTGACAGCCAGCGAGTCCCTGTTCCAGCCTCCGGCATAGTATCCGCATATGCCGCTGCAGTCATTGTCTCCGGCGTCCTTGAGGATCTCGAGGACAGTGTGGCCCCTGAGGCTCCTGAACGCCGACACCCTGACAGACACATTTAGCACGGCAAAACTTTTGGCTGCTATCAGCGCCTCGGCGGATATGATCTCCTGCGAATTCATCCTCGACTGCGATGCATCCAGAAGAATGTCTACGAAGACTTCCTTCTCTGTCTCTTCGCCATCCCTTGTGAACACCTTGCTGTCACCGAGTACAGGCAGCCTGTATACTTTCTCCGGCGCGAGTCTTCCTGCTCTTGACGCTTCCGGAAGATGCTTCAGATAGGATTCGAACACAGTCTCCATGCCCGCCGAAAGAGTCTTTACAGCGCTTCTGACGGCCGCGCGGTTGTCCGCGTAAAAGTTCTCGTTGAGCTCTCGCTGGCGTCTGCGCCTTGCGATGATGTCGGCCGCGTCCTTATAGTCCGCGTCGCTCTCCTCACCTTGCGTGACCCACACACGGCAATTCGCGTCCGCACCGGTGCAAATGTCATTGTTAAGTATCTCTGTTTCGGACTCCGGAAGCACGCTCTTTCCGAATACCGCTCGGATGTAGTCCTCATCCTCCTGCGTAGGCGGGACGAATCTGCCCAGTCCGTCATGCGTGAGTGTCACAGCCTTAGGATGGTCGCCCTCTCCGGTCCCGGTCCTGACGAGGAAGTGATCCTTCCTGCGCCTGCCGCTCCCTTTCGGTCCCCGCGATCCTCTCCGCCTGACACGCAAAGCAGCGCCATGCGGGGCCTCATACCTGAAGAAAGTCTTCAGGAAGTCTGCCATCTCCCGCAGCAGCTGATCCGTGTCCAGGTCTCCCGAGAGGCACAGCGCTTCCTGCATGCGCTTCTCCCTCGAAGTCATCACCGGGAGATTCCTGCCGCTGACGGAAGCCCACCTGGCCTGCTGCTGAGTGTATACAGGCATGCTCTGGTATTCCATCTGCTGCCGCGACATACCGGCCTGCTCCACATAGAACTGTTCGGCTCTCTGCTTTCTCAGCCTCTCCATGACAGGCCTCTCTGCCGACTCCTTCTCGTAGACGCAATTCTCCAGACCGAGCCACAGATACTCATCGAATTCATCAGACCGCCTGTCAGCCGCGTAGCTGTCAAAAAACTTCCCGATCCTGTCGATATCCAGCCATTTCCTGACGAGCCCGATTATCATATTGAAATAATGATCGGGTGCTCCGTTAGGGAAAAAGGCCATGAATGGAGGCTCGAAGTCATAGTCTCCCGCCGCGTTCCAGATTATATTACGCGCCCTTCTGGCGTTGGAAGTGAATTGTTTCTTGATCATTTCCCGAACACAGCGACTCTTGTCAGATCATCAGGGATCCTCGCGGCGATCACGTCGCGGATGAGTTTTCTCTCATAATCGTCAAAAGTCTTGTTGACTATGCACATCTCGAGCGCCGCTCCGGACAGTATGCCCTGATCCATAAGCGCGATGGCATCGAGCAGGCCTCTGAGGTCGAGCGCAGAGTCAGATATCTCAGCGCTTTCGGCCTTCTTCTCCAGCTCCTTGTACAGCTTAGCGAGCTGTCCGCAGATCTTCATGTCGATATCCGGATACCTGCGCGCTATAAGCTTGACCAGGTCATCGTCTTTGATCAGCGGCATGTTGAGCACGGCAAATCTCGAGGTGAGCGCTTCGTTGAGCTCTCTCGTGCCTGCGTATCCGTAATTCATGGTCGCGATGAAACGTGTCCCGTCCTGCAGCTCGATCCGGTCATAACCCGGAACGTCTATGCTGCGGCGGAAGTCGAGAGCCGCGTGGAGGACCGCCAGCGCTTCATTTTTGGCCATGTTGATCTCGTCGAGTATGCCAAATCCTCCTACCCTGGCGCACATCCACACCGGGCCCGGGCGGAATACGACCTCGCTGCCGTTATAGGTGTCCGTCCCAATCAGGCTGGCCGCGTCAGCGTTCACATGGAACGAAACGTCCCATGTAGGGCAGCCGAAAAGGGCCGCTAAGTTCTCTGCCAGGACGTTCTTGCCCGTCGCCTTAGGTCCCGCGAGAAGGAGGTTCTTCCCAGCGAGCAGAGCGGCAAGCGCCAGTTCCCAGGTGTTGTTGCCGTAATAATAGTATTCCGGCACCGGGATGCGATCCGTGTACTCCTGCGCAACCGGATGCGCTTCCCTGAAAGCCTTTACGCCATCAAGCAGGCGAGGCTCGACGCCCTCTTCCCTGAGGAAATCGAATAGTTCTTGCATTGATATTCTCCTTGGATATTATCTCTGTCTTATCAGTCTGCGTAGTCACACACCAGGAACAGGGGTTTGATATCTACTACATCATCGTGTATTTCCTGCGTGACACTGACGCTTGAATTCATGTTTCTGAGATCTGTTTTAACTGTCTCGAGAGCCTCTTGCGCAGTCTCTGCCCTGCTCTCACGCACGGCTCTGATCATCCATTTCAGGACGACAGGATGCGCATACTGCGCCGGGACCGGGAAATATCTGAATCCGGAAACGTATTCCGCACTTTCGCGCACTGCGCTCTCCCAGTCTTTCTGAGCATTAGCCTTGCTGCTCCATCTGCCGGGCACGAGGTTGGCAGAGAATACGGCAAATGCCGCCGCGCCGCCTCCGAGCAGGAAGTATACCGCGTTCGGAGTATGCGCAGACAGCCCGTACAGACCGTAAGCCACTGCGCACAGCCCCGCCAGAAACACTGCTGTTCCGCCAACGAGGACGGATGGTGAAAGATTGTCTACGATGCGCTTCTGCTTGGCTGCCGCTGTAAGATTTCTGTATATGTCAGGCCTTAGTTCCAGATGCTCGACAGCGCCATTCAGTCTTTCCCATGTCTCCTCTGCCGTCTTGCTGAGCTTGCTTTTATATTTCGCGACCTCTTCTCTAGCCGCCGCAGCAAGTCTCTGCTCGGCCTGCGCGCTGTGGGTCGGAATGTCCGGATGCTGCCTCTCGATCTCGCTGAGAAGAGAATCCAGTTCTTTTTCAATTTTAAAATAGCAGGTCTTTTCCTTGCCGTTCGCGCATTGTACGACAAGATACGCCATGGTGCCAAAGGCCCCACTCCCCGAGAATCCACCCGGGCTCATCGCTATGCGTTTATATACGCGCCGGACCTCATCCCAGCGGATATAGTACAGGCGGCTTATAAACCTGCTTCCTATATATAAAGCCTCATCGCCGAGCCCGCACGGTCCGGACCTGAGACAGTTTTTCTTATCTTTGCTTAAAACCTCGCCCGAAAGTGTATTATCTCCGAGCGGGACGGTAATTGTGAGCATTATCAGTACCCCCGTACATCGATCACCGGCACATCTTGCCGGCCTTTTGTCATGATGCCGGCCCTGTGACCGGCTATTATTTCCTCATGCAGCAAAGGGCAGGTCAAGGCCTGCCCTTTAAAGCTTGTGGATAAGTCGCTTAAACTTATGCGGATCATCTGATCCGATTACGCAGCCTTCTTAACCTTCGAAAGGAAGAGCGCAAGGAATGCGATAGCGACAACGATGCCTACAGGATAACCTACAGCAGCATTGTCTGTCAGTCCCGGGATGAGTCCCAGGCACTCCGGTGCCATTACGAAGTATGTAGCCGATACAGCGCTCATGAATGTAGCAGGAACTGCTGCGATCCAGTAGTTCTTCTTATTCTGAGCAAGGTACATAGCAGCAGCCCAGAGTACGATCATAGCGAGTGTCTGGTTGGACCAGCTGAAGTAACGCCAGATGATCTGATAGTCGATGAATCCGAGAGTGTTTCCGAATCCGAGGACAGCGCCAATGCCGAGTACAGGGATGCAGAGGAAGAGTCTTGTCTTCCAGTTACCCATGTCGAGCTTGAACCAGTCAGCAATGGTAAGTCTGGCACTTCTGAAAGCTGTGTCTCCGGAAGTGATCGGGCAAGCAATAACGCCGAGCATAGCCAGGATGATACCGACCTTGCCCATTGTCATTGTGCAGATGGTGTAAACTGTGGTTGCGTTTCCGCCGCCGAGCTCAGCAAGCTGCGCTCCGCCGAGGAGTGTGCATCCTGCAGCAGCCCAGATCAGAGCGATTATACCTTCAGCTACCATAGCTCCGTAGAATACGAAACGGCCCTGGCGCTCGCTCTTGAGGCAACGAGCCATCAGAGGCGACTGTGTAGCGTGGAATCCGGAAATAGCGCCACAAGCAACTGTGATGAACATGTAAGCCCAGATGCGGGTTCCGTTAGGATGAACGTTACCGAGGTTATTCCAGATCTCTGGAATAGGAGTGCCGCTTGTCATGGTTCCGACGCATACGCCAATAGCCATTACGATAAGGCAGATACCGAAGATCGGATAAACACGACCGATAACCTTATCAACAGAAATGAATGTAGCGATGAAGTAGTAGATCAGGATGATTGCCAGCCAGAATGTAGCCTGAACAACAACGCCCGACTCAACTCCACTGTTCTTGAAGAGTGTGACCAGAAGTCCCGCAGGTCCTACAGCAAATACTGTACCAACCATGATCAGAAGAATTACTGAGAACACTCTCATGACATTCTTCATTGTGTGTCCGAGATAGATACCGGTTACCTCAGAGATAGAAGCACCGTTGTTCCTCTCGGAAAGCATTCCTGCGAAGTAGTCGTGAACTGCTCCTGCAAAGACTGTTCCGAATGTGATCCAGAGGAATACAACCGGTCCCCACATAGCTCCGGACAGAGCACCGAAGATAGGGCCGAGTCCGGCGATGTTAAGGAGCTGGACGAGGAACAGCTTCCACTGCGGCATAACGACATAGTCGACACCGTCGTTAATGGCTACGGCAGGAGTCTCCCTGTCATCCGGATTAAAAATACCGTCTACGAATTTACCGTAGAAGAGGTATCCCAGAATCAGGATCACAAAGCAAATGATAAAACTAAGCATTTTTTAAACCTCCTAACAATAACTTATAATTTCATTTGTCTGTTTAAGCAAAAACAAACAGATTGATTGTATACCCAAATAAAAAATAGCACAAGTACTGATAAATCGTAATTGCACTACTTTTTATAACAAATGCTTCTTATTTTGTAATTAGCAAACTGCCTGTCCCTGCTGTCAGAATTGGGTTGTATCCATCTGTTTCTTGCGCAGCGCGGCGTCGAGCAGCACATTCTCTTCGACCTCAGGAACCAGTCCGCTGCGTCTCAAAGCTTCTCTGGCTTCGGCCTCGATGCGGCCCGGGACCTCGACCCAGTATATCTCGCGGTCGATTCGACCCTGTGGCCCGAAGTCTCTTGGATCGAGCTTAGCGCCGCACCCGCCGCCCATAACGGTTTCCTGGAGATAATGGCCCGATCTGACGCCCTTGATATCTGCCTCCTGAAGGGCTTTGCAGATCTGCTCCCAGTCCTCGCGGTCACGCTTCTTGAACAGCGTAACCATATCGCTGCCACCGCGGGTTTTGACCAGCAGCGCGCAGGAATCAATGATCACCAGTCCGGCCGCCGCTCCTGCAGCCGCTATGTTACCCTTCACGATGAAGAACACTATCGCCGCTCCCAGCAGCACAGCCACGGCGGACAGTATTATCTCTACAGTTTTGTTCGTTTTATTCTCTTCCATGAATAGAAACCCTTTCTGTCAAATCTATATCCGGCTCAGGGAATACACTGCCATAATAATCGACATCTGCAACCTAACCAATCCACTCAAATCAATAGCCTCTCGGAATCTGTAACCCTTTCAATGCAACAGGTTGAGATTCCAATTTTATAAAATTCCTCCAACTTTTTCAAGAAAGAGGTTGACATGTATGTCCATGGGAAATAATGGAAAGATTCTGGAACCTCGATCTTTCTCAGGTAGATTCCCTGATGCATGATCGATATTCTGTCTTCGGACCTGCTCCGCGTACACGCAGTAACACAATGGGTTTCAGCGCTCAGACAGAATCTATTATCTGTGAGACAGATACTGTACACAGATTCAGTGCATATGCTGCATTATTTTTCTTTTCACTAATTTCCATTACTTCTAAGACCTCCTACATAAGCGTTATTTCCATTTTAATAGGAACATGATCTGATATCTTTTTCCTATATATTTCAAGCTTATTATCCGCCTTATACAATTCTACTGCATCAACCCTAGAGCATTTGATTTTATATTTTGGCGGGTGCAGTTCGTTATAACCAAAATGATCATAATTGCGAGAATAATAGTCTTCATCCACAGCAATTTCCTGATCCTGCAGCTCTGCAATTTCCTCGGTATCCGAGCTGTTTATAGCAAAATTTGCAGGTTGTTTCAGAGTAGTTTTTTCTCTCTGATCAAATATCATTTTATGTCCATTCTTAGTAATGTATTGATATTCTCCCGCAACGATCTGCCATGCACTTCTTATCTTTGGTCCTGTTTTTTGCCTTTCCAGGTAATAGAGTATTTATACTCATCGGAATTGCAGCGATTAATAATAGTCGTCGGATCATCCTCACCATTATGCATCACCCAATAGTGATGACCATCAAGGTATATGTATTTATTAGGATGATTCCAGAAGTACATAGTAATGCCCTTCTCTGTTATATATTTTACCATATGCATGAACTCCTCGTCAGTGCCGGCAGCTCTTCCCCTGACTATATATTCATGAGGTGCTTTGTCTGCATAGGTCTTTGCAAATATCCAGGATTGCTTTTCGATAAAAGCTCTTATCTCATCTATTATCATAAAACTCACTCCAATCCTTCGGTTCTGCCTTGATTCCTTTGGCTTTCAGTTCACGCACCCGATCAATTTCCTTAAGTAGCGCTTCTGAAAGTTCTTTATAAGGATTGGGGAAAGTGGCTATAACGCCGGCATAATCGCCGTTTTCATAAACCTCAATAATTCCCCATTTATTGTATTTGAATTCTATGTCCTTTTGTTTTGCCATCTTAATACCTCTCGTCTATCACTTACAGTATAGCTGACCATAAGTCCAATATTATGGACTTGCTCTCTTCATCATGTTGCATTTTTTGGTGCTCCTGGCCGGATTCGAACCGGTACCTTTAGGATTTGAAATCCTTTTCCTCTACCTTGTTGGGATACAGGAGCATAGATAAAGCTATTTGAAGCACAAAAAATGATGCGCCAGTAAAGCAATCAGTCACACCATTTCTATATATTTTTGACGACAATTGCGGTCATCGTTCCGGCAGCTGAAAGGATTTGAATTCCTTTATATGCATCGTTCCGTCATTTGGTCATTTTTTGCATTTCTCTGAAGCACTTGAAATCACTGCATTACAGCGATTTCAGGGTTCAACCG
>CADBIU010000085.1 GCA_902794825.1 uncultured Lachnospiraceae bacterium
CCTCCGGTTGATCCGCTTGTCGAAAGCATTCACCACATCGCCGAAGGTGGACATTTTAGACCACTGTCTCTGCGGGATCTTGACATCGAATCTCGCCTCAAGCCGGCAGATGATCATAGTAAAGCCCATGGAGTCTATAGCTGTGTCTGTATTGATAACGGTATCCTCATAGAGCGGAGTGCCCTCCATATCGGGGACGCACTCATAGATCACTTCTCTGCAGGTTTCAACGATCTTGCTTCTTTCCATGTCACAAGTGTCCTTTCAGTTGTCGGTCGATGGGTAACGGTTGTGCTGATGGTATAACCATTATATCTGCAATTGGAGATTCTGTCACTCGTAAGCGGTAAACAGTGTGATTCCCGGCATGTGTTCATGGCCCGGGTTACGGACTAGTGATTTCCCAGCGCTTGACCTTGCCTGTCGCGGTGCGGGGCAGC
This sequence comes from uncultured Lachnospiraceae bacterium, assembly GCA_902794825.1. GTDB lineage: Bacteria > Bacillota > Clostridia > Lachnospirales > Lachnospiraceae > CAG-791. The sequence continues at coordinate 441 of CADBIU010000085.1, forward strand.
GGCTTGTCCGTGAACAGGATCTCACTGAGCTGCTGTCCGCGCGGAAGCTGCGACATGGCGCCGCGAAGTTTTTCCTGTACCATGGAGCGCGAAAGTTCCCGCATCTCTTCCGGCCATGTAGACGATTCCTTGTCGACGAGCAGAAGGACCGGTTTTCCGTTCCTCTCAAGAACGGTGAAATCGCGTCCGGGAAGAGCGGCCATAATGCGCGCCTCGTACTCGGGAAGAAAGATCTTGGTGCCGTCGGCGAGTACAAGAATCTCCTTTTTTCTGCCGATGACATGGAGTCTGCCGTTTTCATCCCATTTCCCGATATCGCCGGTGAAGAGGAGATTTCCTTTCAGGACTGCCGCGGTATCTTCCGGATGCTTGTAGTAACCTTTCATCATGCAGCTCGGCGACGAGATGAGGATCTCCCCGTCGGAGGCCAGGGCTACTGTATCTTCAGGACAGATTTCCAGCGCAAAGGGGTCGAAGGAGGGACTGCCCGGCACGCTGATCGCGACGCCGGAACTTGTCTCCGTCAGCCCGTAACCGAAACTGACCTGTACGCCCTGCTGTACCGCGCTGTTTAACAGCTGGGGAGAGCAGTCTCCGGCTCCCACGAGAACGAGACGGAGTTCGCTGTTCATCAGTTTGTGCTGCACGAGGAAACTCAGAAGAAGCGGAACGGCAGAGAGGACCGTCGGCTTGTAGAATTCGAAGTCCATGGTATAGTACCTTGCGCCCCGACCAAGAGCTACAGCCGCGCCGCATTCCATTCCCCACAGGAGGCCGCACACGAAGCCGAACACATGGTTCAGTGGAAGCATGCACAGCAGTGTGTCGTCCTGAGAGAGAGGAAGCATACAGCTCCCATTATAAGCAGCTGTCAAAAGACTCCGGTCTGTCAGGACGACAGCCTTGCTGCTCGCCGTGGTGCCGGAAGTAAAGAAGAGGATGTCGCTGCCCTCGACAGAAGGATCGGCGGCCTCTGCCCGCGGCGTGATCCCGTCAGTGAGATAAGGAGTCAGCTCTTCCACCAGGTCCGGATCGCTGCTCCAGAGAATGTCAATGTCAGTCTGCCGGATCTGCTCCTGCAAAAGAGTGTCAGCGGCATTTTCATCAAGAAGAACGGTCTGCAGTCCCGCGACAGCGGAAGCGAAGATCGTCTCGACACAGTCGAGGGAGCCGTCGCACAGAACGCCGAGACAGGTCATCCCGAAAGAGCGCATCTCTTCTGCGCGCGCAAGCACAGACTCCGCGAAATCGGCTCTGCTCTTTCTGACAGGCGCACCGTCTTCTTCATAAATAAGGATTGTCCGGTCAGGGTCATTTTGTGTGAAAGATCTGAGGATCTCTGCGAAACTATTAAATTTTGGGGGAAATGCTTTAGTTTTCATAGCTCAAGTATAGCATTCTTTAACAAAGGATGTGTGAAATTGCATCAAATGTTAATGAATTTTTAACAATTTGGCTGTATACTAGAAGTATTATAACTGCTTGGGAGCAGAAACATAAGTTTAATAATGAAAGGTAGAGCAAAATGGACAAGAACATCAAGATCTGTATTATCGGCGGAGGTCCGGCGGGACTTTCTGCGGGTATGTATCTGGAGCAGAAGGGTTACGAGAACTACACGATCCTGGAGAAGAATGACCGTGTAGGCGGCAAGTGCTGGTCTCCCCACTACAACGGCCGCCGCTATGAGATGGGCGCGATCATGGGCGTTCCGTCTTATTACGCCGTGCACGACGTAGAGGAATTCTGCGGCATCACTCACGACGGCCCTCAGCTTAACCGCAACTACAAGAACAGACTGGGTCAGGTCATCGAGCCCTTCGAGCCCAAGAAGAACATCACTAAGATCCCGCGCCTTCTCAAGATGAAGAAGCAGCTCAAGAAGTTCGGCGAACTCCTGGAGACCAAGTACAAGGGATACGACATCAACGGCCACCGCGGCGTAGCGGAAGGACGTTATGAAGGATTCTCCGCAGCCAGCGCCAAAAGAGAGCCGGTCAGCGGCGTGAACCCCAACCTCAAGGATCTGGCGCTTCCCTTCAAGAAATTCTGCGAGATCAACGGAGTAGAGCTGGTGCAGGATATCTGGATCGGTCCCTTCACATCTTTCGGCTATGGATATTTTGACGAGATCCCCGCGGCGTACGTTCTGAAGTATCTGGACTTCCAGACCTGCATGAACTTCGTCAAGATCAACCTCTGGACCTGGAAGGAAGGCACTCAGTTCATCTGGGAGTCCCTGAACGATAAACTCAAGAACCCGGCCCGCCTGAACAGCAGGATCGATAAGGTCGAGAGAAAAGACGGAAAGGTCTATGTGACCGTGAACGGCGAAGTGGAAGAGTATGACAAGATCATCGTGACTTCTCCTCTGTATGTTCCTATGAAAGAGAACAGGGACGACGGACTTATCGGCATGGTGGACTATTTTGACGCCCGAGAGGACGAGAAGAAGCTCTTCTGCCAGATCGAGTATGAGCGCTATGACGTACTGGCTGTCGAGACCAAGCCGGAAGATCACCCCGAGATCTCCTACTATGTATTCGACAACATGATCCCGAAGAGACTGGGTCACCTGATGGTTTACTATCGCCGCTGGAGAGATACCGTGGACCAGGTCATCACGACCTACGCGCTGCGCAAACATAAGAGAATGGAAGAAGTTCCTTACGAGAAGTGCAGAGCGAGAGTTCTTAAGGACCTCGAGACCATGGGCAACCCCGCTTCCAACGTCGTCAACGAGTGGAGCGTCTACTACTTCCCGCACGTCTTTACGAACGCGTACAAGGACGGCTGGTATGACAAGGTTGAGGCTATGCAGGGCAAGTACGACACCTACTATGCGGGTGAGATCATGAGCTTCGGCGATATGGACGAGACCTGCGAGTACTCCCGCGAGCTGGTGGAGAGATTCTTCTAAATGAGAATTCCAGAGGAGAGCGGCATGAAATTTTACAAAGATCATTATGACGTGATCGTGATCGGAGGGGCCCTGGCGGGCCTCTCCTCAGCGCTTATGCTGGCGGATAAGGGACTGGATAAGGGACTGGACGTGCTCGTCCTCGAGCGCCACAACCTGCCCGGCGGTATTGCCACGAGCTTTGTGCGCGGCGGCATTGAGATCGAAGCGGCGCTGCACGAGATGATGTCTATAGGTCCTAAGGAGAACCGCCTCAAAGTCGGCAAGTTCTTCGACGATATGGGCGTCGATATAGACTGGCTCCCTGTTCCCGAGTGCTACCACGCGAGCCTTCCCGGACTGGAAGTGACACTGCACCCGGGCCTCGAGCGCTTCTCCCGCGAAGTCGACGAGCAGGTTCCGGGCACCTATGACAAAGTATTGAAGCTCTTAAAGCTCTGCGACACCGTTTTTAACAGTGTCAATGAACTGTCTATTCATCCTATCATCCTATGAGCAAGCCCCAGATGCTTCTTAAGCACGAGGCTTTCGTCAAGACGGCCGGCTATTCCACGAAGGAAGTGCTGGATACTTTCAACCTGCCTCAGAAAGCCCTGGATCTGCTGGCACCCTACTGGATCTATGTCGGCAGCGGCTTCTCAGATCTGCCCTTCACGATCTACTCTGTGCTCATGGCGGACTATGTGGGCTACGGCTCCATGATCCCCCAAAAGCTCAGCCACGAGATGAGCCTTAAAATGGCGGAGCGCGCTGAGGAGATGGGCGTGCAGATCGAGTACCGCCAGCAGGTGGACAAGATCCTGGTCAAAAAAGGGAAGGCGTACGGTGTTCGCACTGCCCGCGGGGACGAGATCTACGCGGACTATGTGATCTCCTCGGCTTACCCCAACAAGGTCTATACCAGCATGATCGAGCCCCTTACCGAGGTGCCTGAAGGAGCCACGAAGATGGTCAACGGCCGGCGCCTGTCGCTGACCGCATTCTCGGTCATCCTGATCCTGGACAAGCCTGCGGAAGAGCTGAACATAAAGGATTACAGCATTTTCCGCGGCGACACCATGGACACAGACGTACTCTATGACAATCTGGCGGGCCTTGGCCCTTACAGATATCTGACCTGCATCTGCCACAACTACGGCAATCCGGGAGTAACTCCGGAGGGGACCTGCTCCTTCAGTGTGACAGTGCTGCCCCGCGTGGACGGCTGGAAGACTGTCGCTGCGGAGGATTATGATCGCGTCAAACACGAAGTGGCGAAGCAGCTGATCGATGACATGTCGGAATATTTTGGCGTGAACCTGCTCGACCACGTACTCGAGTGTGTGATCGAGACGCCTATGACCATCGCTCACTATACGGGCGCCTGGAACGGCTGTATCTATGGATATGCTCACACCATGGAAGATCACATCGTAGCGAGACTGCAGACCGCGGAAGCGGAGCGTTTCATCGAAGGCCTTGAATTTGCGGGAGCCCACGCCATCTCCGGCGACGGAATGGGACCTGCTGTGACCAACGGACGAAAGGCGGCGAAGAATGTACTGGATGACATCGCGGCAAAGGAGGCGAAGAGATGAAGGTAAAGAATTTCATTAAAGACGTCGGCGGAGCCTCCCGCGTCACGAAGAAGAGACTGGAAGCGTTTGCTTCATCGTCTCCCGCGCTTGAGAGCGTTGATCCTATCGGCGATGTGTCCCGCGCATGGCATCCCGGCCCGATTGAGCTTGTGGTCACAAAGATCACTCCTGCCTGCAAGACGGCGAAGACGATCCGGTTCGAGAAAACTGACGGGGGCAAGCTCCCTTTCTTCTATGCGGGACAGTACATCGTGCTCGACTTTAAGATCGGGGAGAGCCTGATCTCGAGACCTTACTCCATTTCTTCCGCGCCCTTCGAGGCCAGAGCGGAGCATCCCTTTGTGGAGATCACGGTGAGAAGATCCAAGGGCGACGGCTTCATCTGCGACTATGTCAATGACGAGCTGAAGGTCGGCGATGTTTTGACCGGAACCATGGGGCTGGGGCAGTTCTACTATGAGCCCCTGCGCGACGCTTATCATGTGGTCGCGCTGGCGGGCGGCGTCGGAATCACACCCTTCGCTTCCATGGCCAAGGAAGTAGTGAACGGCACTTTGGACATCGACCTGACGATCCTCTATGGATCGGCTTCTTCGGACGACATCGTAATGAAAGAAGAACTGGAAGCGCTGGACGGCGTCTGCGACAAGCTTCGGATCGTCCATGTGCTCTCCGGCGATGAGCCCGGCTGGACCGGCGAAAAGGGCTTTTTGACAGCAGAGATCATTAAGAAGTATTCCGCGGAAGACACCACCTACTTCATCTGCGGACCGCAGGTGATGTATAAGTTCCTGCACGGCGAAGTTGCCAAGCTTGACGTTCCCGCGAGACGCGTTCGCTTCGAGGTGTTCGGACAGGTGAAGGATATCGCTGTTTACGAGGGATATCCCAGCGACCTGCGCGATGAGACCTTTGAACTTACTGTGGTGCGCGGAATCAGCGAAGTAAAGATCCCGGCAAAAGCCTGCGAGAGCATTGTAGTGGCGCTTGAGCGCGCAGGCATCAGGATCGAGACCGGCTGCCGCAGCGGCGAGTGCGGATTCTGCAGGACCAAGGTGCTGTCCGGCGACTATTTCGTCTGCCCGGAGGGAGACGGAAGAAGAGAAGCGGATAAGGACTTTAATTATATCCACGCCTGCGCGGCGTATCCGCTGTCGGACATGAAGATCAAAATACCGATTCTGTAAAATAAGAAAACCCGGGCTCTGTATAGAGTCCGGGTTTTTATATCCCTTACGTTAAATGTGTCAGGCGGCGTTCTGCTGGGATTCCCGGGCGCTCTTCATAATGAGGTACGGGATCAGCGTGAGGCCGATGAACACCATGCCGAATCGGGAAATGAGGTTTCCCCAGTGTCCGCCAAGGGCGGGAATGATGGTGGCCTTTTCAAAGTACGCCTTCCAGATAAAGAGAAGCGCGACGGAGACGCCGGCCTGGATCGGAAGATTCTTGTATCCGAACGGAATCTCGTAGTGAATGTAGTGGCGCTCCACATAGCTTCCGAGGAGAAGGCCCAGGAAAGCGCCGCAGGCTTTGAAGCAGTCGTTCATCATTTTCTGCGGATCGACCAGAAGTTTGCCGTCCACATAGTCCATCGGATAGGGCTTGACCTGGACATAGATCAAAACAGCGATCACTACCAGGATGCCGACAAGTGTGAGGATATCGTAGGTTTTCTCGTTATCGCTGATCGCCTGGCTTGCCTTTCTCACGATCAGGATCATAACAATACCTTCTGTGAGGCCGACGAGGACGTCCTGCGGAGTGTGGACGCCGAGGAAGTTTCTTGAAAAACCGGTCAGCAGGATACAGATGATACAGATGACGGCGAGCCATCTTCGCTTACTCCATTGGTTCTCGACGACACTTCCATAGAGGGAAGAAGCCGATACGGTGTGTCCGCTCGGGAAAGAATAGCCGGTGGCGGCCACCTTGGAATCGCCTGCGGGCTCGATCAGGTCCGAGCGGATCCAGGGGCGGTAAGCACAGACCGTGAGTTTGACGACTCCGTTCAGGAGATCCGCGCCGAGATAGGAAGTAAGAATCCGATAGCCCCATTTCTTACTTACGCACAGAAAGATCAAAAAAGGGAGAAAGGGAAGGACGTCGACAGCGACCTTGCTCATCCCGTTAAAAAACTCATCAAAAATACCGCCTGTTGCCAATCTCAGGTTCTGCAGAAACAACAGGTATTGCAAATCAATTCCAAGTTCCATAATTTACTCCATTTTGTATTGTTTATCAGTTTGTCTGTTCTGTCGGGTAATCGGATTTTCCGGTCACCTTTGTCTTGAGGATCTTGAATCCTCTCTTTAAAGCGTATGGCGCGACGCATTTCTTCATTTCCTCCGCGGTGTGCATGTCTGCCGCATGAGGAATATCCCTGCTTAGATGGATCGCGTCAAATTCGCAGCGCGTGGTGCACAGGCCGCAGCCGATGCACTGGTTGAGGTCAACGACCGTCGCACCGCACTTCAGGCACCTGTTCGCCTCCGCCTTGACCTGCTCCTCAGGCACCTGTTCGCCTCCGCCTTGACCTGCTCCTCAGTGAGAGGAAGCCTGAGGTCGCGGAAGGTTTCCGCCGCTTTTCCGGGCGCAAGGCCGGGAGCCTGCCTGCCGGCATTGTCGTAGGACTCGATCCGGATATCGCTCCGGTCGAGCTCGATGAACTCGCGCAGATCGCGGCCGATAGTCAAGGACTGGCCGGGGTGGACGAAGCGGTTGATGGAGACCATGCCTTCCTTGCCGTCTGCGATGGCGTCAATAGCGAACTTCGCGCCGTGATAGATATCGCCGCCGACGAATATGTCAGGCTCATTGGTCTGGTAAGTAGTCGGATTGGCCATTGCCGTTCCGTTCCCGCGAAGCTGTACGTTGGTGCCATCGAGCAGGTCGCCCCAGTCGGCGGACTGACCGATCGCCATCAAAATATTGCTGCAGGGAACAGTGATGGTCTCATTCTCGTCGTAGACAGGTGCGAAGCGAGATTTCCGTCGAAGACGGAGACACATTTCTTGAAGACGATCGCCGTGACTTTGCCGTTCTCGGAGAGAACTTCTTTGGGACCCCATCCGTTCATGATGGAGATTCCTTCTTCTTCCACTTCCGCGATCTCGTCCTTTGCTGCAGGCATTTCTTCCCTGGACTCGAGACAGAGCATGGTTACCTTGCCGTCCGTCACGCGAAGAGCGGTGCGGGCCACGTCAGCCGCGACATTGCCTCCGCCGACGACAACGACATCGCCGCTAAGCCGCACGGAATCATCCTGATTAATGCGGCGCAGGAAGTCAACTCCTGTGACCACGCCTTCCGCGGATTCACCGGGCACGCCGGCGAGTCTGCCTCCCTGAAGACCGATCGCGATGTAGAAAGCCTTGAAGCCGCGGGCGCGGAGCTCGTCAATGGTCACGTCTCTGCCGACATCGACGCCGCACTCTATTTTGGCGCCCATGCGCTTAATGATCTCGATCTCAGCTTCCACGACGTCTTTCTCGAGGCGGAAGGAAGGAATGCCGTTCATGAGCATGCCGCCGGGGCGTTTCTCACGCTCAAAGACTGTGACGGGATACCCTTCCGTGCGCAGGTAATAAGCTGCGCTCAGACCTGCCGGGCCTGCGCCGATGACGGCGACAGGATAGTCGTCCCACTGATTGCCCTCACCATTCTCACAGATGGGCAGATACTGCGCGAGCGCGTCCGAAGAGCCGTCTTTTACAAGCTCCAGTTCGCGAAGCGCGAGGAACTTCTTGATCTCATCGATGGCGACCGGCTGGTCAATAAGACCGCGTGTGCAGCGGTCCTCGCAGCGGCGGTTGCAGATCGCACCGCAGACTGCCGGGAAAGGATTGTCCTGGCGGATGAGTTTAAGAGCCTCCTGATAGCGGCCCTCCGCAGCCATCTTTATATATCCCTGTACTGCCAGGTGCGCGGGACATGCCGTCTTGCAGGGGGATGTGCCCGTATCGTAACAGTTGATCTTGTTGTGGTCGCGGTAATCGGGATCCCACTTATCCTCACCCCAGATGTGGTCGTCGGGAAGCTCGTGCATAGGGTAAACTACCTTGCTGCCATCTGCCTTGCAGAGCTTCTGGCCCAGTCTCGCCGCGCCGGCGGGACATACTTCCACACATTTGCCGCAGGCGACGCACTTGGCTGCGTCAACATGGGCGCGGTATGCGCTGCGGGACATATTGGGCGTGTTGAAGAGCTGGGAAGTGCGCAGTCCGTAGCAGCTGCCCGGTGAGCAGTTGCAGATACCGACGATGCGGTTCGGGCCGTCCAGGTTGGTGATCTGATGGACGTAACCCTTGCGCTCGGCGCGCTCCAGGATCTCTTTAACTTCTTCCCGTGTGACGTACTTAGCGTCCTTGCCGGAAGTGACGAGAAACTCCGCGATATCGCCTACACCGATGCACATGTGGCCCTCGATATCGCCTACGCCCTCGCCGCGGATGCGCTGAGCCTTGCGGCAAGCGCATACCATTGTACAAAAAGTGTCATATTTGTCAAGCCAGTGGGAGAGGTGCTCCACGCTGACGGAGGTGGAAGCGGTGTCTATAGCCTTTTCCACGGGGATGACATGCATACCGATCCCCGCGCCTCCGGGAGGAACGAGTTTGGCAGCCAGTTCCAGCGGCTCCTGGGGAGCGAGGTTGAACATGGTCGCCACTTCCGGATGCAGGTCAGGGAGCGTCTTGTGCTCGACCATATACTCGCCGGAGCCCACGACCCACTTGGGAACGCAGTACTGGATGTGGTGATCTTCGTTGTCCCGGTTCTGCTCTAAAATACCGATCCAAAGCAGGTGGTCGATGATCTTCTGAGCTTTCTCCTCGCTGATATGATTGCGCTTAGCGAGTTCAGCCGTAGTAAGACCCACGCGGCGCTTCTTGAAACTGAGCATAAAGGCCACTTCGCGCTTGGTCAGCAGCCGGTCGAGGATCCAGAAATCCATGTGGTTCTCGTGCATGGCGCCGGGCAGCTTACGAGGAATGTTGTCAGTGATCATCCGGGCGAGTTTCATCACCATCTTCTTTTTGACCGGATCGTCGCAGTGATGGTCCTGTATAGGATAGTCTCTTTCATTGACATGAATTTTCGGGTTTACCTCTTTAGGCATTGCAAACCTCCTTATGCTGACTGAGTAAATGCTGTATTCTTTATTATATCATGGATAATTATTGGCAGGAATCGCGAAAGATGTGTTAAATTGTTGTGTGAGGCGTCAGGGGAACGAAAGGAGACACAGTGATAGCAGGCATCAGTTATTACCACATATTTCAATATTTTCTTATATATTCTTTTCTGGGATGGTGCACGGAGGTCGCCTATGCGGCCGTCTGTGAAGGAAGAGTCGTTAACAGAGGGTTTCTAAACGGACCGGTGTGCCCGATCTACGGATTTGGCATTCTTGCCGTTTTCGGGACGATCAATACCGGCCTGTCGCGTTTCGGCACCGGCTCTTCTTACACAAATCTGCTTCTGATATTTCTGTGCGGCATGGCGCTTACGACCATGATCGAACTGTTTGGAGGCTGGGCGCTGGACAGACTGTTCCACGCCAGCTGGTGGGATTATTCCGATAAACCCTTCAATTTCCACGGTTACATCTGCCTGCAGTTCAGTCTGCTCTGGGGGATCGGCATCGTGCTCATAGTGGAGGTGCTGCATCCCCTGATCGCGGCGACGTTCGACAGGATCATGCCGGAGACCGTGGGATGGCCGCTGATGTACTTCCTGTATATAGTCTATGCCTCAGATACTATGCTCTCGGTCATGATCATGGTCGGTCTCAACAAGCGCCTCGCGGAACTGGATGAGATGCAGAAGAGAATGCGCGTCGTCAGCAACACGCTGAGCGACGGGATTGGCCGGAGCGCGCTGGGAACAGCCCAGTACATAGGAGAGGCCAAGGTCCAGGCGGCACTGGCGAAGGCGGAGGCGATCGACAGCCTGAGCGCGGCTAAGGCCGAGGCAGTCGATAGTTTGAGCGCGGTAAAGGCCGAGGCAGTCGATAGTCTGAGCGCCGTCGCGACGGGAGCAGTCGACAGCCTGTGCGCGGTAAAGGCCGGGGCGGTTGATGGTCTGAGTGCGGTAAAGGCCGGGGCGGTTGATGGTCTGAGTGCTGTGAAAGAGGGGGCGGTTGACAGCCTGAGCGCTGTGAAGAACGGGGCATTGGACAGCATCAGCGCCGTGCAGAGTTCCGGTGAGAAAAGACTGGAGAGCCTCAAAAAGCAGTACAGCCGCAAAACTGCAGCTCTGTCGCGGATGGTCCGGGGGACGCGCTATTTTGGCGCAGGAAGACTCCTCAGAGCTTTTCCGCAGATGCGGCACAGAAAATACAGGGAGCTGCTTGATAAACTAAAGAAAGACGCGGAAGAAGGGGAGACTATAGAATGAGAAGAGTAACAACCAGGATTCGGATCGGCTCACTTTTGCTCGCAATCGCTTTTGCCGCGGCGGCGGTCAGGCCGGTTCGGGCGTCAGAGAGCGGTAACGCTGTGCAGCAGACCCCGGCGGCGCAGGAGACTCCGGCAGCGCAGCAATCCGCAGAGCCGGACCCTTCTATACCCCTCAAGATCACTGCCATCGACTTCGGCTGGGAAGGCTGGGGAGACGGCACGATGATCGAGAGCAATGGGGAATGCATGCTGATGGACACGTTCATGCCTGACTGCGAGGACACTCTCAAGGAGTTCCTGCTGGACAACGGGTACACCGAGTTTTCCCTCTATCTCTCCCATTTTCACGCGGATCATTTCGGCAATATGCGCAATATCATGTGGGACGACCGCTTCAAGGTCAAAGCGGTCTATATGCCGGATGACGCGTATCTCTGGGCGACGGACAACGACTACGCCGACCTGCTCGGGTGGTTCCACAGCATGGATATAGCGATCAGGGAACTGGCGGTGGAGAAGGGGATCCCCCTCATCGTGCTTCATCCGGGGGACAGCTTCCGGATCGGAGACGCGAAGGTGGAGATCTTGTACGGCACCACCTACGAGAGCGACGACCACGACCGCGAGTATCTCAACAACAATTCCCTTGTGGCGCGGGTCACGGGCGGCGGAATCCGGTATCTGACCTGCGGAGATACAGGGGAAGAGGTCGAAAAGAAGATCCTCGCGGAGGGGATCGATGTCTCGGCGGATCTGTACAAGATGAGCCATCACGGCGGAGACACCGGCAACAGCTATGAATTTATGGCGGCAGTGAATCCGTCATTCGGCTTCTTTAACAGCACGGACGACGCTCCCGACAGTTTCGCAAATGGCTGGGTGGAGACTCCCGTGAGGAATCTGATGGAGTTCGCCAACGTGTACAGTTCCAGATACAACGGAACCGTCACATTCAAGGCCAGGGACGGCGTGATCACTGTGCGGGCAGAGAGAAACCGGACGCCGAAGATCATGACCTACCGGGCAGAAGGCGGGATCGGGCTTTCCCTGACATATCAGCAGTTCAACAACCGTCAGGAGCCGAAGGACACGGAAAAAATGCAGGCGGCGGGAGTCGCAGCAGCTGAAAAACACGGACTTCTTCCTGCGGTGTATAAGTAAAAGACGAAGATCGCGGCAATAAGAAAACGGCGAGGGGACAGTGCCCCTTGCCGTTTTTTGCGCTGATCAGAACAGGTCATTCTTCAACAACCTGGAAAATATAGAATTTTAAATAATAGGACTCATCCGACGACCACAGGATAGGGTGGTCGGGAGCCTGCGTCCGGAATTCCACCTGGCGGAGCCTGCGGTGCGCGTCTCTTGCCGCCTCGCCGATCGTCTTTTTAAAGAGTTCGGGATCCATGAAGTGGGAGCAGGAACAGGTGACGAGATATCCGCCGTTCTTCACGAGTTTCATGCCGCGGAGGTTGATCTCGCGGTAACCCCGCGCTGCCGCTTTGATGGAATTGCGGGATTTGGTGAAGGCAGGAGGATCCAGAATGACCACATCGTACTCCTCACCTTTTTCGATGAGTTCGGGCAGCAGGGCAAATACGTCGCGGCACAGGAATGAGACCCGGTCTTCCACGCCGTTGAGGCGGGCGTTTTCCTGCGCCTGCTCTACGGCGAGGTCGGAGGCGTCCACAGCGACAACAGACTCGGCGCCCGCAATGGCGGCGTTTAGGCCGAAGGAGCCGGTGTGCGTGAAGCAGTCCAGTACCTTCGCGCCGCGGCAGAGGCGGTGGATCGCGCGGCGGTTGTCCTTCTGATCCAGGAAGAATCCGGTCTTCTGGCCGTTTTCAACATCCACGATATAGCGGACGCCGTTCTCGGTGATCTCTATTTTGGTATCGAAGGGAGCGGTAAGGAACCCTTTCTCCCTGGGCATGCCCTCAAGCTCGCGGACTTTGGCGTCGCTGCGCTCGTAAATGCCGCGCACCGTAATGCCGTCTTCGGCCAGAACGCGCACCAGCGCGGCCAGCAGGTATCCCTTGAGGCGGTCGATGCCGAGGGCCAGAGATTCAACGACGAGAATATCCTCATATTTGTCTACAGTCAGGCCCGGCAGGAAATCGGCTTCTCCGAACAGGAGACGACAGCTGGAAGTGTCGATGACCTTTTTCCGGTACTCCCATGCGCTGCGCACCCTCTGTGTCAGAAAGGCCGGAGTTACCGGATTGTCGCGGCGGCGGGAGAGAAGGCGGACCGTGATTTTGGACTTACGGTTGACGAAACCATAGCCCATGAAATATCCGTCGAAATCCTCAACGGATATGATATCGCCGTCCTCGAAATCTCCGCGGAACTGAGCGATCTCGTTGTCATAGACCCACAGGCCGCCTGCCTTGATGGTGCGGCCTTCTCGTTTTTTCAGGATGGCTGCCGCGTCGACGGACAGATCCTTCAGACTGTTTATGTCGTAATTATTTGCGTCAAAAGATAGCATAATACCCTTTCCTTCGTGAATGTCATATAGTCGGCGAGAATCATTATCGGACTATTTGACGAGGGAGTCAACGTAAAAATGCAGTATTCTTGACTGTAAATGATAAAAAGACTATTCTATTAAAATAGATCATCAGGAATGTTCTGGCGCGCAGCAGTCCAGATAAGAGACCGCTGTAAGGAGGGCTTATGAATAAGGATAGAGTTGCGGTGTTAACGGATTCGGGATGTGACGTTCCCCAGAATTTCAGAGAGAAATATAACATTTTCATGCTGCCCCTCCGCGTTATGTATCCGGAGAAAGATTATGAGGATGGCGTAAACATTGATCCAATAATGGTATACCGCCGTTTTCCGGACGAGTACCCCAGTACTTCAACGCCGTCGCTGGCGGAGGTACAGGATATATTTGACGAGATCCGCGAGGCGGGCTATGAGAAGATCATAGCAGTCACAATTTCCAGCGGCCTGAGCGGAACGTTCAACACGATCCGTCTCTCGCCGCGGAGCAGCAGGACGAGATGGAAATCTTCGTCTTTGATACAAAGAACATCTCTGTGGCGTCGGGAATCTGGGCGATCTGGGCTGCAGCGAAGCTGGAAAACGGCTGGTCCTTCGAGGAAGTGAAGACCGGACTTCAGAACAAGATCTATGACTCCAAAGTCATGTTCTATATGGACACCCTCAAGTACCTCAAAAAGGGCGGCCGCATCGGAAAGGTGACTTCCGTAGTGGGCGAGGTGCTCAGCTTAAAGCCGATCATATCCTGTAATGAAGACGGAATCTACTACACGGTGGGACTGATCCGCGGAGCCAAGCAGGGCAAGAAGAAGCTGCTTAACGAGATGCTGCAGTTCTGCAAAGGCCATCACTGCTGGATCATCGTGGGCCACGGCGACGCTAATGAGGAAGCAGGAAGGATGCTGGAGCTGGTGGAGACGCAGTTGACAAGCAAAGAAATCCTTTTTGTCAAGCAGATCAACGCCACACTGGCGATCAATACAGGCCCCGGACTGGTAGGTCTGTGCGCACTGCTTGACCCGTAATATGAAAAAAATTCAACAGCTATAGTAAGAAAATTTCATAATTGCACTGGAAAAATCAGAAACAGAGTAATATAATTGTTCGGGAATGCACCACATTAAAGTGATGAATTATATAAAGCTATATAAGTGATCAGGAGGAGACAGTAATGGTTGCAAAGAAAGACATTGATTGGGGTAACCTGGGATTCAGTTATCATGTGACAGACAAGAGATACGTGTCCATGTATCAGGACGGCAAGTGGGATGACGGAGCCCTGATCTCTGACGACAAGATCGTCATGAGCGAGGATGCCGGCGTTCTTCAGTATTCCCAGTCAGTCTTTGAGGGACTTAAGGCCTATGAGACGGAAGACGGCCACATCGTATGCTTCCGCCCCGACCTCAACGCACAGAGAATGTATGATTCCGCTCTGCGTCTGGAGATGCCTCCTTTCCCTGTTGACAGATTTATTGAAGCCGTCAAGGCAACAGTAAAGGCTAACGAAGCGTGGGTACCGCCGTATGGCACAGGCGCAACACTCTATATCCGCCCTTACATGTTCGGAATCAGCCCCGTTATCGGCGTTAAGCCCGCTGACGACTATATGTTCCGTATCTTTACAACTCCCGTAGGCCCTTACTTCAAGGGCGGCGCCAAGCCCATCGTAGTCCGCGTCAGCGACTTCGACCGCGCGGCCCCGAGAGGAACAGGCCACATTAAGGCAGGTCTCAACTACGCGATGAGCCTTCACGCGATCGTAGACGCTCATAAGGAAGGATTTGCGGAGAATATCTATCTGGATCCCGCGACAAGGACCAAGCTGGAGGAGACCGGCGGCGCCAACATCCTTCTGGTAGATCAGGACAATACTCTGGTAATCCCCGCGTCCGACAGCATTCTTCCTTCCATCACCCGCCGTTCCATCCACTATGTGGCTGAGAACTATCTGGGCATGAAGGTCGTGGAGAGAGAGGTTCTCCTCTCTGAGGTCGAGAAGGGTGAGTTCAAGGAGTGCGGACTCTGCGGCACAGCAGCAGTCATTTCCCCGATCGGCAAGATCAACGACCATGGCAAGGAGATCGAGTTCTCCAACGGCATGGAGAAGATGGGTCCCGTCATGCAGAAGCTGTATGACACTCTGACAGGTATTCAGATGGGCAGGATCGAAGCTCCGGAGGGATGGATCGTAAGAATTGACTGACGGAAGTTGTAACTGAGAGAACAACCGGAATCTGAAAGTGTTTATGAGTGCCTCCCGCAA
>CADBIU010000086.1 GCA_902794825.1 uncultured Lachnospiraceae bacterium
CCTCTGGGGTAGTTTACACTTCTCAGAAAGGGGGACAAACGACCCCAGAGGTCGTTTGCATACCGGAGAGAATATCTGCATAGACGGCGGGATGACGAAACTGATGATCTATCATGACGACCACGGCTGGACTTACAAGCCGGAAGGGTGAGCATTATGAGCCTTTACGCGATCGGTGACTTGCACCTGCACTACCAATCCGTGCTGAAAGCACCGGGGCAGCTGCACGGCCGGGTATGGAAAAACCATGAAGAGAAGTTTCGCAAGAACTGTGCCAAAACAGTGACCCCAGAGGACACTTTGGTCCTTGTCGGGGATCACAGCTGGGGCAAAAATCTGTCAGAATGCGAGCGGGACCTCCAGTATATTCGTGAACTGCCGGGACGCAAGATTTTGACACGAGGAAACCATGACATGTTCTGGGACGTGAAAAAGACAGGCATGCTCAATGGGCTGTATCAACCAGAGCTGACTTTCCTGCAGGACAGCTTTGATTCTTATAAGGATTATGCGCTTGTCGGGACGAAGGGATTTACTTTTGAGGGACCGTTCTACATCGACCGGCGCGGCAGAATTGTGGGCTGGGACGAAGAAGAGGAGGAGCACGCCAGGAAACTGGTGGCCAGAGAACTGGTGCGGCTGCGGAAATCTTTTGACCTGGCGAAGGCCGCCGGATATCGCAAATTCATCATGTTTCTGCACTATCCGCCGACCAGCATTCTGGAAGAGAGAAGCGGTTTCACCGACATGGCAGAAGAATACGGTGCGGAGCAGATAATCTACGCCCACAGCCACGGAGAAAGCAGGTTCCACGACAGCATCCATGGCGAATACCGGGGAAGAGAGTACCACCTGGTGTCCGGCGATTACCTTCGCTGGAAGCCGCTGAAGATATTGGATTAGGAGAAAGCGACCTCTGGGGTAGTTTGTCCCCAGGTGTGGAATAACTGAGTGAAAGCGACCTCTGGGGTAGTTTGTCCACAAGTGGGGACAAACTACCCCAGAGGTCATTTGTGGTGTAGAATAGAGATAGATCCCAAAAGCCAAAAAATGGCAATAGCCTATATAAGATCGAGAGCATGGATGCCGAAACGATTCCGGTTGTTTCAGGTGTTTCAGGTGAACATGTTTTCAGAGCGAGGTAAACGAGAGTATGCATAGAATTCTTACAGAATTGGAGCAAAAGATTCAGGAATGCCTGCGAACATATCTTCCGGAGGTGAAGGCATCAGATCTGGAAGAGAATGGCACAGTCTACTATATGAACGGCAAAAACGGGACAGAATTCGACTGGCACGTCAACGACAGGCTTTCCGACTTCATGGTGTTCTACGATGACGAGGACAAGCTTGGCGCTGTGAAAGCGTCCCTCTACTGCGACGGCGGGCTGCTTATTTACATATACGGCGATCAGGGAAAGAGCGTTAGACAGGAGATCAGGGATCTATATTTTGACGTGACTGAAGAGGAGATGCTGAAACTGGCCGTGAGGCTCAGAACTGCCGCTGATGACAAAAGAATCTGGGACGCTGCGATACGCGGGATTGACACGGATACGGAGCCTGACAGCTCTGAGGTGGAGGAATTTGTCTCCAACGATCATTATTACGGAGCGATCAGGCGCAGGAAGGACCTTCTTAGAAAAAACGCGTATGTGTCGCGGAAGATTGCCGACGAGGGCTGGATCGTGGGCTACATGTGCCGCGAGGAGGCTTTGAACGAGAATGATAGCGGGTGGTCTTTTGTTGCCGGAAACGAAGATGACGAGTATATTAACGACTACAAAAATATTGTTCTAATGCCGGTCGGGACGGTGTATCAGCGGGATCCGGCCATTTTCCCGCATGTTGACAGCCCGGTCGGAGCGAGGTTTGTCAGGGTTACTGCCGACAAGTTTGAGCCGGACGAAGAGGGCATTGAGATCTTTATGGAGCAGAGGAGACCTCTGGGGTAGTTTGTCCCCAGGTGTGGAAAAACTGCCTCTGGGGAGCCAAACGACCTCTGGGGTAGTTTGCACTCAAAACGGGAAATGGTATGGGAAAAATCAGAGATTTATTTACGGCGAATGATATGACGGTTGGGACGCCGTGGAAGAGTATAGCGCGGTTTGCTTTTCCGATGCTGATCGGGAACTTCGCGCAGCAGCTCTACAATACGGTCGACGCCGTGGTTGTCGGCCGCAGCAAGTGGGGCTACACGGCGCTGGCATCGGTCGGCAACGCGCTGCCGATCCTTAATCTGCTGCTGGCGCTGTTCGTAGGTATTGCTACCGGTGCCGGTATTCTTGTCGCGCAGTTTTTTGGGGCAAAAGATAGAACGAGCCTGGAGAAGACGATAGGAAACTGTATCTTCATTTCTTTTGCGGCAGGTTTGGTGATCATGATCGGGGGGCCTCTTTTGACAACGCCCATGCTCCGTGCGATGAATACGCTGCCGGAAATGTTTGATGCATGCCGGGATTATCTGAATATCTTCTTCTGGGGCATTTTCGGATTCATGTTCTACAATATTTTCGCCGGGATCCTGCGAGGGCTGGGAGATTCATTCTCAGCCTTGCTATTCCTCATTATCTGTGCCGGACTCAATGTGGTCGGCGACCTGCTGCTGGTTGGAAAAATGGGCGTCGCAGGGGTCGCGCTGGCAACGGTGATCGCGCAGATGATTTCGGCTATACTTTGCCTCATTAAGCTGATGGGGATGGGAGATATCTTTACGCTGCGGAGAGAGTATATCAAGCCTGATGCTGAGTACCTGCGCAGCATCATCCGGCTCGGTGTGCCGTCCGGCATCACGCAGGCGATCATGAGCGCCAGCATGTTGATCGTGCAGGCGCTGGTCAACAGTTTCGGCGACGCGATGCTGGTCGCGGCCAACGTCATGGTCATGCGGGTGGACGGCTATGCGATGTTGCCGAATTTCAGCTTCGGGCAGGCCATGGGCACCTACGCGGGGCAGAATGTCGGCGCGGGCAGATTGGACCGCCTCAAGCCCGGAACCAGACAGGGAACAGCTATGACAGTGCTGACGGCGATTGTTCTTGTTCCCGTCATTATCTGGTTCGGGCCGGCGCTGATGGACCTCTTTGCGCCCGGAAATACGGAACTGATCAATCTGGCGATGGGCATGATGTACATCCTTGCGGTGGGGTACATCGCGGTCGGCGTCACGCAGAGCCTGCAGGGAGTGATCCGCGGCGCGGGCGACACGACTTCGCCGATGTGGATCACGATCTTCACTACAGTTTTCCTGCGCATTCCGCTGGCATACGGCCTCGTCGCGCTGATGAGATCGATGGGCGCGCCGGTGCTCACCCAGGAGAAAATGATCTTCGTCTCGCTCCTAAGCGTGTGGGTCATGGGCGCCGTGATCACGACGATTGTCTACTTCCACGGAGGCTGGAGGAAGAAGATCCCGACGTTCGGAGGGCAGGAGTAGTATAACCGACCTCTGGGGTAGTTTGCTCCCAGGTGCAGAAAGCGAAAACCGACCTCTGGGGTAGTTTGTCCCCAGGTGTGGAAAAATGGAGGCAGCAATGGCATTTACATTAAGAGAGTACAAGAAACCGGATTTTGACGAACAGCGCTTCCTGTCAGCACCTGATGCGGTTATGGCGCCCGCACCCGCCGACTCTGTCGCGCCGACGGGCTTTCACGCGATGAGCATTTTCACGGAATACTTCAAAGTCGGGGGAGAGTGGCTCCTCGCAGAGGAGAGCCGCATGGACTGCGTGCCTGTTTATGACGGCTACAAGATCCTTGTCAAGGAACCCCGCCGGCTCCGTAAAGGCGAGCTGGTCATCCTGGGAAGGACCGAAGACGGAAGCGAAGGAATCTATGTCCATCCGAACGGCTTCAGCGGCGGGAAAGAGATGAAGGACGTCTTCGCTTTCCGAACAGGGCGCTCTCGCGAAACAGCCTTTTCCAGGGACTACGACGAACTCTATGACATCCTCAGATACGACAGGGACCATGGAAAGATCGTATGGGTGATGGGCCCGGCTTTTGCCTTCGACCACGACGCGAGGGAAGCCTTCTCCGCGCTGATCGCCAACGGCTATGTCGACGCTGTGATGGCCGGCAATGCACTTGCCACGCACGATCTGGAAGCGGCCTGGCTCGGAACAGCACTCGGCCAAAACATCTACACCACCGAACTTCAGCCGAACGGCCACTACAATCATCTCGACACGATCAACCGCGTGAAGCAGTGCGGCGGAATACCGGAATTCCTCAAGCAGGAGAACATCAACAACGGCATCATCTACAGCTGCGAAAAACACGGGATTCCCTATGTCCTCGCCGGCTCCATCAGGGACGACGGGCCCCTTCCGCCTGTCATAGGAAATGCCTACGAAGCGCAGGACCGCATGCGCGACGTGGTCAGAGACGCGACAACCGTCCTCTGCCTTGCCACCACACTCCACTCAATAGCTGTCGGCAACATGACACCTTCCTTCCGGGTGACGCCGGACGGACAGATCCGGGAAGTCTATTTCTATTGTGTGGACATTTCTGAGTTCACAGCCAACAAACTCAGTGACAGGGGCAGCCTGTCTGCCAAAGGAATCGTCACAAACGTGCAGGACTTCATCGTGACGCTTAGCAAGGGACTGATAGGGAAATAGAATGGTTTACATTAACAATATTTACACCGGGCTTTTGGTATTTCCGTTCATCGCCTTCTTCATGGTCAGCCTGCCGTGCCGAGTGCCGCAAAGTCACGGGAATGCGCAGGATCTGAGTGTAAGAGACCTCTGGGGTAGTTTGTCCACAGGTGTGGACAAACTACCCCAGAGGTCTTCATTTACTTGCAGTTTTCGCTCGCCAGATAGTTCTCAGAAATGAAAACGAGGAAAAAGGAGCAGTTCTTGATGTGGCTGGCAATATTCGCATCCCATTCCGTCCCGGGATTGATGCCGTCGTCGTACCAGACCCTGAAACGGCCAGCCTGCAGCCTCGCAATAATAGGCCAGACCCGTTCAGAATCTTTGTGCGAATAACTTACGAAAATATAGGGCTCTTCGCCCATGTATGCGACCGGTCTTTCCATAAGGTCCCCCAGATAATAAAGCCGTTTTGTTTATTTTGCGATGAACAGCACCCCAAGTGTCCCGGGTCCGCAGTGAGAAGAGATAACTGCTCCGGCAGTCGTCTCCAGGATCTCATTGAAGTGGCCAAGGCTCTCGAGGTATTTCCTCACCTCTTCGACAATCTCCCTGTCGCACCCGGAATGGGTGATGAACACGCGGTCGCTGACCGCTGCTTTCAAGTCATTTTCCATATCCCGCACATAGTCCATGATAAAACGGGTATTCTTTCCGCGATATTTCTTTTCGGGATGCATCGCGCCGTCAACGACCTCAATGCGCGGATGGATGCGAAGAGCCGAGCCAAAAAATGCCGACATTCCGGAGCATCGCCCGCCCCGGTAGAGGTACGTGAGTGTATCAACAACAAAACTTGCGCGAACTTTGCCCTTGATCTTCTCGATTTCCGCCGCAATCTCAGCGCCGGTCATGCCGGAGGCAGCCAGTTCGGCGGCTTTGATCACCTGCAGGCCGATCCCAGTGGATAGATTTGCGGAATCGATGACGCGTACCCGGTCTTCCATTTCCAGATCCTCCACTGCAAGAACGCAGTCGTTGCAGCAGCTGGACATGGAAGATGAGATCGTAAAGATCACATATTCATCGGTGCTGCCTTTATCCAGCAATGCCTCGATGTCCTTGATGCCGGGTGCAGATGTCCTGGGCGTTTCTTTGTGCTCGTCAGACCATTTGAAGATTTCAGAGGGCGTGATATTGACGCCGTCTTTGTATTCCTTTTCTCCCAGATGAACATAGAGCGGGATGATCCCGATCTTATACTTGCTGATGAGGGCTGGAGAAAGATCGCAGGTGCTGTCTGCCAATATTTTGACCATAACTACCTCCTCACAAAATATGGAATTAATGCTACCGGGCATAAACGGAATAGATTATATCTCTTTATCATTATACAATTAAATTAATCGTCAAACAATTTCTTAAGACAGCTTGTTGGAAAAACGACCTCTGGGGTAGATTGTCCCCAGGTGTGGAGGAACGTGATTAATATGAAATACTTAATCCCTATCATGCTATCGTTGTTCGTTCTGGCGGCGTGCAGTTCCGGAGGCGGAGAGATGAATGCAGTGACTGGCCAAAACATTGCCGGTGATAGTTCGACCGGCATATCCGCGACTGATGCATCTACGGTTGA
>CADBIU010000087.1 GCA_902794825.1 uncultured Lachnospiraceae bacterium
GCGCCGGTGACAGACCTGGATCTGGCAAACCGCCTGCACGCGCACAATGTCAAATTCGGCAGCGATATCGTGCAGCCCATGTCGCCGATCCTGTCCTTTCTGATCTCCTGGGTAGTGCCTATCTTTATTTTCTGGGGACTGTGGTCCTTCCTCAGCAAAAAGATGATGAACCAGGCCGGCGGTCCCAATTCAATGATGTTCGGAATGGGAAAGAGCAACGCCAAGATCTACGTCCAGTCGACAGAGGGGATCCGTTTCTCCGATGTGGCAGGTGAGGAGGAAGCCAAAGAGGCTCTGCAGGAGGTAGTAGACTACCTGCACAATCCGTCCAAGTACAAAGAGATCGGCGCGGCGATGCCCAAGGGCATTCTTCTGGTGGGCCCTCCCGGAACCGGCAAAACAATGCTGGCCAAGGCGGTAGCAGGCGAATCCAACGTCCCTTTCTTCTCCATATCCGGATCGGAATTCGTCGAGATGTTCGTAGGTATGGGCGCATCAAAGGTCCGCGACCTGTTCAGGCAGGCTAAGGAAAAGGCACCCTGCATTGTCTTCATCGACGAGATCGACGCGATCGGCAAAAAGCGTGACGGTTCTCTCGTCGGCGGCAATGACGAGCGCGAGCAGACCCTGAACCAGCTGCTCACGGAGATGGACGGTTTTGAAGAGAACACCGGCGTCGTGATCCTCGCTGCGACCAACCGCCCTGAGGCGCTCGATCCCGCGCTGACAAGGCCCGGCCGTTTCGACCGCCGCGTGCCCGTGGAACTCCCCGATCTCAAGGGCAGGGAGGATATTCTCAAGGTACACGCCAAGAAGATCAAGTGCAGCCAGGACGTCGATTTTAACAAAATAGCGAGGATGGCAGCAGGCGCCTCCGGCGCGGAACTTGCCAATATCGTAAATGAGGCGGCGCTCCGCGCGGTGCGGGACGGCAGAAAATTTGCCAACCAGGCTGACTTTGAGGAGAGCATTGAAGTCGTCATTGCGGGATACCAGAAGAAGAACGCTATTTTGACAGATAAAGAGAAGCTGATCGTCTCCTATCACGAGATCGGACACGCGCTTGTGGCAGCGATGCAGACTCACAGCGCGCCGGTCCAGAAGATCACCATCATTCCCCGCACATCCGGTGCGCTGGGTTACACCATGCAGGTAGAGGAAGAGGGTAACCATTACCTGATGAGCAAGGAGGAACTGGAGAACAAGATTGCGACACTGTGCGGCGGACGCGCGGCGGAGGAAGTGGAGTTCGGCAGCGTGACGACCGGCGCTTCCAACGACATCGTGCAGGCGACAAAGCTGGCGCGCGCGATGATCACCCGCTACGGCATGAGCGATGAGTTCGATATGGTGGCTATGGAGACGCTGAACAACCAGTATCTGGGCGGCGACACATCACTTGCCTGTTCGGCGGATACGCAGTCCATGATCGACAAGAAGGTCGTGGAGCTTGTGCGCGGACAGCACCAGAAAGCGCTGGATATCCTTCGGGAGAACAAGCGCAAGATGGACGAGCTGGCGGAGTACCTGTATTTCCGCGAGACCATTACCGGCGAGGAGTTCATGAAGATCCTCACAAGGAAGCCTATTCCCAAAGAGATTCCGATGAGCGGTTCTGTCTTCACAGAGGAGGCAGATTATGTGAGCGACACAGAAGATACGGCTTTCACAGCAGAAGCTGAGGCAGGCGTTGAAGAAGAGGGAGCGCCCGAGTCAACTTGATTTAGAAGCCTCTTTTCGGTAAACTGTACATATAGTAAGTGTTTGCGATACTAAGGAGGAAATTTCGAAATGCTTGAATTCAGATATGATACACAGCTTCTGATCGACGGAGATGATCTTGATGAAGACGAGGTCTTCGACTACATCGTCGAGCACTTCAAGGGCGACAGCCTTCTGGCTGTCGGCGGAGACGGGGATCCGATCAAGATCCACTTCCACACTAATGAGCCCTGGCTCATTCTGGAATACGGAGCTTCTCTCGGCGAGATCTATGACATCGTCGTGGAGGACATGGACAGACAGAGCAGAGGCCTGAAGGGCTGAGTAAAGCCTGCAATAGCGTGATGAAAAAAGGCGTACCGCTTTACTGCGGTGCGCCTCTTCTTTTGGCATCAAGTTCAATCCACTCATCTAAAGTAAGCGGTGTGTAGTCGGAATACATGCAGAAGCAGTTGATCATCTGACACGGCAGGTTGTACTCTGTACCATCTCTGCGGCGGCGGATCTGCTGCCTTGCCAGTGCCTGCGCCTGCTCCATCAGCTCTTCGTCCCAGGTGTTGTGGACGTGGCCGTAGAGCATATAGGTTCTGGGATTTCCATTTCCATCGAACAGATACTGGTCGTTGTAACACAGGATCGGGTAATGGCAGAGGATTACCTTGCGGTTATTGTCGTTGAGCTCGGTATAGGGGCGGATCCACTTGAACCTGGCGGCATTATAGCCTTTCCGGTGTCCGAACTGGTCGTGATTACCTTCCACAAGGCACAAGATGCCTTTGAGCTGCTCCAGGACCTTGTTGGTCTCCTCGGCTTTTCCGTAAGAAAAGTCGCCCAGGATGACTACTTCGTCGTTCCAGCGGACCTTTTTGTTCCACTTCTCGATCATATAGGCATTCATTTCTTCGGCGTCCGCGAAGCCGCGGCAGTCCATCTGGTAATTGAGACTGTTATGAAAAAAGTGACAGTCGGCGATGTAATAGCGCAAATTCGGATCTCCAAATTTAAAATGCTGAAAAATGCTTCGTAAATGCGGGATGCATTTACAAGAGTTTATCATATTTGAGCGGAGAAGTGGTCGGAAGCCGTTTAAGTATGTGGACGGAAGCTTAAGTATGTGTCCGGAAGGGTCGGTTGGGCACAGATGGAGAATTTTGAGAATTGTACACAAAGAAAAACTAATATGTAAGGTATCCAGCTGGCTTAAATGAAGAGAATAACGTGGAAAAGTTTGCTTTTGACCTCTTTGACGTTGAAATCGGCAAGTTGAACGGAAGAATAGCTTGTCGAGTGTACTGTAATGGCCGGATGAGAAGAACTTTTTGTGTATAAACTTCTGAATGGGCCGTTCTGTGCCCAAAACCTCCTTGAATACCGGGGTGGGGTATGCGAGAAAATACCCCCACCCTGTATATTTGTACTTGCAATATACCCGGTGGGGGTATATGATTAGTAAGGAAAACAGACCACAGCAATTATCAGTGAGGAGAAAAAACTGATGTCTGCGAAAAAGGAACCTTCAGACAACACTATAAAAAGCATGGATAAAGAAAACTGCTGCTGCCGCACCAAAGTGCGCACGGAGAAGGAGCATAAAGACCTGATGAACCGCCTGAGCAGGATCGAAGGACAGATCAGAGGGATCCGCCGCATGGTGGAGGAAGACGCCTACTGCATCGATATCATCAATCAGGTCGCGGCGGCCAACGCGGCGCTGAACAGTTTCACAAAAGTAATACTGGCGGATCATATCCACACCTGCGTGACAGAAGATGTACAGGCGGGCGGCAGCGAGAAAGTGGATGAGTTGGTGAAGACGCTGCAGAAGCTGATGAAATGAGGGAAATGAAATGGATCAATATACAGTAACGGGAATGAGCTGCGCGGCCTGCCAGGCGCGCGTGGAGAAAGCGGTGTCGAAGGTCCCGGGCGTGGAATCCTGTAATGTGAGCCTTCTGACGAATACGATGGGCGTGGAAGGAACCGCTTCGCCGGCGGACATCATGAAAGCGGTGGAGGACGCAGGATACGGAGCGTCGCCCAAGGGGGCTGGACAGGAAAGCGGCAGACAGGCAGGAAGCCTGACGGCCAAGATCGCGGCGGAGGAAGAGGCCCTCAAAGATCATGAGACGCCGGTCCTTAAAAAGAGACTGGTCGCGTCACTCGGATTTTTGCTGGTGCTCATGTATTTCTCGATGGGCCATATGATGTTCGGGTGGCCTCTGCCGGCGTTTTTCGACGGCAACCATGTGGCCATGGGAATCGTACAGATGCTGCTTGCGGGAATCGTCATGGTGATCAACCAGAAGTTCTTCATCAGCGGCTTTAAGAGCCTGTTCCACGGCGCGCCCAATATGGACACGCTGATCGCAATGGGATCAGGCGCGGCCTTTGTGTATTCCACAGTCATGCTGCTGGCAATGACGAGAGCACAGGTGGACGGTAATCATGAAGCTGTCATGAAATACATGATGGAGTTCTATTTTGAATCCGCGGCGATGATCCTGACGCTGATCACGGTCGGCAAGATGCTGGAAGCCAGGTCCAAGGGAAAGACGACGGACGCCCTCAAATCCCTCATGAAACTCGCTCCCAAAACGGCAAATGTCGAGAGGAACGGCGTCGAGGAGACCATCGACATCGATCTCGTGCAGAAGGGAGATATCTTTGTCGTAAGACCCGGCGAAACGATCCCCGTCGACGGTATTGTGATCGAAGGCGAGAGCGCGGTCAATGAGGCGGCTCTGACGGGAGAATCCATCCCTGTCGACAAGGAACCCGGCTCGCCTGTTTCTTCTGCGACTCTCAACCAGTCGGGCTTTCTCCGCTGTCAGGCGACCCGCGTGGGCGAAGATACCAGCCTGTCCCAGGTTATTAAGATGGTCAGCGACGCGGCAGCTACGAAGGCGCCAATTGCCAAAATAGCGGATACCATCTCCGGTGTCTTTGTCCCTGCAGTCATCGTCATTGCGATCGCGGTGACACTGATCTGGCTCTTTGTCGTGAAAGCGCCGGTCGGAACAGCGCTGGCAAGGGGAATCTCCGTTCTCGTCGTCAGCTGTCCCTGCGCCCTTGGTCTTGCGACGCCCGTCGCGATCATGGTCGGCAACGGAATGGGCGCGAAGCACGGAATCCTGTTCAAGACTGCGGAAGCACTGCAGGAGGCCGGCAATATGCAGATCGTGGCGCTGGATAAGACCGGCACGATCACCAGCGGACATCCGATCGTCACAGAAGTGATTCCCGCGGAAGGCGTGACAGAGGAAGAGCTTCTGTATCTGGCGGGCGCGCTGGAAGCGCAGAGCGAGCACCCCCTGGCAAGGGCGATCGTGGAGTATACCGGCGGCGTGAAAGCGGGAGAGATTCAGGATTTCAGGGCGCTTCCCGGAAACGGCCTCATGGCTGTGATAGACGGAGCGCTGATCAGCGGCGGCAACCAGAAATTCATCATGACAAGGCTCTCGGCCCAGCGCGGTAAGTCCGGAGACCTGGTCAAATGGCTGAAGTACCTGGCGGATCTGACTGACCGGCTGGCGGAAGAGGGCAAGACGCCGCTGTATTTTGCCAAAGAGGGGCAGCTTTTGGGAATCATTGCGGTAGCGGATCCGATCAAGGAGGACAGCGCACAGGCGGTCAGAGAACTGCAGAACATGGGCATTCACGTGGTCATGCTCACCGGCGACAATCAGAAAACGGCAGAAGCCATCGGAAAGCTGGCCGGCGTCAGCGAAGTCGTTGCGGGCGTGCTGCCTGACGGCAAGGAGGAGATCATACGCCTCCTGCAGGAAAAGGGCAAAGTAGCGATGGTGGGCGACGGTATCAACGACGCGCCGGCACTGACCAGAGCAGATATCGGAATCGCGATCGGCGCGGGTACGGACGTAGCGATCGACGCGGCGGATGTAGTCCTTATGAACAGCCGGCTGACAGACGTGAGCGCGGCTGTGAGGCTGAGCCGCAAGACCTACAAGACGATCCTGTGGGGCCTTTTCTGGGCGCTGATCTACAACTCGATCCTGATCCCTGTCGCGGCGGGAGCGCTGAGCCCGCTTGGGATCACGATGGGACCGATGCTGGGCGCCCTGGCCATGAGCCTGTCCAGTTTCTGCGTGGTCACCAATGCGCTGCGGCTCAACGGTTTTGACATGAGGAGCAGTGAGAAGGATGTAAAGCTTAAGAATCCGGTGCAGACGGATGCAGACGGAAAGCTTTTATCGGAATATACCAAAGAAAGGGAAGCTGCGGAGCGCAGCAGAAAGGAAGCTACTATGACAAAGACAATGAAGATCGAAGGTATGTGTGAGGCGACCGTGAAGAAAGTCCTGGAGAAGATCGACGGCGTTGCATCCGCAGACGTAAGCCACAAGGAAGGCACAGCGGTTGTTACTCTGAGCGCCGACGTCGCTGACGAGAAGCTCAAAGAGGCTGTCGAGGATCGCGACTACAAGGTGGTTTCCATCGCGTAATATAATACAGACAGGATATAAAAGAGGGGCAGTGAGGCATGATCTTCACTGTCCCTTTTCTATCTCAGTCTTTTGATCCTTTAGTCGGCGAAAAACATGGCCTTCACTTCTTCCACCGGCATATCGCATCCGGTGAACAGTTTGAAAGCGGCGACGCCCTGCCAGAGCAGCATGCCTTTGCCGCCGAAGGTGATGCACCCGGCTTCCTTCGCCAGTTTAAGCATTCTGGTCTCCACCGGGTTGTAGACCGCGTCTGTAACAACCAGGCCGGGGCGGAAAACGGAAGGGTCTTCCACGACCATCCGGTCTTCGTGAGGCTTCATGCCCAGATTTGTGCCGTTTGCCAAAATATCGCTGTCCGCGGTTTCTTCGGCGAGCAGAGCCTGATCCGCAAGGTCACAGACTTTGACCGCGCAGCCGGGGCGCACTTTCCTGATCTTTTCAGCAGTCTGAAGAGCCCGGTCCCAGGACCGGGATTTACGGTTAAAGATGGCCGTCCAGGGCGCACTGGACAGCGATCGCCGTTCCCGCGCCGCCCGCGCCGCAGACGATCACTTTTTTGCCCGCGACCTCAATGCCTTTGTCGCGGAGCATATTGACATAGCCTTCGCCGTCGGTGATGTGTCCTGTGAGCACGCCGCCATCGTTGATGACGGTGTTGCATGCGCCGATGATCGCGGCGGCTTCCGAGCGCTTGTCGACATTCTCAAAAGCGGCGATCTTACAGGGCATTGTGACATTGAAGCCCCGGATGCCGAGCGCGCGCATCGCGTCAAAGGCAGCGGGAACGCCGTCCTCTCTGACTGCGTAGGCTACATATACGTAATTCAGGCCAAGAAGTTCACAGGCATAATTGTGCATCTGAGGGGAGAGAGAGTGGCCCACCGGGTCGCCGATCAGGGCGAGGGTAGTGGTCCTTCCGTTGATTGTTCGTCCCATAATGGTCTCCTTTTCTTTGACTAAGTCCTATGTTATTGCGCTTAAAACTAATTGACAAGAAGAAAATGCTATTGACAGAGGGAGTATTTTTACTATAATAAGAATTCTGAAAATAAAAATGAGAATCATTTTCAATTTAGAACAATGCAGGGGGTATTTCGTCAATGGGAGCGAGAACATCCTATAAGTCAAAACACAGAGATGAGATCCTGAAGATCCTTCGGGAAAATGAGAGAGAGCACATGACGGCGGGCCAGATCCTGGACGAACTCAAGGCAAGAGGCGTGTCCATCGGGGTCGCGACGATCTACAGGCAGCTGGACCGCCTGGTTGAAGAGGGCGCTGTCAACAAGTATATGGTGGACGCGGTCACCGGAGCCTGTTATGAGTTCAGGGACGGCCATGAAGAAAAATCCGCTTATGTGCACGGAAAATGCGAGAAATGCGGGAAAGTGGTCCACATTGAGAGGAAAGCGGTGGAGACCGCGATGCAGGGCTTTTCGGGCGGCGGAGCCGGCGGCTTTGAGCTGGACTGTACGCGCACTCTGTTTTACGGAATCTGCGGGGACTGCAGGAGGAAGAAGTGAGAGAGAAAAGGATCGAAGATAAAGCCCGGGCGAGGCTGTTCTGTGCCCGGCTGATGGCGGTGATCCTGGCAGCAGGCATTGCGGCGGCCGCGGTTACAGGCTGCGGGGTGAAGCAGGAGGAGCCGGATGACGGGAAACTGAAGATCGTTACGACGATCTTCCCGCAATACGATTTTGTCAGAGCGATCGCGGGCGGCACAGGGGCCGTAAATGTCAGGATGCTCCTTTCCCCCGGAGAGGAGGTGCACTCCTACGAACCGACGCCTCTGGATATCAAGGAGATACAGAACTGTGATCTTTTCATCTATGTCGGCGCTGAGAACGATGTGTGGGTGGACCGGATCCTTGAGAACATGGGGGACAAGAGACCGGAGACGCTGCGGCTGGTGGATCTGACTGAGACAGTGGCCGAAGAATCCGTGGAAGGCATGATGGAAGAGAAAGGGCATGATCACGAAGAAAGCCGCGAAGAGGAGGCGGATGAGCATGTGTGGACGTCTCCTGTGAAGGCAGCGGAGATCACAGAAGCGATCGCGCAGAAAATGGCGGAGCTGGATCCGGCGAACGCGGATGATTACCTTGCCAATGCGCGGGATTACGAGGCGAAGATCCTGGACCTGGACGCTCAGTTCAGGGAGATCACTGAGAACGCGGAGCGGAAGATCCTGGTCTTCGGAGACCGGTTCCCGATCCGGTATTTTGCAGAAGGATACGGTCTGGACTATTTTGCCGCGTTTCCGGGCTGTTCGTCGGAATCGGAGCCCAGCGCGTCGACGCTGGCCTTTCTGATCGATAAAGTCCGGGAGGAAGAGATCCCGGTGGTGTTTTCCATCGAGTTTTCCAACGGGAATATTGCGCGGGCGATCTGCGAGAGCACGGGAGCGGTGCAGAGGACTTACAATTCCTGCCATAACGTGACAAAGGAGCAGATGGAAAACGGCGCAACTTATGTGTCGCTGATGAGCGAAAACCTGGAGACGATCCGGGAGGCGCTCGGAGAAGGAGTAAAACAATGAGTCTGATCACTTGTGAAGATCTCGCATTCGCCTATGACGGCGTGACAGTGCTGCGTCATCTCACTTTCAAAATAGAGCAGGGCGATTATCTCTGCATCCTTGGTGAAAACGGAGCGGGCAAGAGTACTCTTATGAAAGGGCTTCTGGGCCTTAAGAAGCCTTCAGCGGGCACCGTAACTTTCGGAGAGGATCTTCGGGCAAGGGAGATCGGATACCTTCCCCAGCAGACGCCGGTTCAGAAGGATTTCCCCGCCAGCGTGCGGGAAGTGGTCCTGTCGGGCTGCCTGTCGGGCATGGGCATGCGACCCTTTTACGGGAAAGAGGAAAAGGAGCGGGCGGACCGCAACATGAAAGCGCTCGAGATCACGGACCTGAAGGACAGATGCTACAGAGATCTCTCCGGAGGGCAGCAGCAAAGGGTTCTTTTGGCGAGAGCGCTGTGCGCCACGGGGAAGGTGATCCTTCTGGATGAGCCTGTGGCGGGACTGGATCCCCTGGTGACGATCAACATGTACAGGCTGATTGAGCGGATCAACAAGGAGATGGGTATTACAGTCATCATGGTTTCCCACGACATGCAGGCGGCGACGAAGTACGCTTCCCATATCCTGCATCTGGGAGAGGACAGGCAGCTCTTCTTCGGTACCTGTGAGGATTACAGGCACACCGCCGCGTATCACAGTTTCATGGATGGGGAGAAAGCCGTCCATATATGGAAGAAGGCGGCAGGCAAGGACAAAAAGCCGCGAGCTGCAAATCCTGAACCGGAGACAAAAGAGGAGGAACAAAAGAAAGAGGTACAGCAGTAATGTTCGGCTTAATACTAGAGATGTTTACATACCCTTTTATGGTGCGGGCTCTCTGCATGGGCGTCCTGGTGGCGGTCTGCTCGGCGCTTTTAGGCGTCACGCTGGTCCTCAAAAGGTATTCCATGATCGGAGACGGCCTCTCCCATGTGGGATTCGGCGCCCTTGCTATTGCGACAGCCATGAACGCCGCGCCCCTGGCGGTGGCCATTCCGGTTGTCATTGCGGCAGCTTTTCTGCTGCTTCGCCTTACTGAGAACAGCAAGATCAAGGGGGACGCCGCCGTCGCGCTGATCTCCACCGGAGCGCTGGCCATCGGCGTCATGGTCGTGTCGATGACCACAGGAATGAATACGGATGTATATAATTATCTGTTCGGCAGTATCCTGAGTATGTCCCAATCAGATGTGGTGCTGACAGGAACTGTGTCCGCAGTGATCCTTGTTATGTTCGTTTTCTTCTACAACCGGATCTTCGCGGTGACCTTCGATGAGACTTTCGCCCGGGCGACGGGACTGAATGCGAAACTC
Source organism: uncultured Lachnospiraceae bacterium (assembly GCA_902794825.1). Lineage (GTDB taxonomy): Bacteria > Bacillota > Clostridia > Lachnospirales > Lachnospiraceae > CAG-791. The sequence goes on from CADBIU010000087.1 coordinate 10,064, forward strand.
TACAATACTGTGATCGCTGTTCTCACGGCACTGATCATCGTCGTCGGTATGCGTATGATGGGGTCGCTCCTGATCTCAAGCCTTGTTGTATTTCCGGCAGTGACCAGCATGCGGACATGCATTACTTTCCGCTCCGTCATGATCTGTTCGGCGGTCGTATCGACGATCTGCCTGGTAACAGGCCTTGTGATATCTTACCTGTACGCGGCGCCGACGGGAGCCAGCATTGTGCTGTGCAACATAGCGGCTTTCATTCTTTTCGCAGCTGTGCAGAAGGGGAGGGAATGCTTGCAATGCAGTAAAAAATCCCTATAATTACTAGTATACAGAGTA
>CADBIU010000088.1 GCA_902794825.1 uncultured Lachnospiraceae bacterium
CCTCATGGACCGCTACGGCAACGCTTCCATGGGAAGCATAGACGCGGTGGAGTTCTTCAAAGATACCATGGAGATCATGAAGAACAATTCCATAAAGCTCCCGCACGGCATGACGATGCTCGTCCGGGGCCTCACCCAGATGCAGGGCGTACTTCTCAATATCAGCCCCGACATCAATATGGCGGAGATCGCTGCGGGCAGGCTAAAGGAGGAGATGCTGCAGAATTTTGACCTCAGGACAGAGGCCGGCAAAGCCGGAAGGCGCGTCTATAAAGCGGTCGGCCGATCGCTGGATATTCCGCCGCTTATCAAAATAGCGCTGGAGGAATATCTTAAGGGACAGGCAAGAGTCCATATGGAACTCGACGCGACCAAGGAATTCTCGCATCTCTGGGTCATGGCGCTGCTCATCAGTTCCAGCATCATCTGCACCACGGAGATGAAACCGCAGCTTCTCGGGATTCCCGCATTGGGATTCTTCGGATATGTGCTCGCCTTCGCAATCTGCCTGTATATTTTCATACGGCATTGGCTGACGAGAAATAAATAGCGGCACCACAAAATGGAGGGAATATGAAACTCGGTATTATTGGAACGGGCTGGATCGTAAAGGATTTTCTTCCGGAACTGACGAAAATGGAAGGCCTTGAGATCGTATCGATCATGGGGAGCCCCCAAGGATTTGAAAAGGCACAGGTCCTCAGCGAACAGTATAAGATCCCGAATGCCGTGCATGATCTGGATGAGCTGTGCGCGTCGGGAATCGATACAGTCTATGTGGCTGTTCCCAATAATCTTCATTTCATGTACTGCAGAAAAGCGCTTGAGAAGGGGATGAACGTCATTGTGGAGAAACCGATGACGGACAACGCCGGAGAAGCGGAGAACCTCGCCGTGCTGGCACGCAAGAAGAAACTGTTCCTTTTTGAGGCGATCACAACGGCTTATATGACGGGCTATCAGAAGATCCGGGAGTGGATTCCCTTAATCGGTGAGGTCAAGCTGGTCCAGAGCCGTTTCTGCCAGTATTCCAGCCGCTACGACAATTTCAAAAAGGGCATTATCGCGCCGGCTTTCGATCCGAAGAAGTCCGGCGGTGCGCTGATGGACCTTAACCTCTATAATATCCACTATGTCATGGGCATTTTCGGAAAGCCGGAGAGCATTTCCTATTATCCCAACATGGAGAGGAATATCGACACCAGCGGCGTCCTGATGATGCTGTATCCCGGATTCACCGCGGTCTGCACTGCAGCCAAAGATTGTGACGGGGACTGCGGCGGAGTCATTCAGGGCACAAAGGGCTTCATCGTGAGCGAACAAAAGCCCAATGTCGTCGGAAAAGTGACGCTGCAGCTTCGGGACGGCACTACAGAGATCTGTGAGGAACCGTATGAAGACAAGAGAATGATACCGGAATTTACACAGTTTATCCGCGCGATGAGAGAGCAGGATTATGAGTTCTGCTATTCGCGCCTGCAAAGCAGCCTCGAGGTCAACGAAGTGCTGAACCGGGCGAGGATCCAGGCCGGGATCCGGTTTAAATGAAAAAAGGTAAAATTAAAAGGTGCTGTCAAACTGACAGCACCTTTTTATATTACATGATCCTAAAGATCAATCCCCTCAGATGAAGAGTGAAGTCAGGATGGAAGCGATCTTTGTAAGGATCTTGCTGCCTGTTCCTGCTGTATAGCTCTCATAGAAGTCTTCGCAATAATCATAGCGCTCTGCGCGTGCCCACTCAGGCACGAGGCTGATGTTGACGTTTCCGCTTGTTACCATTCCATTCATTGTCATGTCTGTGTCCTCCCTCGTTGATCCCATGTCTATGTGACTGATCAGACTAACCGATCGCTGTTTTCTTTTTGTTTTCTAAGTACATGATATCAAATAGGATGCTCATTCCTATGGGCTGCGCGTCAAAATAATAACGAAAAAATTGTGCTCGGAGCACAAAGACTGTATAATAGTAGGAAGAACGTATAGAAAGTGCGGACAGGTGTCTTTCGGAGGTGGAAGAATGGGTTTTACTATTGAGGATATGCTGGTCGTCTCCCAGGACCGCTATAAGATGAAGATGATTGCCGGAAACGGCGGCTGGTCCAATTCCATAAGCTGGCTGATGATGCTGGAGGATCTGACGATCATCCACAATTTCACCGGCAAGGAGCTGGCTGTGACGACCGGTCTCGGATTTCAGAGAGAAGAGGATATGCTGGAACTGGTGGAGGAATTATCTACACACAACTCCTCAGGACTGATCGTGAACACCGGGTATTATGTAATGGAAATCCCGCAGTCAGTGAAGGACTTCTGTGACATAAATGACTTTCCTCTCCTGACTGTGCCATGGGAAGTCTGGCTGGCAGATCTGATCAAGGACCTTACGTTCCGGATCTTCGTGCAGTCCTCCACGGACGAGCAGATTTCCGACGCGTTTATCCACGCGATCGAGCAGCCGGAAGCACAGGATCTGTATACCAGGGACCTTCTGCCGCATTATGACCTGGACGGAACATTCCAGGTGGCGCTTGTATTTACAGGAGACCTGGACAAGATGGACACTGTGGAGCGCAAGAGGATCGCTTACCGCCTGCAGTTGTATCTGACGAATCTGACTCACAACGGACATTTCTTCTATTACGCGTCCTATTTCGTGATCATCATGAACGCGATCGGGGAGGAGGAGAGCAGGGAGATCCTAGGGGCGTTTTCGGAGCGCATGCGCTTCAAGATGCCGGAGCGCGAAGTTTTTATCGGCGTGAGTGATCAGGTGAAGGACATAGTGAACCTGCACCTGGCCTATAAGCGTGCGCGGGCCGCCGCGGAGATGGCGCAGGCAAGAAAGATAAGAATGCAGTATTTTGACCAGATGGGGCTGTACAGAATGCTGTATCTGGTGGAGGACCGGGCACTTCTGCGGGACCTCTCGGACAAGCCGCTGGCACCGCTCCTCGAATACGACCGGGAGCACAACGGTGAGTATATCGCAACTCTGGAGTCTTACTTGAATTGCGGCGGCAGCATTAAGGCTATGTCGGAAGAACTGTATATCCACAGAAATACGATCCTCTACCGCATGGCCAATATAAAAAGGCTGCTGGGCTGCAGCCTTGAGACGCCGGAGGAGAGGCTGGTATATACGGTGGCCTGCATGATCAGGAAGATGTAGGGGGATCAGATCCAGGCCTTCAGATCATTCTTATCAAGTGCGAAGAAAGTGAAGAGACCTGCGGCAAGAGTCTGCCCGCTGTCATTTGTGATCAGTACAGAGGAGACGATGGTCTTCTGGCCAAAGTGAAGGACATCTCCTTTAGCGATAAGCTTTTTATCTTTGCTCGTAGCCGCGCGGATATGGTTGAGCTTGCCTTCGATCGTTGTGGGAATCTGACCTCTCGTCCGGGCAGCGCATCCGCCAACAGTATCAGCGAGCGTATAGTAGACGCCGCCGTGGATGGTTCCGATGGGATTAAAGAGAGCAGGAGTGACCGGGACTTCCCCCTCGCAGTGGCCGTCGCTCAATGCGGTAAGCTTCAGGCCGATGTTGTCAGCAAAAGGGCTGAAGCCGTGGTAGTTTTTGATAAATTCTTCGTAGTTCATGGGATTGTTTCACCTGCGATTATGTCGATCAATTGATGAATTCACGGTCCTATCGTAAATGGGATTTTTGTAAAAGTAAAGGCGTCCGCCTGTTTTTAACAAGCGGACGCCCAATTTTTGTTCATACGATCAGTGTACGTACTTAACCAGTGTCGCGCGGATCGCGCCGGGACCTGCGGTGAGTTCCTTGAAGTAAGTAACTACCTTAGGAGCAAGGCCGACCTCGTAGAGATCTACGCCGAAGATCGCGTCGTTGTGAAGAAGAGGAGCGATAGTCGCTTCTACATCTTCGTTCTCTCCGAGCTTAATGTCTGCCACTACAGGCTGTACAGTAGCTGCCAGCGGATCAGGGGAGATCTCGAAGACTTCGCCTTCATCGTTGACGCCCATCATGTAGCGGAGCCAACCGGCCTGGACCAGCGGGATGAGTTTAAGATCTGCGACATCGAGATCCTCAGCCTTGTCATATGCCTTGATGGTCTCGCCAAAGCGGATCGCAAGTTTCTGAGAGGTATCGGTTGCGATTCTCTGAGGCGTGTCAGGCATGAAGGGATTGGGAATTCTGACATTGAGGACAGTGTCGATGAACTCCTTGGGATCAAGGATGCCGGGGTTGATGACAACCGGAAGACCTTCCTTGTAGCCGATGGTCTCGACAAGCTTGACGAGCTCCTCATCCTGCATTTCCTTGGAAATGAGGTCATAGCCCAGAAGGCATCCGTAAACAGCCAGTGCTGTGTGCAGAGGATTGAGGCATGTGCAGACCTTCATTTTCTCGACCTTGTTGACGGTCTCTCTGTCGGTGAACATGATGCCGCCCTTTTCAAGTGCGGGTCTTCCGTTCGGGAAATCGTCTTCGATGACGAGGTACTCAGTCTCCTCGGCGTTTACGAAAGGAGCCACATAGGACTTCATGGTGGTGATAACGGGAGCCAGATCGTCGATGCCGTCAGCGTTGATGATCTTCTCGACGGACTCGTTGGGACGAGGGGTGATCTTGTCGATCATGGACCAGGGGAAGGAGACCTTGTCGCCTTTGACATAAGCCTCAAACTCAGGCTCTGCGACGCCGTTCGCAACCCAGCCCTCTGCGAAAGCAGTGATGGCGGCTTTAAGCTTGTCGCCGTTGTGGGAGCAGTTGTCCATGCTGACCATGGCGATCGGCTTCTCACCTGCTTTAAAGCGGGCGTAGAGCAGAGACGCTACTTTGCCCATGTAGCTCTGGGGCTTCTCGGGACCCTTTTCCATATCAGAGACAACAGCGGGGACCATCTCGCCCTTGCCGTTTACGAGGCTGTAGCCCTTCTCTGTGATGGTAAAGCTTGCCATCTGCAGGGAATCCTTGCCGAAGATCTCTCGAAGTCTCGCGTAAGCCTCCTCGTTATTGCTGTCCAGTTCCAGGGACTCCATTACGCTGCCGACAACCGTCTTCTCGATCGTGCCGGTGGATTTAAGAGTTACCAGGATGGAGAGGTCATCGTGGGGATGATACATCTTCTGGATGATCTCGTAGTCATAGCCTTCCGCTACGGTCAGTCCGCGGTCCAGAACGCCGTCGTTGAGGAGGTTCTGCACTACGTTAGCCTGGAACGCCCTGAAAATATTGCCGCCGCCGAAATGGATCCAGAAGGGATTCTCTTTGGTCGCTTTTCTTACTTCTTCTCTATCGTATTTGGGAAGGGAATAGCCTTTTTCTTCCCACCACTGCCTGTCTTTCAATCCTGCGTCATTGAGTTTCATATCATTACCTCCAATCCGATAAATCCGGTATTACTTTCTGTCGTTCTTCTCGATCGCTTCGATGAGGCCGTTGATGTAGCATGCGCCGAGAGCTCTGTCATAGAGGCCGTAACCGGGCATTCCTACCTCGCCCCAGATCATTCTGCCGTGGTCGGGACGGATGGGGCCCTCAAATCCGATGTCGTGCAGAGCCTTGACGATCTCATAGAGGTCGAAGGAACCGCAGCGGGAGAGGTGAGGAGCCTCTTCAAAGTTCAGGGTCTCCGGATTGGGATCAAGGAACTTGAGGTTTCTGACATGCGCGAAGTGCACTCTGCCCTTGAGGGAGCGGATCATATCCGGCAGGTCATTCTTGAGGTTTGTGCCGTAGGAGCCTGCGCAGAAAGTCACGCCGTTGTGAGGATCGTCGACCATCTTCATCATGCGAAGGATGTTTTCCTTGCAGGTGATGATACGGGGAAGACCGAATACGGGCCATGCGGGATCATCGGGATGGATGGCCATCTTGATGTCATACTTGTTGCATACGGGCATGATCTTCTCGAGGAAGTATTTGAGATTGTCGAAAAGATCGTCAGCAGTCACGTCCTTGTACTCCTCGAAGAGTTCCTTGACGTGCGCCATTCTCTCGGGCTCCCAGCCGGGCATGATGGAACCGTTGGTGTCGCCAGCGATGGACTCGAACATCTCCTCGGGGACCAGCTCGTCGACAGCCTTCTGTGTGTAGGCCAGGGCAGTGGATCCGTCCGGAAGGACTCTTGCGAGCTCAGTCCTTGTCCAGTCGAAGACGGGCATGAAGTTGTAGCATACCATGTGGATGTCCTCTTTGCCGAGGTTCTCCAGAGTTTCGATATAGTTAGCGATCAGCTGGTCGCGGGAAGGCTTGCCGAGCTTGATATCTTCGTGAATGTTGACGCTC
>CADBIU010000089.1 GCA_902794825.1 uncultured Lachnospiraceae bacterium
CTGGGAAGCGAATACCTGGGCGTTATGGCTTTCTTCTACCTGTGGCCGGCGCTGACCAACGCCGTGCAGGGATTCTTCAGGGGCATGGGCAAGATGTTTACGACCGTGGTCTTCACCTTTGTCCAGGCGTCTATCCGAACGGTGAGCACAATGATCCTGGCGCCGCGAATGGGCATTGTGGGCATCGCCTGGTCCTGTCTGATCGGCTGGTCGATCATGCTGTTCTTCGAGACTATTTATTATTTCATTACCTGTAAAAAACTGGGACTTCCCCGGAAGGAGATGGGAACTTGAGCAGAGAATTCAGTCAAAATATAGTCGGAAACGGAAAGATCATCGATTTTCACACGCATCCCTACAGACATCGCGGCGAGTTCATGGGCATGTATGGCGAGCACTTTTATCTGGAGCCGGAGCAGATGCCGGCAGACTTGGCGGAGGCAGGAATCTCGGTCTTTTGCGGCTCTGTCATCGATTCGGATCACAGAGGGGCGATGGAGAGTTTTGACAGAGTCCGTGAAGTGAATGACGCGGCACTGCAGCTCCGGGAGAAGTTCGGCAGCGCTTATGTGCCCGGCTTCCACGTGCACCCCGCTTTTCTGAAAGAATCGCTGCATGTCGAACGTATGAAGAAGTTCCCGAACCTGAATCTGGATATATCGGGGACCGGATTGTTCCGATACGGCCTGCTGGCTGCCTTGGCGCAGACCGTGGGTTCTGACAGAGTGCTGTTCGGGACAGATTACCCGATCTGCAACCCCGGGATGTACGTGCAGGCTGTTCTCGGAGAGCATATTCCGGACGAGGACAAGGAGAAAATTCTGTTCGGAAACGCCAGGAGGATTCTCGGAATCTGATGCTTGGCCGGATAAAGCCCTGACAGGGGATTTCCGGTTCGGGAAGGAGCCGCCTATGGAGGAACGCTTAAGAAAGCAGCTGGAATTTGCGCTGGAGATCGATAAGGAGAAAAACATCCTGCGGCAGACCCACTTATCCGGGCAGCCATCATGGCTTATCTGCTGCGGGAGTACGCCAACGAGGAGGTCGACATCGCGAAGGTCATGCTGATGTGTCTGATCCACGACATCGTGGAGATTGACGCGGGCGACACCTACGCATACGACGCGGAAAACCTCAAGACGCAGAAAGCGCGGGAAGACGCCGCGAAGGAGCGGATATTCTCTATTTTGCCCCAGGACCAGAAGGAGGAGCTGACGGCGCTCTTCGATGAGTTCGAGGCTTATGAGACTGCGGAGGCAAAATATGCCCATTCCCTGGACAACCTGCAGCCGCTCATGCTCAATGACAGCAATGACGGCGGCGACTGGGTGGAACACGGCGTGAGGGCGGAGCAGATCTACGGGCGGCAGAGGAAGACGAAGATTGGTTCTGAGAAGCTGTTCGAGGTGACGGATCAGATCATTAAGAAACACATTGAGAGAGGGACGATCAGGGAGTGATCAAAGTGAAGAGCCACAGACCCTGGCGCAAACAGTAAGGAAGTGTCCGATGAAAAAAGAAATAACAACTGATGATTTACAGAGATTTGAGACAGCATTTGACAGCAGCAGAGTAAACAGAGTTGCTATGAACGCGGCTGCCCAGGCGGGTGTGAACGGCGCTGCAAGAAACTATGCAGTGCAGCAGAACAATCCCTATTCCTTCAGCATCGAGGTGGAAGCGGGAAAGGTGTGCGACCAGAAATCTTCCGGCCGCTGCTGGATGTTCGCGGCTCTCAATGTGATGCGGCTGGATCTCATGGAGAAGCTGAACCTGGACAACATGGAGCTCTCCCAGAACTATCCGCTGTTCTACGATAAACTTGAAAAGGCCAACTATTTTTTGGAAAATATGCTGGATACCCTGGATGAGCCCAGGGACGGCCGCGTGGTGAGCTTCCTGCTTAAGGACCCTCTTGGAGACGGCGGGCAGTGGGATATGTTCCGGAGCCTGGTGGAGAAATACGGCGTGGTTCCTAAGGACCTGATGCCGGAGACAACCGCCTCTTCCGCGACGGCAGAGCTTCGCAAGTATATGACCACAAAGCTCAGAGAGTATGCCTGCGAACTTCGCACAGCCCATGAGGCGGGAGAGGACATGGAGGCATTGCGCGCCCGCAAGGACAAGATGATGGAGACCGTCTACCGGATGCTCTGCATCGCGCTGGGCAAGCCTCCTGTGCGCTTTACCTGGGAGACTAGAGATAAGGACAAGAAGTTCATTCGGATCAGCGATATCACTCCGCAGGAATTCTTCAGGCAGTATATCGGATGGAACCTGGCAGATATGGTCACAGTGATCAACGCTCCTACCAAGGACAAGCCCTACGGACGCACTTATACCGTGCGGTATCTTGGAAATGTGCGCGGCGGCGCCTATCCGGTCAAGTACCTCAATCTCCCGATGGACGATCTGCGGGATCTGACGATCCGCCAGCTAAAAGACGGACGCCCGGTATGGTTCGGCAGCGATGTGGGACAGTTCTCGGATCGGAAGGCGGGCTATCTGACGACAGATGCTTACGCAGTAGATGAGCTCTTCTCCACGGACTTCCCCATGACTAAGGAACAGCGGCTGGACTACGGCGAGAGCCTCATGACTCATGCGATGGTCATAACCGGGGTTGACCTGGATGACGCGGGCAGGCCTATGCGCTGGAAGGTGGAGAACAGCTGGGGCAAGGAACGCGGACAGGACGGCTATTATGTGATGAATGATGAGTGGTTCGGGGAGTTCTCCTACCAGATCCTTCTGGACCGCAAGTACTTCACGCCTGAACAGGCAGATGCTTTTGATACAGAACCTATCGTCCTGCATCCTTGGGATCCGATGGGAAGCCTCGCCCGGTAAATCCTGATCAGCAGGTGTAATTGTCAGTCAAAAAATAGTAAGGAGAAGTGAAAATGAGCGTCAGAATAATCACCGATTCGGCCAGCGATATTTCGCAGGAGTGGGCAAAAGATTGGAATATCACGGTACTTCCGCTTAAGGTGCGCTTCGGCGAAGAAGAATTCCTGGATGGCGTCACGCTTTCCAACCGCGAGTTTTATGAGCGGCTGATCGAGACCGACGAGATTCCCAAGACAAGCCAGATAACTCCTTTTGAATACCGCAGCAACTTTGAAAAAGCCGTAGAGGCAGGGGAACAGGTGGTGTGCTTCTGCCTTTCCTCCGGGGTTTCCGGTTCCTTCCAGAGCGCCTGCGTAGCGGCGCAGGAATTTGAGGGAGATGTCTTTGTCGTCGATACGCAGCAGTTCTGCATCTCGGAGGCTATTATTGTGGAGCGCGCCGTGCAGATGCGCGATCAGGGAATGAGTGCTGCTGAAATCTATGCGGCGATCGAGGTAGAGAAGAAAGACGCCCATGTGCTCGCTATTTTCAATACGCTGGAATACCTCAAACTGGGCGGGCGGATCTCCGCGGCTGCCGCCTTTGCGGGAGGACTGCTGTCTCTCAAACCGGTACTCACCATTGAGGACGGCGTTGTCAAGATCCTTGGCAAGGCGCGCGGCTCCCGCAACGGAAACAACATGCTGACGGAGTTCGCGGAGAAACTGGGCGGGATCGACTTTGAGCGCCCTTTCTGCTTCGGATATACGGGATTTTCTGATGAAACTCTGAAGAAATACATCCATGACTCCGCCAGACTTTATGCGGACAAGATCGATGTGAACGATCCAGGCAATTTCCGGATAGCCAAGGTCGGTGCCACGATCGGAACTTACGCCGGTCCTGGAGCGATCGCGGTCGCTTTCTTTGCGCGATAAGCCGGTAAATGCAAAAAAGTGAGCCGGAGGATATCCTCTGACTCACTGAAAATCGTATTGTATTTACTGAGATGTCTTTATCACAAGATCTCGATCAGTTTATCCACATCGCTGCTGTCGGTAGCCCAGCTTGTGCAGATGCGAAGGACTGTGCGTCCGTCCGGCAGCTTTTCCCAGAAACTCAGTTCAAGGAGCGCTTCAAGGCGCTCCTTTTGCGTGTCATCCACAGTGATAAAGAGCTGGTTTGTGGGACACTCAAAAGAAATCTCATATCCTTTTTCGACAAGTGCCGCTCGGATGCGGTCCGCCGCGTCGATAGCGTTTTGGCCGATTGCCTCATAGAGGAGAGGGAAGTTTTCGGAAGCGGAGTCTGCTGACGCTGCACTGCCCGGCACTTCTGAAAACAGAGTCTCAAACTGGATCCCGGCGATCCTCCCCTTGGCGAGCAGGGCGCCGTTCTGCTTGATCAGCGTGAAGAAATGCGGGATAAAATCATGCCGGGGCAGGACTACTGCCTCGCCGAACAGCGCGCCGCACTTGGTTCCGCCGATGTAGAAGGCGTCGCATAGTCTTGCGAGATCGGGCAACATCACATCGTTCTGCCTGCATGCCAGGCCATAGGCGAGTCTTGCGCCGTCGACATAAAGCGGGACATCGTGCTTGTGACAGGTCTCGCTGATCTTCGTCAGTTCCTCCAGTGAATACAGCGTGCCGAATTCCGTGGGCTGGGAAATATAGACCAGACCGGGCATGACCATATGCTCGTGATTGGCGTCGTCCCAGTAGCCCTGAATGCAGCGCTCGATGGTATCGGCGTCAAGCTTTCCGTTTTTGTGAGGCAGTGTGATAACTTTGTGGCCGCCGGCTTCGATCGCGCCTGCCTCGTGAGTGCTGACATGACCGGTCTCCGCGGCGATTACGCCCTGGTAAGGGCGAAGGATCGATCCGATCACGGTAGCGTTGGCCTGCGTTCCGCCGACAAGAAAATAGACGTCAGCGTCGGGTGCATTGCACGCTTTCCGGACTTTCGTGCGGGCAGATTCCGAGAATTCATCGGTTCCGTAACCGACAGTATGGAGAAGATTTGTCTCCATAAGCCGCTGCAGGATCAGAGGGTGGGCGCCTTCCATGTAGTCGGAGGCGAAGAAAAGTTTGGCGGGGGCGGTATTTTGATTCATATTTATGGACTCCTGTAATGGTTTTCGCTTCTTGTAAAAGACTATCACAGGAAACGGTTTAAGTGTGCCTTTTTAGAAAGATTATTTCGGGACTGGCATTTGTTTTGGGAATGATATACAATGTATATACATTTGCAGGAGAGGAGATGTAAATATGGAAATACAGCTTGTCAAATGGGGAAACGGACAAGGGATACGCATTCCTAAACTGGTTCTGCAGGAACTTGATATAAGAGTAAATGACACACTCAGCATGGAGGTCCGGGGCGAACAGATTATCATTGAAAAAGTGAAGTTCAAGCATCGCTCACTGGAAGAGCGTGCTCGTGCATATGGCGGAAAACTGGGCCCGTACACAGAATTTGACTGGGGAGAACCGAAAGGACGGGAGGTCTGGTGATGATTTGTGCACAGCAGGGAGATATATTGTGGCTGGAACAAGAAGAGCAGTATGTATTGGTGCTCAGCAGAGAGTTCTTTAACCAGTCGGGAATGTCAGTAGTATGCCCGCTTCGGGACAATGCGAAACCGGATGCTTTACATATCGGGATTTTCTCTGATGCATATAACGGTACAGCTCTGCTTGAACATCTCAGGAGCCTGGACCTGCAGGCCAGACATTATCGGAAAATCTCCAGTATCTCGTATGAGCAGGTCCAGGATATTTCGGACACCGTGCAGGGAATTTTCGATTATTATCCCTATTTTATTTAGATCAATCCATTGCTGAAACTGCGGCAAATGAAAAGCGCACCGGACTTTTACTTTAGTCCGGTGCGCCTTTAAAATCGGGTTGACAAAGAATTATGTTGTGATTACTATTCTAAGCATGCTTACAGGTAATGCAAGTACGGACCATTCACTATCAAGTCAGAATACGGAGTCTAAATGATTTTATCAACAGTAATAGAGACACTGCTCAAATACTGGCCGGTCTTCCCGGCCGTTTTCGCTGCCGGTGTACATGCTGGTCGGACTACCGCCCCATGAGGCGATCGGGACCAACAAGATGAGTTCCTGCATGGGAACGACGACCGCGACCTACCGCTTTGCCAGGGAAGGGTATATAAATTTTCGCCTGGCGGTCTTCGCAGTAGTGTTCGCACTGGCGGGCTCTTATACGGGCGCCCACATCAGCCTGCTCATCAGCAATGAATCGTTCAAAATATTGATGCTTTTTATTCTTCCCGTCACAGCCTGGTTTGTGCTTCGGACCAAAAACTTCGACGTGGAGAGAAAGCCCTACAGCTTTAAAAAGACCTGCATCCTGAGCTGCCTGATCGCATTTGTGATCGGCGCCTACGACGGGTTCTACGGACCCGGGACCGGAACCTTTTTAATCCTGCTGCTCACTTCTGTGGCGCATCTTACGCTGAAAGAAGCGAACGGACTCACAAAGGCCATCAACATGACGACCAACGTTACGTCGCTGGTGGTATTTCTCATAAATGGAACGGTGCTGATCCCGCTGGGCATCATGGCAGGACTGTGTAATATCGCCGGAAACTGGATCGGCGTTTCCTTCTTTGATAAGAAGGGCGGAGCGGTCGTCAAACCGGTAATGCTGCTGGTGCTGACCATTTTCCTTGTGAAGACGATCATGGAGATTGCCGGGTGACAATTGACAAGGGGACGGTTCTTCTGACAACTTTTAAAATGTCAGTGGAACCGTCCCTTTTGTCATCGTTTATTAGACCTGATCCAGATTTTTTGCTCCTGCGCGGCGCGGATCAGTTCATCCCGGAAATCGGGGTGCGCGATGCTGATAAGCATCTCCGCACGCTCCCAGGTAGTGCGTCCGGTCAGATTGACAGCGCCGAATTCGGTTACAATAAAATAGCTCTGGCTTCGGGGATTTGTCACGATTTCCCCGTTAAAGTGCGGCAGGATCCGGGAACGGACCGTGCCGTCTTTTTCTTTGTGGGTAGAAGTCATGCAGATGAAAGCTTTTCCGCCGCGGCTCATTGCCGCTCCGGTCAGATAGTCCAGAGAACCGCCGGTCCCGCTGATGTGCCGCAGCCCTGCGCTCTCGGCGTTGACCTGTCCGTAGAGATCCACGGAGATGCAGCTGTTGATGGAAATCATGTTCTGGTGCTTGGCGATCGTCTCGGCGGCGTTGACATACTCCAGCGGCTCAATGATGACGCCCGGATTGCGGTCCACCCAGTCATAGAGTGTACGTGATCCGAAGACCATACCTGTGACACCTTTGTCGGGCTGGTAGGTTTTACAGCGGTTAGTGAGCTTGCCGGCCTTGAACAGTTCGTAATATGCGTCCCCGCAGAGCTCCGTGTGCATTCCCAGATCCGTGACATCAGACTGTGAGAGCCTGGAACCGATGACGCCGGGAAGTGAGCCTATGCCAAGCTGCAGTGTCGCACCGCTTTGTATATAAGGGATGATGTGGTCGGCGATCATGGACTCGGCCTCGGAAGGCGGCGCGATCGGAAATTCCGGAAGCGGCGGATGCTCGCCCTCCACGACACAGTCGACCTCGGAAATGTGGATGCTCTCGTCAAAGCCCCCATATATGTAGGGCAGGTGCTCGTTGATCTCCAGGATCACGATATCCGCATCTCGCAGAATACCCTTGGCAATGCCAGCTGCGCAGGAGAGGTTGAAGTAGCCGTGCCTGTCCATCGGAGTGGCGCACATCATCGCGACGTTTACGTTCAGGAAATGGCGATAGTAGGGCACCACATTCCTGAAGATCATCGGGATATAATTGCACAGGCCTCTGTCGCATAGCTTTCTCTCGTAAGTGGAGCAGTGCCAGCTGTTATAAATGAAGTGCTCCCGCAGGGGGTCGCATTCCGCGATCTCGACCGGGCCAAAAGCCAGATTGCCGCGGACTTTGACATCGGTCAGTTCATCGCGGCGTGCTGCCAGCGCCTTGTCGAGGAGAGTCGGAAAACAGACATTAGTGCCATAGTCAACCCAGTCGCCGCTCTTTACGCAGCGGACGGCCTGTTCCGGAGTTTTCAGTTTGCTGCGGTATTCGTCGTAATAGTTCATATGGGGTTGCGCTCCTTTTCATACCGTGTGCATATCAACTGGACAGTACTTCTATTCCCCGGGCGTTGAGTTCGGTGACGATCTGCTCCTCAATATTTTGATCCGTGATGACTGCCTTCACCTGATCTTTCAGATTCAGCGGAACGGTGCCGTGTCTGTCAAACTTTTCAGATTCCGTCAGAACGATTACCCGGTCTGCCTGTCTTGCCATGTCGCGAACAGCCTGGGCGCGCATCTGGTCCTGGTTGGTAAAGCCGGCCCGCGCGGACCAGCCGTCCACGCCGATAAAGAAGCGGTCGACCCAGAAATTTTCCGCGCATTGGCGCACCATGGGACCGACCATGACCTGGGCGTCCTGCTGGTAAATGCCGCCCAGAAGAATGATCTGGAAATCGGAGGAGCGGCGAATGTAATCCGCGATGAAGGCACTGTTGGTGATCATGGTTATTCCGCTTCGCAGTTCTGTCAGTGCCGCAGCCAGCAGTGCGCAGCAGCTGCCGCTCTCGATCATAATGGTGTCACCGTCTTTCACAAGCTCTGCCGCGCGCAGCGCGATCTTTTTCTTTTCTTCATAGTGATAGGCCAGCCGCCCTTTGATATCATCCGTGCTGGACAGGACTGCAAAGCCGTGCTCTCTGGTGATCAGGCCCTGTGCTTCCATGGCGTCCAGATCCTTGCGGACTGTGACTTGAGAGACACCCAGATGCGCTGAGAGCTCGGTGACTTCTATTTTCTTTTCTTGTACTAAAAGCGCCAGAATCTGGGTGGTGCGGTCTTCTTTTCTGCGCATATAGGAGTCCTCCTTGGCGAGTTATGTCTGTAAACAAAAGTATAGCATAATCAATCGATTTTCCGAAGTTTCACTTACATTCATAAGTTATTTTGTTGACGATTTCGCATACAAAGACAAACGAAACCGTATAATTGGCAAAACCGGATAATAAATGTATAATAAATCCATATTTAATCCAAATGATAATTAAATGGTCCTGAAATGGAGGGGTGACTATAATGACATTAGAAGAAATGCAGCGAAGGAAAAGAGAATTTGGATACAGTAACGAGAAACTGGCAGAGCTTTCAGGCGTGCCCCTGGGCACCGTGCAGAAGGTAATGAACGAAGAGCCCGAGGCAGGGAACGCTGGAAGCGCTGGCCAGGGCGCTAAACGGTCAGAAGGAGGTGCCGACCAGGTATCCGGGCGAGATGATCGACGGATGTATCAGAGTGCTCAGAGAGCCCTGGGGCGCATATGCGGCAAAGAAAGAGGAGTATACAATTGAGGATATCTATGCTTTGCCGGAGGGCGTCAGGGCGGAACTGATCGATGGGGAGATCTATTACATGGCGACGCCCACGAGAACTCATCAGAAGATCGTGGGCGAGATGTATCTTGCAGTTGCAGGTTTCGTCCGATCCCATGGGGGAGCGTGTGAAGTGTATATTCCACCGTATGCAGTTTATCTGAACGCAGATAATTCTATCTATCTGGAGCCGGATCTTACGGTAATCTGTGATCCGGCCAAGTCGGAGGATAAAGGCTGCGTGGGGGCGCCGGACTGGGTTGTTGAGGTCGTATCCCCCTCCTCGAAACGGATGGACTATTTGCTCAAGCTTTTCAAATACCGCACAGCCGGCGTATCCGGCTGGCGGATGTGGTTTAGCGCGGGCGAAGAGAGACAAGCATGACAACAAATAGTATTTCTTGTATTATTGTAGACAAACGGTGATATAATATGTCTATACCAACAGGAGGAAATTACCATGCTTACTTATCAGGAAACCATAAGACCTTCAGCAGATTTGAGAAACCATTATAACGAAATATCCAAATTATGCAGAGAAGGCAGGGGGGCAGTTATCATAACGGTAAACGGAAGAGGCGATACGGTTTCGCTTGGGTATGAGGAATACAAGAGGATGAAAGCCCGGATCGAGCTGTTAGAAATACTTGCTGAGTCGGACGAAGATGTGAAACGGGGAAGAGTGGCTCCGATCAAGGATACTTTTGACGATTTAAGAAGTATGCTCAAGGAGGGGCTGTCTTGAAGTACGAAATTGAGCGCACGGACACGGCGGATTCTCTCATAAGAAGGATCGTGCTCTACATAGCCGAGAATTTTGGAAATGAGGTTGCTCTTGCAAAACTCGATTACCTGGAAAAATCGATCATGTCTCTTGGAGAGAATCCGTATATCGGAACAGAGCCGAGGTACACGGTTTTAAGGCGGCAGGGATACTTGGTGCTGATCCTGGAAAAAGATCTTGTTTTTTATAAAGTTGATGAGGAGCGAAAGCTGGTAACTGTTTATGCGGTTGTAGATCAGAGGCAGGATTACCTTAGTATCATAAGGGGGCTGTGAAAAATAGAGTATTCTCCCTGATCATGCCCCTCGTAACAGGGCGGCAGGATATCCGAGAGACGGCGTGCTGGCAGGCGAGTCCTATCCCAATCATAAGGGCATTGACTTTTATCATACTTACAAGTACGATATTGCCCTCTTTGCGGAACTGGGCTTCAAGTGCTTCCGCACCTCCATTTCCTGGAGCCGGATCTTCCCCAAGGGCGATGAGACTGAGCCCAACGAAGCGGGACTCAGGTTCTATGACGACATGTTTGATACCATGCACAAACATGGCATCGAGCCCGTCATCACGCTGAGCCACTTCGAAATGCCTTTCTATCTTGCCAAGCATTACGGCGGATGGATGAACCGGAAGTGCATTGACTTTTTTGTCCACTACGCAGTCACTGTTATGGAGCGGTACAAAGATAAAGTCAAATACTGGATGACCTTCAATGAGATCAATAACCAGTCCGACACTTCTCTGGACATTTTCGGCTGGACCAATTCCGGCATCAAGTTTTCAGAGTTTGACGATCCCAAGAAGGCCCTCTATCAGGCAGCTCACCATGAGCTGGTCGCTTCTGCCCTGGTGGTTCAGAAAGGACATGAGATCAATCCCGACTTCAAGATCGGCTGCATGTGCTCTTTTGTACCCGTATATCCTTACTCCTGTAATCCGGATGACGTCATGCTGGCTAACGAGGCTATGCACGGCAGGTTCTACTTCATGGACGTCCATTGCCGCGGCCACTACGGCGCTTATGCCAAAAAAGCGTGGGAACGTGAGGGCAACGCCCCCGTCATGGAGCCGGAGGACGAGAAGATCCTGGCTGACGGCTGTGTAGACTATATCGGCTTCAGCTATTACATGTCGGACGCTGTCAAGAGCGGGAATAAATCCGAGATCAAGACTGTGGGAAGCGCCACAGCGAATTCGATCAAGAACCCTTATGTAAAAGCATCTGACTGGGGCTGGCAGATCGATCCTGTCGGACTCAGGTACTCTCTCAACGTCATGTATGAACGCTATGAAAAGCCTATGTTCATTGTCGAAAATGGGTTTGGCGCCATTGACAAGCTGGAAGAGGACCATACCTGCGACGACAGCTACCGCATCGATTACCTGAAGGCGCATATCATAGAGATGAAGAAAGCTGTGGAACTCGACGGTGTTGACCTGATGGGCTATACCCCCTGGGGATGCATTGACGTCGTATCTTTCACCACAGGTGAGCTTCGCAAGCGCTACGGCTTCATCTATGTCGACCTGAATGACGACGGAACCGGAAGCGGCAATCGATACAAGAAGAAATCCTTCGACTGGTATCGTAAGGTCATTGCTTCCAACGGAGAAGTATTAAGCTAATTCTCTCTCATTTAGATAGTGGGCTGGCCATATGCTTAGAAAGCGGGGTCAGCCCACTCTTTGTATAAGCTTTCTTCTGATACAATAAGATTATCGGCAGTAGACGCCATAAGAAAAGCCAGGGCAAACGAACATAAAGTCTATATATGTACAGGGCGCAGCAAAGCTGAAGTGTATCCCAACCTGTGGGAGATCGGACTTGACGGCATGATCGGCGGAAACGGCAGCTATGTGGAGGATCACGGCAAAGTAGTGATGCATCAGCTGATCACGAAAGAGCAGTGCATTCATGTTGTGGACTGGCTGCACGCGCGCGATGCGTTTCCGGATATGATCTTCGGGGGAGAGCTTTATCGGGACGACGTGAATAAGATCAGCTATGTTCTGACAAGTTATAAGGACTTTGAAGATGCAAAAAAAGAGTTTCCGGATCTGCAGAACGGAACCTGGGGCGGTGCAGGAGAGCTTGCAATATTTGGAGACCTCGGTGTCAAAGGGATCACCAAAGCGCATGCGGTGGAGTGCCTGCTGGATTACCTCAGAGCCCGAAAAGAGGACACGATCGCATTTGGAGACGCAAAAGTGGATATCCCTATGTTCGAGTGCTGCGCTTTAAGTGTGTGTATGGGCAGCGGGGGAGAGGAGGCCAAGGCCGCAGCAGATTACGTGACGGCAGATGTCGATGATGACGGATTGTACAATGCGTTTGTATACTTGGGACTTATCGATTGAACCTGTGATTTATTAATTTTGAGTGACAAACCCGCTTCTAAGCGGTAGGTCGGGTGTTCGAGTCACCTCGCGGACGCGGAGAACCAGACGCTGCGCTATAGAGAACCGTCCCCTTGTCACACTTTCCAAAGTTTTCAGAAGAAACACTCAATCCCCAGATTCAAAAATACGTTCTGATAATCCGTCAAGTCTTCCGGATGCAGTGCTTTCACACCGGTCATTTCGTAATCTCTGTTCAGAAACTCATATTTGCGCTCGCCCATCTGGTGGAAGGGCAGGAGCTGTACGCGGTCAAGTCCGATATCATGCAGAAGCTTTGCGATTCCCTCCGCATCGGACAATTCCGCGTTGAAGCCCGGGATGACCGGAATCCGGGGCAAAACATTCAACCCCTGTTCGTGCGCCCATCTCAGGTTCTCAACGATCAATTCGTTGCCGACACCTGTCCCAATCTTATGCTTCTCGGAATCATACTGCTTGACATCAAAGAGCAGGAGATCGAAGAGGGGAGCAAGCCTGTGAGCCTGTGGAAAACTTCCGGGCTCACACACCCGGTGGTCTCGATCGCAGTGTGAATACCCTTCTCTTTAAGGCGCAAGATCAGCGCCTCCACAAAGTCAGGCTGCACCATGCCTTCGCCGCCGGAGATAGTTACACCGCCGCCGGACTCCTCATAGAAATCGACATCCTGCATACACACATCTACGACCTCATCAACAGTTTTGTATTCCCCTTCATTTGTAAGCGCGCGTCCGGGGCAATTAAAGTCAATATGGATTCTTCCATCCTCTGCAGCCGAGATCGCTTTCTCAGGACAGGTATGTACACATTTCTGACAGTGCAGACAATTATCGCTGTGGTACATGATCTGTACTCTTGAAAGCTGGGACTCCGGGTTGGAGCACCACTTGCAGTGGAGGGGACATCCCTTCAGGAAGACGGTGGTCCGCACGCCCGGGCCGTCATGGATGGAGAACTTCTGAATATTAAAGACGATTCCTTTCATTTCCATAATCTATTGTGGCTCCTTATTAATTTACTCAAAGGATAGATCTGAGAATTTGTTCGTTCTGCATGTTCTTATCATAGCATCAGCATTCGATTATGTAAAGAATAAGTTGCGAATGAAATTTATAATAATTTCTCACGAAAACTATGTTGACAGAAATGGGCGGGGTGCTATAATTAAACTGCGAACACAACAAAAATAAATTTCGAAAGAAATGAAGGAGCATATAGAATGGAAAACAAAGCCCATTTCGGATCCCTGACACCCAGAATGCAGGAATATCGCGAGAGTGTTCTGGATCAGAAGCCCTACATCGACGCACAGCGCGCTGTCCTGGCTACCGAATCCTATAAGAAAAATCTGAATCAGCCTGCAGTCATGAAGAGAGCGCTGATGCTTCAGAATATTTTGGCAAAAATGGATATTTACATTGAGGACGAGACGGTTCTGGTCGGAAACCAATCTTCAGTTAACCGTGGAGCGCCGGTCTTTCCGGAGTACACGATGAAGTTCATCCTGGACGAGCTTGACCTGTTTGAGAAGCGAGACGGAGATGTCTTCTATATTACGGAAGAGACTAAGCGGCAGCTGCGCGAGATCGCTCCCTTCTGGGAGAACAACAACCTTCGTTCCCGCGGCGAGGCGCTGATTCCCGAGGAGATGCAGGTCTACATGGACACCGGATTCTTCGGCATGGAGGGCAAGCTCAACGCAGGCGACGCGCACCTTGCAGTAGACTATGGCAACATGCTTAAGGTCGGTCTGAAAGGGTATGAGGACCGCGCAAGAAAGCTCAAGGCAGAGCTGGATCTGACCGAGCCCGAATCCATCGACAAGTACCAGTTCTACAAGGCAGTCCTGATCGTGATCGATGCTGTGAAGGGATTCGCGGAGCGCTTTGCGGCGCTGGCCCGCGAGAAGGCAGCAGCAGCGGAGGAGCCCAGGAGATCCGAACTTCTCGAGATCGCCCGCGTCTGCGATAAGGTTCCTTATCAGCCGGCCGAGACCTTCCACGAGGCAGTGCAGGCTGTGTGGTTCATCCAGCTGATACTGCAGATCGAGTCCAACGGACATTCCCTCAGCTACGGCCGCTTCGACCAGTATGTATATCCCTATCTGGCATCCGACCTGGAAAAGGGAAACATCACTGAGGATCAGGCAGTAGAACTCCTCACCAACCTCTGGATCAAAACATTGACGATCAACAAGGTCCGCTCCCAGGCACACACATTCTCCAGTGCCGGAAGTCCTATGTACCAGAACGTCACGATCGGAGGCCAGACGGCTGATGGCAAGGACGCTGTCAACAAGCTGTCCTTCCTGATCCTGAGATCCATCGGCCAGACAAGGCTTCCCCAGCCCAACCTGACGGTCCGCTATCACAGAAATATCAACCAGGCCTTCATGGACGAAGCCCTTGAGGTCTTAAAACTCGGAACAGGCATGCCTGCATTTAACAACGACGAGGTCATCATTCCTTCCTTCATTGAGAAAGGTGTCAAAAAAGAGGACGCCTATTGCTATTCGGCAATCGGATGCGTGGAGACCGCCGTGCCCGGAAAGTGGGGCTATCGCTGCACCGGCATGAGCTACCTGAACTTCCCCAGGATCCTGCTCATGGTCATGAACAACGGAATCGATGTAACCAGCGGCAAGAGATTTGTGAAGGATTACGGAAACTTCCGGGATATGGAATCTTTTGACGAGCTCATGAAAGCGTGGGACGGCGCGATCAGAGAACTGACACGCGCGAGTATCATCGTGGAGAATGCGATCGACCTGGCGAGTGAGCGCGAAGTGCCCGATATCCTCTGCTCCTGCCTGACTCAGGACTGCCTGGGACGCGGCAAGACCATCAAAGAGGGCGGCGCAGTTTATGATTTCATCTCCGGTCTGCAGGTCGGTATCGCGAACATGGCGGACAGCCTTTCCGCGATCAAGAAACTTGTGTACGAAGAGAAGAAGATTTCCAAGGACGAGCTCATGAATGCTCTGGCGACGGATTTTGCCGGAGAAGAGGGCGAGCGGATCCGCCAGATGCTGATAAATGATGCGCCGAAATATGGCAACGACGATGATTATGTCGATCAGCTGGTTGTAAATGCTTACGCATCCTACCTGGATGAGATGAAGAAATACAAGAATACTCGTTACGGCAGGGGACCGATCGGCGGCATCCGCTATGGCGGAACCTCCTCGATCTCTGCAAACGTCGGGCAGGGTTTTGGCACGATGGCAACCCCTGATGGACGCCATGCCAAGGAGCCCCTCGCAGAGGGCTGCTCACCTGCACATTCCATGGACAAGCACGGACCGACGGCGGTGTTCAAGACTGTGTCCAAACTTCCCACCCATGAGATCACGGGCGGCGTGCTCCTGAACCAGAAAGTTACGCCCGCCATGCTCTCCACCCAGGAGAACACCAAGAAGCTTGAATTTATCGTCCGCACATTCTTTAACCGCCTTGAAGGTTACCACGTGCAGTACAATGTAGTAGATAAAGCAACTCTTTTGGACGCCCAGGCGCATCCGGAGAAGCACAAAGACTTGATCGTCCGCGTGGCGGGATACAGCGCATTCTTCAATGTCCTTAGTAAAGCGACACAGGACGATATTATTGGAAGAACGGAACAGACACTGTAATTGTCAACGGGACAGGTCCTTTGACACCATAAGGAGGTACAAAATGAAATTCTGTATTGATGACGCAAATGTAGAGAAGATCCGCCGCATTTATGAATACTATCCGATTGACGGTGTTTCCACCAACCCTTCAATTCTGGCCAAGGCAGGAAGAGATCCCTTTGAGGTATTGAAGGAAATTCGCGAAATCATCGGTGAGGACGGCGAGCTGTTCGTGCAGGCTACATCGACAACAGCGGAGGGTATGGTTGAGGAAGCTCATAAGATCGTGGAAGTGCTCGGAAAGACCACTCTGGTGAAGATTCCCTGCGTCCCCGAAGGCTTCAAGGCTATGAAGCAGCTGAAGAAAGAGGGCATCCGTTTCATCGGTACAGCGATCTACACAGCTATGCAGGGCTTCCTGGCAGCCAAGTGCGGCGCAGAGTATGTGGCTCCTTATGTTAACCGCATCGACAACATGGGCTTCGATGGCGTACAGGTCGCAATGGATATCCACGATGCGATCACTGAAAACGGCCTGGACAGCGGCCTTCTTGCAGCAAGCTTCAAGAACAGCCAGCAGGTCCTTGAACTGATCAGATATGGCGTGAAGGCAGTTACCGTAGCGCCGGATGTCATTGACGGATTAGTAAAGAACCCGGCAATTGACGCAGCCATCGATCAGTTCACTAAGGATTTCCAGGGACTGGTCGGTGAAGGGAAGACCATGGCGGACTGCTGATTGGCAGGCGGAATACTAATGACCTATATGGCGAGTCGGATATAGCTTCCGGCTCGCTTTTTTGTGGGTATAACTGCGGTTGCAACCATCGGTTGACAGATTGACAAAGACAGTTGGTAGCATGCATCCGGGGTCAAAAGTATACTCAGAGCAGATAAACAAAGAGCGCAGACATGCGGTATACTTAGATCGTGGAGGTAGTAAGATGATTCTTGCAGACAAAATTATAGAAAACAGAAAGAAAAACGGTTGGTCGCAGGAAGAACTGGCGAACAGGCTGGGGGTATCCAGGCAGTCCGTGTCCAAATGGGAGAGCGCGCAGGCTGTGCCGGATCTCAAGAAGATCCTGCAGCTCGCGGAAGTTTTCGGAGTCACGACGGACTATTTAATAAAAGATGAAATCGAAGAGAAGCCGGAATTGGAACTTGCGCCGGTTGACAAAGGCCTCGAAGAGACGGTCAGAAGTGTTTCCATGGAGGAAGCATCCACTTTTTTGGAATACAATGAAACCTCATCGCGCCTGATCTCGACAGGCGTAATGGTCTGCATTTTGTCTCCTGTAGTCCTGATCCTTTTGGCGGGACTTGCAGAACAGGGAAGGATCGCGATGGATGTAAGCGTGGCCGAAGCGGCCGGAACAGCACTTCTTCTGATCATGGTCGCCGCTGCAGTAGGCGTTTTCATCCGGGAAGGGATGCGCGGAAAGAAATACGAATATTTAGAGAGAATTGCGATCGATACAGATTATGGCGTGGACGGAATGGTGAAGGAGCGCCGGGACGCCTATGCGGAAACTCACAGCAGGCGGCTGATCATCGGAGTTATGCTCTGCATCGTTTCGGCAGTACCCATGCTGGGAGTCTATGCAGTCAAGTATAGCAATAACAGCGACCTTTTCCCGCTGCTTTGCACAGCGTTGCTGCTGGTCATGTGTGCCGTCGGCGTTAAGCTGATCGTGCTCACCTGTATCAGGCAGGGCGGTTATGACAGACTGCTGGAAGAAGGCGATTATACAAGACTCAACAAAGCGGCAGGGAAATACGATGGCGTGTATTGGGCAATCGCATTAGCGGTGTATCTGATCTGGAGTTTCACGACAATGCGCTGGCAGATCACCTGGATCGTCTGGCCTGTTGCCGGTGTCCTGTACGCTGCATTTCGGGAGATCATGAAAGCGATTGTCCGTGCCAAAGAATCAAAATAGCCCCTGTTTCTTAAGAACTCATCTGTTACATACTAAGATGTGAAAAGGGATCCCATGTCAAGTGGGATCCCTTTTTTCTCATTAATTGGACTCAGTCCTCTCCGACAAGGTGAACGGTAGTATATGCATGTCCGGTGGCCGGAAGGAACTTTTCGATCACATCCTTCGTGCGCAGCTTCAGGCTGCTCGTGCACACACAGGGGTGGCAGCCGAGATACTCGTCCCCTAGGACGTCCTCATCGATCAGGAGTGTGACATCGTGTCCCTTGTCATTCATGAGTCCCATGATACTGACGGCTCCCGGCTCGATGTCCAGGTATTTCAGCATATCTTCTTCCCCGGCAAAAGACAGACGGGCGGAGTTAATCTGTGAGGAGAGTTCCTTGGTCTTGAATTTTTTGTCTCCGGGCATCATGAGCAGGTAAAATCTGGTCTTTTGGCGATTACAGAGAAAGAGGTTTTTGCAGATCAGCACGCCGAGTACGGCGTCGATCTCGTTGCAGGCTTCCATGTTGTCAGCGCGCTCGTGATCTGTGCGCTGATAGGGAATCTGCAGATTGTCCAGATAGTCATAGGTTCGTATTTCCCGCGGGAGACGTCCTTCCGTGTCCTGCGGTCTGCCTTCAAACAAAGTCATATTTACTGCCTTTCTAAATACCTTTATGGTGATTTCTAATTATGATGTGCCAACCAAGTATAACACAAGAATTGTGTTTTTTTGTGCTATTCTTATAGAGGTTAGGTAAAAGACAATCAGCAGTCACAACAGAGGACGGATAGTATGACCGGCAAAGAAAAAATGGATAAAAAACAGCAGCGAGGGCTTACTATAGAAAGACGCCGCGCGCTCACGCAGGAGGAGCGGGACGAAAAGAGCAGAGCGATCTGTGACCTTCTCATTAAACTTATAAAAGATCCTCGGTACAGCGGGGTGAGAACTATTTTCTCCTACAGGGGGACCTGGGATGAAGTAAATGTCGACGCCTTTAATGACTGGGCCGAGAGACAGGGCTATCGCGTCGCTTATCCCGCCGCCTATGGAATTCTTGAACCGGTCATGAAGAATTCGAAGATCCTTGAACCGAGGGATATTGACCTGATTATTGTTCCCTGTGTCGCGTTCGACGAGTATGGCAATCGCTGCGGCCACGGAGCCGGCTATTATGACCGCTTTATGACGTGCATGTCGCCAGAATCTTTAATCATGGCGGCGTTTGAGGCGCAGAAAATGGAGGCACTTGTGACGGAAGAGACTGACATCCCGGTCTATACGATCGTGACAGAGACGGGTATTACCAGAATCTCTTGAATTCTATAAGAAACGGATCCCATGGCATTCATGCCGTGGGATCCGCTTTTTTGTGCGATAAGCCGCCAAGCACATCTCGTGCTTGCACGAAGATGTATTTGGCGGCCAACGGTCAATCGAGTAGGAGCATCCTACTCGATTTGCTGTCAGGATTCCGGCTTTTCGTCCAACACTTCGTTGGAAATGGTCTTGTAGTTCATGATCGCGTACAAAAGGCACATGACCATGTCATCCATCGGACCCGGAGCGAGGTCGACCGGGGATATTACATAAACGAGAAGCGCAATGAGCGCGATGATCTTCATTTTCTTATCCATTTTGATTCTCCTTTCAAGCGATAAGGTTATGCGGTTTTTCCTTCCGCATTTCAACTTAATATACGTTTTGGAAAGGAGAGTTCAATGAAGATCAGGAGCTTGAAATGTGATCATTGTGTGTCTGATCCATTTTAATAATTACGAGCATTTCTATATTCCGGGTATTCACATCTCCTTGAGAGTGACCATCTGATAAGCATGATAAGCAAGCTGCACAGGGAGAGGCAGGACTGTATCTGCTATTGTTTCGCCGAGGATACGCATGCGGAGTTTGCGCTTGAGCTCAGGATCAAGTTTTCTCTTTTTCATTTCTTCGGCGCTGATCCTGGCGTTCTCTTCCTCTTTCTCGGCCATCATCTGTACGTTGTCAAAATTAAAGGAATTCAGGCGGCGGATGATCTCGCTGCGGTCTCCGGTGTAAGCGATGGCGCAGCCGGCGGAGGCCTTGTAGACTGTCACTTCGCTTACGCCGGGAGCGTGTGAAAAGGCATATTTGAGAATTTTTGCCTGCTCTTCGGACAGCTTGCGGATGCCGATCCGGATACGGATTCTATGTTTTGTCTCTGCTTCAATACGATAATCCATGGAGATCTCCTCGGATGCGGATGAGTGACTGCATCTTTCTTTTGTGTTAACAGTGCCGGATATTGCCATTATAGCAGATTTTGTGTTCCGGCAAAGCCGCTGAGCATTCAGTTTTTCAACTAAAAAGTCTCCACGCCGCCCAGGAACGGGAAGGCGTGGAGACTTTCAATGAAATGCTCGTCTTACTTATAGTATTTGTTGGGGTACTTGGGGCTTACGCCGTACTGGTTCTCACCGGGCTGGCTGTCTTTGCAGAGCTGGATGAGAACGATGATCCATCCGACAACCGGGATCAACATAAAGAAATAATACGCTCCGGACTTGCCGACATCGTGGAGTCTGCGCCACGTTACGGCGAGAGAGGG
The DNA here is from genome assembly GCA_902794825.1 of uncultured Lachnospiraceae bacterium. Taxonomy (GTDB): domain Bacteria; phylum Bacillota; class Clostridia; order Lachnospirales; family Lachnospiraceae; genus CAG-791. The sequence continues at coordinate 20,558 of CADBIU010000089.1, forward strand.
AACGAGAACAACGAGGGCATAAATGCCTGCAAAAATTGAGGCCATATTGCTGTCCGATCCGAATACCAGTCTCCCCAGAGCATTCAGGGCAGCCTGAATGAGCATGTTAAAAACTACAAAGTACCAGTATTCCTGTCTGCGCGCGCGGCCGCTGAAATCAGCAAATTTGCTGAAGCAGATCTTGATCGCGTCTGTGTAAGTTAAATCTTTTCTTTCCATAATATCCTCCTTAATTGCGGCGTATTATTATGCCGCTCTTTTTTCTCGTTATATTATACGCAAAATAATTTGATTATCAACGGATATTTGACTCGAAATACGCAGTTTCTTCACAGCCGCTTTATTGTCTCAATATTTTCTCAACCTGTTCTGCAGTCGCAGTATCACATTCAGCGGTGATCTTCGTGCCCTCCGCTGTGTACTCTGTCTGTAAAACAACAGACCGTTCCATTAAAAATGAAACGACACTTCCCCGATCATACGGAATGAGGAATGTCCGGATGGTCCGCTTCGCGTGGAGAATATCGAAGATCGTCCGGCACAGGCACTCGATCGAACTGTTTTCCTTGGCACAAAGGTAAAGATTTACATTGGTTATTCCGTCGACTGTCTGTTCTATGGCGCCTTTGACGGGATGTGCCGCGGGCGGGTCGCAGAGATCCGCTTTGTTGTAAACCGTGATCATGGGAATATGCCCTGCGCCAATCTCGTTAATGATCTGTTTAGTAACTTCTATATGCTTCCTGCAATGCGGATCGGAGCCGTCTACCACTTGAACGAGGAGGTCTGCCTGCGTCACTTCTTCGAGTGTCGATTTAAACGCCTCGACGAGGGAAGTGGGAAGTTTGTGAATAAAGCCGACCGTATCGGACAGAAGGAACTCCTGTCCTCTCGCCATTGTGATACGCCGAACTGTCGTATCGAGGGTCGCAAAGAGCATATCCGCTTCAAAAACCTGCCGCTTATCAGGCTCGCCCTCCGTTACCGCGTCGGAGGAGTACTGAGCCAGCATCGCATTCATGATCGTAGACTTTCCGGCGTTGGTATATCCCACGAGGGATACCAAAGGGATCCCGGATCCCTGCCTCTTTTTGCGCTGCGTAGCGCGCTCACGGCTGACGCCTTTGAGTTCCTTGGTCAGCTCGCTGAGCCGGTGGTCAATGGTGCGGCGGTCGATCTCCAGCTGTGTCTCACCTTCGCCCTTGGCAGACATTGAACCCGAGGCACCGCCCTGGCGGTTCTGGGTCTCCCACATACCGATCAGTCTGGGCTTTAAGTAGCGGAGCTTGGCAAGTTCCACCTGCAGACGCGCTTCTCTGGTTCTGGCCCTGCGCTCGAAGATCTCAAGGATCAGCGCCGTCCGGTCCATCACGGGAAGTTTCAGGAGTTTCTGAAGGTTTCGGATCTGGGAAGGAGACAGAGTGTCATTGAAGATGACCCGCTCCGCGCCGAACATTTCAGCGCTGATCCGGATCTCATCCGCCTTTCCGGCGCCCACATAGAGGCCGGTATTGATATGAGAGAGTGTCTGCGTAACGGTGTCCAGCGGCTCCATCCCGCAGGCTTTCGCAAGCTCGGCCAGCTCTTCCAGGGAGTGGGCGAATTCTTCTTCCGAGACCGGCACCTTTACATCTGTTTCGCGCACGCCTGCCAGAACGACAGGCTCCCTGCCAAAAAGGCTGCCATGCAAAAAAAACCTCCTACGCTGTTTACTGTATGACAGTCATTATAACACGTTCTGCGTCTGTTTTTTGGCACGACGTTTCATTGGAAAAGAATTGCCAAAATATCGCTGAAACAGGATAATTATTGTAAACTGACAGGCTGTGACAAATAACGCGGTGTAATTAGGAGATAGCAATGAATAAAGATATTAATAAGAATACAGCGGATGAGACCACCGGTTTTTGCGGCGGCTGCCGCAGCAACTGCCCCCTCTCTGCCCCGAATTGTCCGACAGGCATGGAGAGAGCAGGCTGGAGCACTGAAGAAATTGAGAAAGCGATGGCTGAGCGGGCAGTGCCCATTAAACGTCACAGTTAACTCAGCATCTGAACGGCGTCAGGCGACGCGTCTTAGTCCTCTACAAAGTCTTTCCGGTAGGGATTGAAGATATCCAGCAGAACGCCGGCTTCCAGACACACGCATCCATGGATGACGTCATTGGTCTTGAGCATTGTGTCACCTTTTCTTACGACATTCTTTACGCCGTCGATCTCGAACTCAAAAGCGCCGCTCGCCACATAGGTGATCTGTGTGTGGGGGTGATGATGGAGGGATCCGACGGCGCCTTTCTCGAAGGTGTTTTCTACTACCATCAGATCATCCGAATAAGCCAGAACGCGGCGGGTGACTCCGCCTCCCATATCCTGCGGCTTTACGTCTTTGTAATATACCCATCTGTCGTTTTTCATAAGATATACCTCTGTCTGGAGTGCTGTAATAATGGCGCCGCCGCACTCTCTTTTTTAATTAACGGCGCCTCGGGTTTATGTTCTTTTTTATAGTACATAATCCTGAAGGAATGCCGCAATGGTAAATATTTAAGGTGATAGGCTGCGCTTGATTTGTCGTCAAAATATAGCTACTATTATTCTGTATGAGAATGTCTGTATACTGTCAGATCAATACCGAAGCAGTGTAAAAAAGAGCGCAATACGAGGTGGGGCATGAGTATTCTGAAATTAAAACCGGCCTGCAAGGACTATCTGTGGGGCGGGCACAGACTGGTAGATGAGTATAATGTTGAGTATGAAGGAGACATCCTCGCAGAGGCGTGGGAGCTCTCCTGTCATCCCGACGGCCCGTCAATAATCATGAACGGACCCTACAAGGGAAAATCCCTGCGGGACTATCTTGAAGCAGAGGGGATGGAAGTGCTTGGAACCCATTGCCGCAGATTCCGGGAATTCCCTATTTTGACCAAGTTCATTGACGCGAAGGACAACCTGTTGATCCAGGTCCACCCGAGCAACGGATTCGCGCTTCAGAACGAAGGCCAGTATGGCAAAACAGAGATGTGGTACGTTCTCGACGCCGAGGAAGGCGCGTTCCTGTATTACGGCTTCAAACAGGAGATCACAAGGGAAGAATTCGCTAAGAGGATCGAGGAGAACACACTGCTTGAGGTGCTCAACGCTGTCCCCGTGAAAAAGGGCGACGTCCTGTTCATCGAGTCCGGCACCCTTCACGCGATCGGCAAGGGGATCCTGATCGCCGAGATCCAGCAGAACTCCAATGTAACCTATCGCGTGTACGATTACGGTCGCGTCGGCAAGGACGGCAAGAAGCGCGACCTGCACATCGAGAAGGCTCTGGCGGTGACCAGCCGCGTTCCGATCATTAAGAGCGGCAGCGAGTACCCGCATGTGGCGGACTGCGACTACTTTACAGTCGACAAACTGAACCTGGACGGAAGACTCACATACCGCATGCAGGGAACTGTTACGGGAGAATCCTTCCTGAGCATTCTGATCCTGGACGGCGAAGGCAAGATCAGCTGCAAGGGCGAGTCGGTATCCTACCGCAAAGGAGACAGCTTCTTCCTGGCAGCAGGCAGCGGCGACTGGCAGATCGAGGGGAGATGCGACGCTCTGCTAACCACGATCCGCGAGAAAGCAAGCCCGATCCGTGCGGGCGTCATCATTGGCAGCACCGAGACGCAGATCGGACTGGTAAACGACCACCAGCAGATCATCGCGATGCGCACATTCCCCACGGATGTGGTGAAGGATGCTTCGGAGTTTATCGACGAAGTGGCGCAGGCGACACTGGATCTTCTGAAGGAGCAGGAAATCCCGCTGGATCAGTGTATCGGCGTTGGAGCAGGCGTTCCCGGAACCATCGACAGGCGCGAAGGAAAAGTGATCTATTCCAATAACTTGCGCTGGAGGGATGTGGATCTGGTAAAGGAACTCGGGCGTGTTATCCCCTGCCCGGTCCGCATAGCGAATGACGCGGACTGCGCGGCCCTGGGCGAAGCGGTGGCGCCGGCAAGGACTACTCCGACGTTGTCATGTTCACTCTCGGCGGCGGCGTCGGCGGCGGCATAATCCTGGGCGGTCAGGTCTTTGAAGGCGGCATTATGGGCGGCAGCGAAGTCGGGCACCAGGTTGTGCGGGTCAATGGAAGACGCTGCACCTGCGGCAGAAAGGGCTGCCTTGAGGCTTATGTATCGGTACCCGCGCTGCAGCGCTCGGCAGTAATGCGGGCATGATCGGAGCGGCGAATCTGTAAAGGTTATTGAGAGGAGACAGAGGACGACCTGCTGTCTCCTCTTTTTGGGGAGGAAGCATAGTGAAAAAGGCGTTTTTTTACGGAGATTCCAATACATTCGGATATGATCCGGCGGATTATCTCACCGGACGCTATCCTTGGAAGCATCGTTGGACCGGCATTTTGAAG
>CADBIU010000090.1 GCA_902794825.1 uncultured Lachnospiraceae bacterium
GGTCTCTTTCCACAGCTTTTCCCTGATCTGCGGGAACTCCTTCTTCAGCAGCCGGCTGGAAGCGCTCTTGTACGCATTGATGAATTTACTGATCTCACTTTTTGGCTGTGCCCGGAACATGATATGCACATGGTCAGCATCATGGTTCCACTCCTCCAGAGTGATCCCGTATCGCGGCGCTATATAGCAGAATATCTCTTTCGCCCGGTCTGATATCTCATCATCAAACACTTTTCTCCTGTACTTCACGACCAGGATAAGGTGGTGGCACAGAAGAAAGACTGAATGCGCATTATGGTCATATTTGTCCATTATATCAGCAGTTCCTCCAATTCGACCGAAATGGTTTTCTCTGTTGATTACAGTATAACACAACAGTGCATTTCGAACAAGCGTTCTGCCCATTTTTCATTTCTATTTTTTCTGATAATTCTGAGTTTTAAATAGTTTTCTACTATTATTCCTTGACCACCAGCTTGTTCTTGCGGGGACGCCCAGGCTTGCCTTTGTTTGTCTTACGGACGACGTACTCAGGTGCACAGCCCTCCGGAATATCAAACCCGAAGGCTTCGCATATATCGACCTGATGTCCTACAAAAGGGGTGATAAATGCATTGGTATTCGGATGCTCGATATAACGGATAGGGCGCATCTCGCCAAGAACATCCGGAATGGAACTGAACTTGTCGTTCAGCTTCGATTTGCGGACATTGCCGAGATAACAGCCAAGGATCTGTGCTACAAACAGGATGAACAGCCTGCCGGTCTTGCCGCTTTCCGACCAGTTCCTCTGTCTGTCAGCGCCCATGATGCCTTTCATCATGTTGAAATACTTTTCCTGTTCATCCCTGAGCTTGTAGTGATGCTGAGTCAGCACAGGATCTGCTTTGATCTTAAGTGTCGTGTTGGCAAAGAAGCCGGCTTCCCGTTTCTTCTTTGCAACCTTTTTCTCATTAAGCTCGAACCCTTCCAGGATCCGCGTGGTCTCATTGTACTTTAGTTTGTAGTAGCAGTACGCCCGCTTTATCGTGGTGTCATCATCCAGGGGAGTGCGGTCAGCCATGATACTGTTCAGCGCTTTCCGCTGTGTGGTGATGGCAACATCGAGGTCGAGCAGGTCGCTGCTGCGGCGTACAGGATCAAAGTACAGGTTCAGTTTCAGGCGGTCAGCCTTTTTGACATTGTCCCTGCGGCCTTCGATCTGATATTCAAGGTCGAACTGCTTATAATAGATCCGGCCTTCGGTATCGATCTCCATCCCCTCCGGATGGTGGTCAAACGTCCCGAACGCTTCGATCTGTTCCTGTACATGCTTCTGCCCGACTTTGGTGCCCATGATCATCGGCTGCCCTTTGTCGATGTACAGCTCAAGGTTCCGGATGGATTCATAACCGCGGTCGGTGATCAGGACCACATCCTTAAAGCCCGCCGCATCGAGGTCATGCAGGATGGTCTCCAGGCTCCTGGAGTCCGGGGTGTTCCCGGCAAAGGTCCTGTAATAGACCGGCATATGGCCGTCGAGTGTGTACACGACTACTTCCAGGGTCTGCGGCAGGGAAAGATGGTCCTTGTTCCTGCCGTAATGGATATCTGCCAGGGAATCCCCCCATGCGCTGCGGCTCGTGGAATCAACGGCGCACAGTTCATGGCTCTTCAGCCTGGCGGCACGGAGCTTCAGCAGGTCTATCCGGTTCTGCTCCGTGATCATCTGCGTGAGCTTTGTGATATACGGGGATGTCAGGGGCTTTGAATAAGGTGCTTTCGCGATCCGCTGCCACGATGACAGCTGGTTGTAAGTGCCTTTCCCGCACAGGAGATAGACCGCCAGCGTCATAACGGCGTCTGTCATCTCCCTGTTGCCGCCGAATGTTTTCAGAATATCCTTACGGATCCCGGTCGCTTCAGCGATCTTCTCCAGGAGCCAGATATCTCCGTACAGCCGGTTTTCATCCTGGCTCTCAACTACGGGGCGTCCGGGCTTCCGTTTCCCAGACAGTTTTTCCGTTTCGCTCAGATCCCATCCTTCAGGGAAGATGAGTTTTGAGCGTTCTTCCAGGGAAGCGAAGATATAGGACTTTCCGGGAATGAAACGGTTGTTTTCATCAACTGTCCCCCAGTGGATCCGGCGGTATGTCCTCCTGCCTGTTTCAGGGTCGACCTGTGCAGGCTGCGTACTTGCATAGCGGTATCCTTTATCAATGTGTACAGATATTCTGTATTGGGCTTCAGGATCTGGTTTTCGCGGCATGGCGCACCTCCTATATATAGTATAATTATACTATATACGGTGGTTGCTGGCAAGTTGAAGCACAATTAAAAACCTTGATTTTAAGCCAAAAACTTGTTGTTAGTATAATTCTTAGTAGAAAAACTGTTAAAACTCAGAATAATATGTTAAATCCGGTAAATAAATTCACACGCAATGACCTTGCAGTTTTTCTCTCTGTTCACCGCTTCAAATGCGTCAGCCGCCCTCTTTGCCTCCTCTTTGCTCGCGAAGATAGAAAAAACTGTTGGTCCACTGCCGGTCATTTTGGATACCAGCGCTCCCTTACTCACAAAAAATTCCTCGATCTCTCCGATCTCGGGATACATCGTCCCGGTCACTTCCTCCAGGACATTACCGCAGAGCCCCGCCATTCCCGCGAGATCGCCCCGCGAGATCGCATCTATCTGCGCGTCGATGTCGGGGTGAGTGACCGCCTCAAGGCTGTCATATTTTTTATAGATCTCAGCTGTGGAGACATTTACCGGCGGTTTGCAGACCACAAGTCCGCACTGCGGCGCGTCCGGAAGCACAGCCAGGACTTCTCCGATCCCCTCTGACAGCTGCGTCCCTCCGGTCACACAGTACGGAATGTCCGCTCCCAGGCTCACTCCGATCTTCTGCAGTTCTTCATCGCTTACTTCCGGCACGAACAGGTCCCTGACCGCGCGAAGAGCGGCAGCCGCGTCTGTGCTTCCGCCGGCCATTCCGGCAGCCACCGGTATCTTCTTCTTCAAAGTGATCTTAAGATCTCTCCGTATTCCATATTTTGCCTCCATGCGGCGTACGGCCCGAACGATCAGATTGTCCTCTCCTCCCGGGATCTCGCCGCTGTCTGCTGCAAGGGTGATCTCCATGGATGGACATTCTCTGTCCTGCGTCTCAAAGACCAGTTCGTCGTACAGGTCGATCGTCTGCATGATCATTTTTACAATGTGATAGCCGTTGTCAAGACGCCCCAGCACATCAAGGCTCAGGTTGATCTTGGCGTATGCTGTTTCTTTCGTTTTTCTCATTGGACAGCCCCCGTCAGTTCTCTGACTGTATGAATGTTATGCCGAAGCAGGTACTGCTCCATACCGTCCACAACTTTCTGCGTCAGGCAGGGATCATGGAAGTTCATTGCGCCCACCGCGACGGCTGACGCGCCGGCGAGCATGAACTCCACCGCGTCTTCCGCGGAAGCTATGCCGCCCATCCCTATGATCGGGATCTTAACGGCCTGAGCCGCCTGCCAGACCATTCTCACCGCCACCGGCTTGATCGCGGGCCCGGACAGCCCGCCGGTCTTATTGGCCAGCACAAAACTTCTCTTCTCTATGTCGATCTTCATGCCTGTGATCGTATTGATCAGCGAAATGGCGTCTGCGCCTCCTGCCTCCGCCGCGCGGGCCATCTCCGCGATGTCCGTCACATTGGGCGTCAGTTTCATGATCACCGGCTGCTTCGCGATCCTCTTGACCTTCGCCGTTATATCCGTCAGGCATTTCGGGTCCTGCCCGAACTGGATCGCGCCCTGTTTGACATTGGGACAGGATACGTTGATCTCAAGCATGTCCACCGTCTCATCAGCGAGGCGCTCCACCACCTCCAGATATTCCTCTTCCGTGTGTCCGCACACATTTACGATGACCTTCGTATCGAACTGTTTCAAAAAAGCGAGATCCCTCTCGATAAAGACATCGATCCCGGGATTCTGAAGGCCGATCGCATTGAGCATGCCCCCGTAGACTTCCGCCACGCGGGGGGTGGGATTTCCCTCCCAGGGCTTGTTTGCCACGCCTTTCGTGACAACCGCGCCCAAATGGTTCAGGTCCACAAATTCCGAATATTCCATACCGGAGCCGAACGTCCCCGACGCCGTCATCACCGGATTTTTAAGTTCTACGCCGGCGATGTTCACTGACATATCAGGCTTCACTCCGCAAGTTCCTTCCCTCATCAGATCTCCACCTCCTCTGCGTCAAAGACCGGGCCTTCCGTGCAGATCCTCGCGTTCCGGACATGGGAATGGCTGTCTGTCTTCACTGTCTTCGTCACACATCCCAGGCACGCGCCGACGCCGCAGGCCATTCTCTCCTCCAGAGAGATATAGGCGGGGATCCCCTGCTCCCGCGCGAACTTCTTTACTGCGCGCAGCATGGGCATCGGTCCGCAGGCACAGACCGCGTCCGCTCTCACGGACGCTTCCCTTACCGCGTCAAGGACATTTCCCTTCGTTCCGACGCTTCCGTCCTCTGTAGCGATCAAAAGATTGCCGTATCTCTCCAGCTCCTGTGTCAGGAACAGATCGCTGTTTCTGTATCCCATTACGGCCGTCACTCCGGTTCCGGGTCTCCCCGCGAGGGCCGCCGCCAGTTCAACCATGGGCGGGATCCCGATCCCGCCTCCGAGGAGAAGGACTCTCTTTCCCGAAAGTTTCTCCAGGTCATACCCGTTTCCGAGGATCCCCAGCATGTCCACACTGTCGCCGGGCTTCTGCGCAGCCAGCGAGGCGGTTCCCGCCCCTGCCACGCGAAATACAAACTGCAGCTCACCTGTGTCAGGATCCCATCTGCAGATACTGATGGGCCTTGGCAGAAGCTTTGAGGGATCGTTCGGATAGAGCCCCGCGAACTGGCCGGGCTTTACTTCCTCCGGCAAATCCCCCTCGGGATACCGGAGTTTCATGCTGAAGACGCCCTCCGCCAGGCTCCTTATATCCGTCACTGTCATAGTTGTCTTTTTCTTCATAAACAGTATTCTCCAAGCGGGTGTTCAGGTAACTTGCCCTTAACCTTACCCTGGCCGTATGCGGCGTACCGCCGGTCACTTGCCTGCGATCAGGGCCTTGTCTCTGGCATAGGTCTCTTCAATGATCGCCTTCACCCTGTCCGGAAGCTCCTTCTGGGCGTTTCTGTCCATATCCGCGGTCTCGATCGGATCTCCGAATTCGATTACGACCGGCACGCGCTTGATGCGGGGAAAATGGTCTTCAAAAATATCTCCCATCCCCACTAACGTCACCGGGATCACCGGTACCTTGGCCTTCGTCGCTATTTTGAAACTGCCGGCGTGGAATGGAAGAAATGTTCCCTCCACCTTGCAGCGTGTTCCCTCGGGGAAAATGAACATCGAGATGCCGTCCTTGACATAATCAATGGCCGTCAGGATCGTCTTGAGGCCCTGCCTGGGATCCTCTCGGTCCAGAAACAGGCAGTGGATCTCCTCCATGATCAGTGTGATCGGCGTTCCCTTCAGCTCTTTTTTGGCGACAAAGCCGACCGGATATCTGATCAGCGACCCCGCCAGGATGATGTCGAAAATGCTCCTGTGGTTGCCCACAAACAGTACCGCCTTATCTGTCGGCACTTTATCAAGTCCGAGAATGATGGCCTTGCCGCCCGCCAGCGTCCAGATCCCTTCCATCGCAAGTCTCGCGAAGTTGTGCCTGAACTCAGTGCAGGAGCCCGGTTTGGCCTTCTCGATCAGCGAGGTGATCAGGTGCAGCGGCAGATCGATCAGGATGACCAGAGCCGCGAATAAAAGCGCAAGCGCCATGCGTATAACCCACATATATCAATATCCTTTCTTAACAAATTACATACTTTAACATATTAATGATGGTGGGGTCAAAACCCCGGTTTCCTAAAAAGTCCTGCGCACTTTACGCCGGAAATTAGCACGTTTACAAATTCATATAGTCGATATGATGTCAA
>CADBIU010000091.1 GCA_902794825.1 uncultured Lachnospiraceae bacterium
GGAGCGGATCTCCAGGAAGCGTGACGCGTTCCTGAGGGATACATTCTACAAGTATGCCCACTATATCTGCCGGACGATGAAGGAGAGGGGCCTTTCCTACCTGATCATCGGTTACAACAAAGGCCAGAAACAGGACATAGACCTTGGAAGGAAGACAAACCAGTCCTTCGTGCAGGTTCCCTTCGCGAGGTTCCGCCGTATCCTGCAGGCAGTCTGTGTGCGGTATGGGATCCGGGTCATCCTCCAGGAAGAGAGCTATACTTCCAAAGCCTGCTTCGGGAACAGGGACTATATCCCGACATACGGAACAGGGGACGCGGAAAGCATATTCTTCACAGGGAAGAGGATAAAACGTGGCCTGTACCTTCAGGATGACGGGAAGGTCATGAATGCCGATATCAATGGAGCCGCCAATACCGGAAGGAAGTATGACAAGCGGATCTTCCCGGAAGGAATGGACTGCGGGTATCTGTATGGAACAGTGAAGGCTGTGACCTATAAGGATATCCTGTGTGCCAGCCGCAGACCGCGTAAGCGGCACGAAGCTCCCGCCTCTTAGCGATTATGCGTAGGCGGTGGGTAGTTCACCGTGCAGCCGGGAAGGTGCTGCTGGAGCTGGCGGGAAAAGGTGACCTCTGAGGTCGTTTAGCCCAAGATAAGTTAGGAGGGCATCAAGTTGAGAAATGAACATAAGCCCGGTCACAGGATCGCAGTGATCTCGGATACCCACAATCTGCTGCGGCCTGAGGTGGCAGATATTATCAAGAGTTGTGAATTGGTTCTTCACGGCGGAGATATAAGCGGACCGGATACGCTGGAGAAGATTCGAAGTCTGTCCGGAAACTATTACGTCGTCCGCGGCAACAATGACCGCGACTGGGCGTCGGACATACCATATACCTTGGAGGTAGAGCTCTACGGCCGCAAGTTCTTCATGACTCATAAGAAGAAAGACATTCCCTCTGATGTGGAAGCGGACGTTGTGATCTACGGACACAGCCTGCTCAGGATTACATAAATGGGACGCTCTACCTTAACCCGGGCAGCTGCGGACCGCGCCGTTTCAACCAGGCTATCACGATGGCAGTGCTGACGGTGCCGGATACCGATCTGTCCGACAATGTTTTGCCAGAAGGTGGTTCCGGGAAGAAGTCCTATGGCATCACAGTGGAGAGGATAGATATTCCTCATGCGAAAGCAGCCTCAGCAGCCTCGACCTCTGGGGTAGTTTGTTCCCCCAATCAGGTCACGGCAGATCTGATCCGCAAGATTGGAACGGACCTTGAGAGGCACAGAACCGTAGCGGATATCGCGGCGCGCAGAAATGTAAGTAGAGAGCTTGCTGAGCAGATCGTGCGGCTTTATGTTACCCATCCGGGCGTGACACCCGAGCAGATCATGAGCAAGATGGGACTCTGATGTTTTAGCTGGAGCGACCTCTGGGTGGGAGCGACCTCTGGGGTAGTTTGTCCACACCTGTGGACAAACTACCCCAGAGGTCGTGGCCGATCAGGCATAAAAAAATCCCCCGCCGATTCAGGCGGGGGATTTTATGCGGCCACAATTATGTTTCCTTCAATCAGGCATCTTCCTGCTCGCATAGTTTTGGCGCAAAACCTCTTGGAAGAGGAGACAAAGTGCGCTGCAGCCTTGTAAAGCTAAACAGAGAGTCATACCCATAATTGCCATCCATGATCGCTTCCGATCGTTTTTTCCATTCTTCGTATTCTGCAGCTCTGATTTCAGCAAGTTTCCAAAATCCTTTATCATAATCTGCAATTATAGAGATCTCATCCGGAACCTTGTATCCCCAACGATCAAAAAGATACATTTTCAGATGCCTGTACCAAATCTCAGGCTCTGCAAATTTCCCGGAAACACATGCCAGCTTGTTCTCTGAATCAAAGAACCATGGGTTGGCAAACTTCTCCGTGCAATATTCCACCGGACAGCTGATTATACTAAACTCAACGAATTCCCGGATAAATTTGTCATCCACTGCCGGAACAACCTCAATTTTGTCTTCTGCCATCAACCATAATCCCAAATTGAATACCTCCTTTTGACTTGATAATGCCTGCAAATACTATTACAATGTATCCATCGGATACCTTTTATATATCATTTTAGTCTCCAATGGATACTTGTCAACAGTTTTAGGAGGTTTTTTTATTATGGAAATGACTCTATTGCCTGATCGCTTAATCAAAATCCGTGAAGCGCGCGGCCTCAACAAAGCTGAGGCTTCGCGCCTGCTCGGCCTTTCAAAAATGGGATATCTTCGCTACGAAACCGCAGTCCGGACGCCATCTTATCAGACCCTTGTTTTCATCGCCCAGAAACTCAGGACTTCCCCGGAATATCTTGCCGGTCTCACAGACGACCCTTCTCCTCGGGAACTGTTGATCTCCAGAGATTCTGATCCGGAATTATTTGACATCATAATAGACATTGCAGATAAGAAAAGCGAAGCGAGAGACAGGCTTTTGGCCTATTATCGTGAGATTAATAAATAGATCAATAGACCTCTGCTATTGCCAAAATAGTGAAATAATAATAGACAGACAGATCCGGAGCGGAAAAGCCTCGGATCTCTTTTTTACTTGAAAAGTGCAGAGCGAAGCTGGAACAGCACGGGGCTACGTACATCAACATACCTGCGACGGAACAGATGAGAAAGGATTTGGAAACTAATATCTTTCCGCTTACCTACTTTGTAGATTCAGACGGCAAGGTGCTCGGCAGCATAACGGGAAATCAGGGCCTTGCGGCTTACGAGAATAAATTTAAAGAGCTTCTGGGAAAAGATTTTAAGTGACGGATGCAGCCCGACGAATAAAAAATAGCGTGGCGCGGCCCCTCGGAATTCATTGATTCCGAGGGGCTTTTTAATGCGGTCCTGGAAGGGAAGGGCGTCAGCCTGGTGGATCGGAATTTTTACCTCGATAAATGAGGAATAACGTAAAATACTATGCTTGTAGTGATGTCACGAACCATTCACGTACCGCGCGCGGGCCGAAAGCCTGCAAAGCGGCAAGCAAAACAGCAAAAAGAGGGGCTCAATTATGAATTATCAATGGTTTGTTGCCATAAGCGGGCTGTTTGACTGGCTGCTCCTGTCAATCGCCCTGTTCGTGATCTCGGGCAAGCTGGGCTGGAAAAAGAAATGGCCGGCCTGGGTTCCGGGGTATCGTATTTACTGTCTGGGCGACAGCGTCGGGCTGAGCAGAGAAGGCATGTACTGCGGTGTCATGGACCTGTTGTTCGTCATCGCCGTGGTCACGGATTATGCGGTCAAGGAAAGAGAGGCGCTCGGGACACTTGCTTCTCTGGTCCACCTGGTCGCGTACGTTTTCCTGTTCATCTACCGGCTCAGGATCTACATGCAGATCCTCAAGCTGTTCGGACTGAGCAAAAAATGGGTCATCCTGTGGCTTGTCGCCAACTGGCTGCCGCTTATGATCATCGGACTGGGAAGCAAATACCAGCCGCAGAGAGAGCGCCTTATGGAAGGCGACGCGGAAGGGCCGGGCGCTGACGGACATGCGGCGCAGGGACCGATTCCCTTAAATGTGTCTGTCCCTGAGACCAGCGAAGGCCTGAGCATACACCTTAAGGAGCGCGTCGTCACCGACTTTGGCAAGGAGCACCGCCTCTTAAAGGACGTCGCCATGAATATTCCTCCCAAGTCGCTGGTTCTGCTTCTGGGCGGATCCGGCGCGGGAAAGACAACGCTGATCAACGCGGTGATCGGATACGAGCAGGCGGACGCGAAGATCCTCTTAAACGGCGTGGACGTCTATGAGGACTACGACAGCGTCAAGCATAAGATCGGTTTTGTCCCGCAGAAGAACCTGATCAGAGGAAATGATACGGTGATCAACACGGTCGGAGACGCAGCGGAGATGCGCCTTCCCATTTCGGTCTCCAAAGAGAAGCGGGAACAGATCATCAAGGAGGACATGGACCTTCTCGGCCTGACCTCCGGGCAGGACGGCCTTGTATCCAAGAAGTCGGGCGGACAGCTGAGAAGAATCTGTATCGCCATGGAACTGGTGACGGATCCGGCCCTCTTTATCCTGGATGAACCGGACTCCGGTCTGGACGGCGTAATTTCAAGGGAAATCTTCACCAAGCTCAGGCAGATTGCCGATGACGGCAGGATCGTGATCGTGATCACGCATACGCCGGACCGCGTGATCGACCTGTTCGATAAAGTCATCGTGCTCGCCAAGGATTCCGACAAGACCGGGCGTCTCGCTTTCTACGGAACGCCGCAGGAAGCTAAGGAATTCTTCGGGAAACAGACCATGGAACAGATTGTCATGAGTGTCAACAGCAAGGAAGAAGGCGGCGAAGGACGGGCAGATGAACTGGTAGAGAAGTATATGGCCCTTGCCTCTTCGCAGAAAGGAGGACAGGCGTCATGACAGAGATTTCAACCGAAAAACTGCAGTATACCGGACGCTTCCATCAGTTCGGGATCTATTTCCGCAAATTCCTGCGCATGTTCGTCTATCAGAGCGACTGGGTCGTTCTTCCGATCGGCGCTGTCATAGCGGCTCTCGTGACCTTTGTCGTGGGAAACAACATGTTCGTCACGCAGGAGGGAACGACCATGGGAACCTTCGCCCTGACCTGCGTCTGTGTCTGGAACGGTTTCTTCAACTCGATCCAGGTGGTGTGCCGTGAGCGGGATATTGTCAAAAAAGAGCATCGCGCAGGCATGCATATAACATCCTATATTTTGGCTCACATGGCCTATCAGCTGATCCTGTGCTTTTTGCAGACGCTGATCACGCTCCTGATCTGCCACGTGGCGGGCGTCCATTTCCCGAAGTCCGGCGTCATAACGCGCTGGGGAATCGTCGATATGGGCATCACGATCCTGCTGGTCACTTATGCGGCCGACATCATGGCCCTTATGGTCTCCTGTCTCGTCAGGAACACGACCATAGCCATGACGGTCATGCCTTTCCTGCTGATCTATCAGCTGATCTTCTCGGGCAATTTCTTTGACCTGGGAGCGGCGGATTTTATCAAAGTGACCACCATATCCCACTGGGGATCGGACAGCCTGTGCGTCATCGGCCGCTACAACGAGCAGCCCATGGTATCGCTGTGGAACACGCTGGTCCAGTTTAAAGACGCGGACTTCTACGGGGAAAAGCCGCTCCTGTATGTGCTGCAGGGTGTGGAGAAGAACGGTATGCTTAATGATTTCCTCAAATGGTCGGGGCAGAATAATTTAAAGCCCGCCTATGAGGCCATTCCCGCCAATGTGCTGCCGGCATGGGGCGCCATACTTTTGATGATCGTAATCTTTACAGTTGTTGCTGTCATTGCACTGAAGTTTATTGACAAGGACAAGAGGTGAGAGAGGTAGACAACCAGATGAAAAATAACACATTGGAAACAAAAGCATCGGTTAAAAACGGTGTCAGCAGAATGGTCTTCGCCGTCCTGTCGATCCTTCTGGAGGTCGGAGTAATTCTGGCCCTGATCTTCTGGGCCGGAAAGGCGGCGGGATGGATCTATACAGTACTGCACATCCTTGCCTGGATCCTTGTACTTGCAATCTACGGAAATCATAAGACGGCATCGATCCGAATGACATGGATGTACGTGATCATGATGCTGCCGATCTTCGGAACGGCGCTCTATTTTCTGATCGGCCTCAACGGACATACGCTCAAAATGCGCAAGCGCTATGAGGATGTGGACAAGATCCTGATGCCCATGCTGCCGGCAAACGAAGACGTGGCCGAAAATGCCGTAAAGAAAGACGGCCGTCTGGGCGGACTGGTGAACTACATCCGTAAGCAGGCGGGATACCCGGTCTACCAGAACACCAAGGTAGAATATTTTGACGACGGCGAGAAAGGGTTCGAGGCACAGAAGAGAGATTTTGCCAAGGCCGAGAAGTTCATTTTCATGGAATACCACGCGATCGAAGACGCGGAGTGCTGGCACGAGATGCGGAACATCCTGGCGGAGAGAGTAAAAGCGGGCGTAGAGGTCAGAGTGTTCTACGATGACATGGGGAGCCTCGGCTTTATCAACACGGATTTCGTCAAGCGCACGGAGAGCTACGGGATCAAGTGCCGCGTGTTCAATCCCTTTGCCCCGGGACTCAACCTGTTCCTGAACAACCGCGACCACAGAAAGATCACGGTAATTGACGGAAAAGTCGGCTATACGGGAGGGTACAACCTGGCCAACGAGTATTTCCACAGAACGGAGCCGTTCGGATTCTGGAAGGACACCGGCATCCGCCTGGAGGGAGATGCGGTGCAGAGCCTTACGGTGACATTCCTTGAGATGTGGAACGCCGTATCCGAGAATGACAAAGACGACATGGAATTCACAAAGTATCTGATCGCCAGCAATGCGCATCAAGTCCTGAAAAAGGGCGGCGTCATGCTCAACGCGGATATGGAAGAGCGGCGCAGTGAAGCCGCAGAAGCAGCTCCTTCCGAGGGCGGTAAGACCGAGACTGACAAAGCTGAGACAGGTAAGGCCGGGACCGATAAGGTCGAGATGGTCAAGAATATGGAGAATAAGATCGTCGGGGATGTGGAGGCGAAGATCGTCAAGGACGCAGGGTCCAGGATCGTCAAGGACACAGAGGCCAGGATCGTCAAGGACAAGGAAGAATATTTTGGCAAGATCAGGGAACGGGTCGAAACGGACGGAAAGTTCCTCGAGGGCAGGGAGGCAGCCGTCGGCGAGAACCTCGGATTCGTGCAGCCTTACGCGGATTCGCCCATGGATGAGGTCCATGTAGGGGAAGACGTCTACATCAGCATGGCGGAGAGCGCACAGAAGTATTGCTGGTTTATCACCCCTTATCTGATCATCACGGACGAGATGTGCCACGCCTTTTCGCTGGCAGCGCGACGCGGCGTGGATATCCGCATCATAACACCCGGTATTCCGGACAAGAAGATCGTCTACAGCGTGACGCGCTCCTATTACAACGGACTGGCCAGGAACGGCGTCCGGATCTTCGAGTACACGCCCGGCTTCTGCCACGCCAAGATGTCCATCGCGGACGATCTCATGGCGACCTGCGGCACGATCAATCTGGACTATCGCAGCCTGTATCATCACTTCGAGAACGGCTGCCTGTATGCGGACTGCGACGCGGTAATGGACACAAAGAGAGATTTTGAAGAGACATTTGCCAAGAGCAAAGAAGTGACCAAGTTCTACGCCAACGGGCGCGGCGCCTTCATGCGCTTTGGCCAGATGATCCTGAGACTGGCAGCTCCGCTGATGTAAGAGAGAGCGGAGTCGCGATAGAGCTGATGTCGGAAAGCGAGTTGAAGAGTTATGAAAAATCCGGTTAAACGGCTGATCGGGATCCTCCTGGTGGCCCTGATCCTGGTCTCATACAGCAATCCACCGCTGGCAAGGCACTCGGTCCTGTCCTTTGTCATACGAGGCAACTGGACCAAAGGCATCAACCTCTTCTCCGGAATCGCGGTAGTCGTTACATTCTGCATCGAGTACTTGGCGTATCTGACTCTGAAAATGATCACTCTGATACTGGTGAGTCTCACAGATACAAAGGGAGAGACTATATTTAAACTGGTGCGGAGCTTCCTCAATTACGCGATGTTTATCGGTGCAGTCTGTGTCTCGCTCAGTTTTCTGGGCGTCGACACGACAACGCTCCTGGCCTCGATCGGCCTTCTGTCGCTGGCCATATCGCTTGGCGCCAAAGATATTGTGGCGGACATCCTGGCCGGCCTGAGCATTGTCTTTGAGAGGAACTACTATGTCGGTGATATCGTCCGGATCGGAGATTTTAAGGGAAAAGTGAAAGAGATCGGCGTCCGCTCCACGAAGGTTACGGGCGGCTCCAATGAAGTCAAGATCATCAGCAATCATGAGATCGGGAGCGTCATCAATTACAGCAAGCAGACCTCCGTCTGCTCGGTCAAGCTCAACCTGCCTGTCACGGTATCTATTGAAGAGATCCGGAAGCTCTTTGACGAAGAACTCCCCAAGGTCAAAGAGATGAACCCGTATATCGTTAAAGGACCGAGTTTCGACGGGATCCAGGAAATTGTCGATGACAGAATGATCATCAGTATCTCCGCGGAGGGACCGGAAGAGCAGATCGGCAGCATTCAGCTCGACCTGAACCGGGTGCTCCAGTCCATGGTGAATCGCGGTCTTCTGGAGCATCCGAAGACTAATGTTACGATCAATATGGGGAGAGGTTCAGTCAGTTTAGGGGAGGATTCCATTACCTTTAAGCATCATGGAGGGGCAGATAAATGAAGCCGGAGGGGTCGTCGCATCTTGCTGATTAATCAGCAGGGTCGGCGACCTCTTTTGAGGGAGAAAGAAGAGAACTAATGCAAGGGTTATAAACCAGCTCCCCTGATCCGTCCCATGGAATCAATAAACGCGCTTTTGTCGTCAATATAGAGATCGCAGGTGATCTTTCTGCTGTTGTTCCCGTAAAGCTCGACAATCTCCGGCAGATTGTCATTGACTGCGTCAAAAGTCAGGCCCTGCTCGCAGCACCACAGTGAGAGCTTTTCCTGCGCGGCACGTCCAGAGAATAAGTTTGTTGCCGGCGGCTTTCTCCTGCAGCAGATAATCTATAAGCATTGTATTGGGCGCTCCAAGCTCGGGCCAATTGCTGTAACAGAGCGTTCCATCAAAATCTACAGCGATGATTTTATAATTGAGATCCATAAACGTATCCCCCGGACATATCTCTATTTTGCATCCAAACGTTCAATCAGTAGTTTTTATACTACAACAATCGAACATATGTTTCAATCGAACGGATTATTAATTTTCTGTTATGAGGACCTCGACCTCTGGGGTAGTACTATTACATTAGTGATTTATAGTTTTTTAAAGCGTATAATAATTCTATTGGTACTATGATGGAAAGTGTGGAAAACCAGTAAGAAAAGAGAAGATCGGGCAGAGCGGCCATGGAATATTTATACTGCGGAGGCAGGTTTGATTTTGATTATAATGACGCCGCTTTAGAGAAAAAAGTGGCAAAGGACTATCGGGCGATACTGCTAAACGATGTCAACAAACTGCTAAATAATTCAGATGTTGTTGTATTATCGAGCCGCCTGGCATACATTGGCCCTTACTATTTTGAAACGGACGGAATGCTGGACCAGGATATCGTCGAGATGGAAAAGCGCCAGATTGAGAGATGTACTGTTGCAGTATTCCTCCTGGATAATTCAGCATGTCCGGGAACCATTGCAGAAATGGTTTATGCCGCGTCGCTTCAAAAAAGAGTTTTCATCTACTATGTCAAAAATGAGAAGGAGACAGAGAGCGCTTTGCATTCGCCTTTTTGGTATCCGATGATACTCAGTAGTAAGATTAATTCTTATGATGTTGATTTGATCGCTTGTGACAGCTTTTCGGAAGCACGTGATAATGTTTTGAAAATGATCAAAGGACAAATGTTGAGGTAATAACTATCGCGGGAATAATCAGTACCGATACTTACATATAGATGCTCTAAATGGAGGCGTGAATAATGGCAGATAAAGTTACAGCTGATATCGGATTTGAAAAACAAATATGGAATGCTGCATGTGTGCTCCGCGGCAATATGGATGCTTCGGAGTATAAGAATGTTGTCCTTGGGCTTATTTTCTTGAAATACATATCAGATCGATTTGAGGCAAAGTATCAAGAACTGTTAGAGGAAGGAGATGGCTTCGAGGAAGATATCGATGAGTATATTTCCGAAGGTATCTTCTTTGTGCCCGTTGGTGCCAGATGGAGCGAGATAGCAGCGAAAGCACATACTCCTGAGATTGGCGTTGTGATCGATGATGCTATGAGGGCCATTGAGAAAGAAAACAAGCGTCTGAAGGATATACTTCCTAAAAACTTTGCTCGTCCGGAACTGGATAAGCGCCGTCTTGGTGATGTTGTGGATTTGTTTACCAATGTCAAGATGATTGAGCATGGTGACGAGAAAGATATTCTTGGCAGGACCTATGAGTATTGCCTTTCGATGTTTGCAGAACAAGAAGGTAAGCGTGGCGGTGAGTTCTTTACTCCTTCCTGTGTTGTACGCACACTTGTTGAGGTGCTTCAGCCTTATAAAGGCCGAGTATACGATCCTTGCTGTGGGAGTGGCGGCATGTTTGTTCAGTCTGCGAAATTTGTAGAGAGCCATAGTGGAAATATAAATAGGGCATGCTGAACGGTGGTCACACCAGCGCCCAGCACCCCGATATTACATCTGTTGTTAGCTGTCTGCCTGTCGGATATGGCCGAATGATGCA
>CADBIU010000092.1 GCA_902794825.1 uncultured Lachnospiraceae bacterium
CTTTGACTCAGAATCTGACACAACTTCTCTTACGTGGTGGCCAAGCGCATAATCGTACTGCTGCACATAGTAGCTCGAGCCGACGTTGCTCTTGTCAAAAGAAAGTGCCTCGAAGTTTTGCAGCGCCTTATCGTAATAGGATACCCAGAAATATCCGTTATGTTTGTTCTCTTCCTGCTCGATTCCCCAGTGCCGGTATCCGTTCGTGGGGAACTCATTGTAGTCAGATCCCCAGCTGTTCCTGGCTAAAAAAGCACCGTTTTCCGGAGGCTGGTGTCCCTCGTTGAAGTTTTCCTTGGGATAGTCGTCGTCCCACCCCACAATACATACAGAATGAGAATTGTCAAATACGCTGTCGTATGTATACTGCGCCCAGTTCGGGCTGAGGTATTTCCACTTTTTCGTCGTCCAGTCCGGCCTCGAGCTCTCTGCGTTAATACAGAATGAGACGCCGCGGTATGCCAGCAGCTGCTGTTTGATCGCCGCGGTTCCATTCGGATTATAGGAATAGTCGTTCCCTTTCTCATACTTTGCCGGAGAAGGCAAAATATAGGAATCCTTCAGCCTGTAGGACTGATAGAACCGGTATTTCTCGGGAATCTCCCAATCGTCGTCGCTGCTGTAGCAGAACCGTCTCCAGCCGCTGTGTTTTTCACCGTTTTCATCGTACCAGGTGACGGGCCGGCTCTCTGTCTCTTCGTTTCTTCCCTTATAGGCCAGCACCTCCTCATCGCCTTCATCCAGCCCGCTTCTGTCCTCCAGATTCGGGCCTATGCCCGAAGCATACAGCCAGGTCACGTACTGCGGGTCCCCGCCCTGCAACTTCTGTGATCCGGTCAGCGGAACGGAACTTCTCATTCCTTCTCCGTTCTGCGGATCCTCCGGGTCATTCAGCGCAGTGTAGGCAAAAAACGACAGGTGCTTCTCCGACAGATTGAAAGTCTCTGCTGTATAACCGTCGTCCTGCGCCAGCCCGCTGCCGAGAATGCTGATCTCCGCCGCCGCAGTGGGGCCATGGACCCAGCAAGTTCCGAAGGGATTCTGGAACCTGATCGGAGGAACGATCCCGGATCCTTTGACCTGAACGTCGCGCAAGTCAAATTTGGACGGCATTTCTCCGTCCGCTGCAGGTGTGTTCGGATCGCCTTCCTCGAAGTCAAACTCGTCCTCCTCCACGGTTGTCTGTGAGGATATTTCCTCGCCGACGGTTTCCTGTCCGGGGGTCTCCTGTGTGGCCGCTTCCTGTCCGGCGCTCGCCCCGGCCGCTTCCTGTCCGGGGGTCTCCTGCCCGGCCGCTTCCTGGCCGGCATTCGCCTGCGTGGTGCTCTCCTGCCCGGCTGCTTCCTTCCCGGTGCTCCCCTGTCCAGTGGCGGGTGCCGCTGCCGCGCAGCCGCTAAGTGCCAGCACCAGACTCATCACGATGCAAAGCGCTGCCCTATTGATCTTTCTGTCTGTCATATTGCCCCCTTTAGAGTATTTCATTTAACACGTCGCCGATGTCGCCGTCAATGCATACACTCTTGTCTTCGATTTCTTCCGGACAGAATGCTTCTCCGTAATTTATGCAGGCGTAGAACGCATTGTCGTTTGCATATGCCTCATGCCAGAACGGGTATTTAATGATGACCGGCGTGTTGGCGCCCACACCGAGTTCCAGATATACAACGCGTTTGGTCTTATGGCATTCCAGGAACTCCGCATATGCCGCAGACGCGCGGCGCCATCCCTCGTCCTCTACAAAAGTATCGTCAGAGCGCAGGTTCATGGTCATCGGCTCTCCGCAGACCGGGCAATAAGGGACAAGACCGGACGGTATTCTCGTCGACAACATAGAGAAATCAGTTTCTCCGTTTTCCAGGACCGGTGCGGTGAGTTCACTGTTTTGCCCAATCGCGAAGCCTTGCGAGAGCAGCATCTTTACGACTTTCCCTTTGTTGTCATATGTCCTTTTATGACACGGCACGCTGCACTGCCAGAGGCCGTAATCTCCCTGGGTATAGAACAGTCTCTCCTTGTCGAAGCCCGCCTTCTGGAACTGGTGATCCACGTTTGTAGTGATCACGAAGTAATCTTTGTCTTTCACGAGGTCCAGCAGCCGGTTGTATACCGGTTTGGGCGGCAAAACATAGCGGTTCACATAGATATGCCTTGACCACCAGGCCCAGCGGTTCTCGTCATCCGGGAAAGGATAGAAGCCTCCTGTATACATGTCCCGGATGTTATATTTTGCCTTGAAATCTCCGAAGTATTTCTCGAATCTCTCCCCGCTGTATGTAAAGCCCGCGGAAGTGGAAAGACCGGCGCCTGCTCCGATCACGATGGCGTCAGCATTGCGGAGCTCTTCAGTCAGTATTTTGACCCGCTCTTCTTTCGTGCCCTTTCCGCGCGTCATGTGTCCGCTGAGCTTTCTCGCTGTCTGTATCCCTTTGTTAATGCTCTCAAGATATCCATTAGGCGTTTCATTGTAATTCTGATTCATAGTATCTCCTGTCCTCATCTTTAAAAACATTGAAGATCACCCTGTCCACCTTTCCCGGATGAGCCTCAAGCCATTCCCGCCTGTCGAAATACAGCAGAAAGCCACGCTCCTCAGGTCATTCTCTGCACACAGATCCAGTGTGTTGCTGTAGCAGTCCGCCAGGTCCTGCTCCAATTCCGGCGTCAGCCTATCCTGCACGATCGGCCCCACTACGTGGACCACTTTTTTCGCCGGGAGGTTGTAGGCGTCTGTCAGCATAGGCACTGCTGTCGGCTGCTCGTAATCCCTGCCGTATCTGCTCCTCATCCTTTTCATCTGCCGGTTGCACTCCGCGCGGAGCTGGATCCCGGCAAAAGTATGGATGCAATTATCAATACAGGTATGCATCGGGACAAAGCAGCCCAGCATCTGGGAATTCGCGGCGTTGACAATGGCGTCGACTTTCAGCCTCGTGATGTCGCCTTGCCAGATCGACAGGCTGCTATTTCGGTCATTAATGGCCGGAATGTCGCTGAGCTCTACGATTCCGTTTTCCCGGATCCTCTCCTGCAGATAGTCATCCTGTATCTCCACGACGCTTTCGTCCATCTCTCCGGGCATGCGGATGTTCATGAGGGAACGGAGTATGCGCCGCTTGCCTTCCGTGTCTTTCGGTGTCCGTAGATACCTGTACTCTCCGGAATCGGCTTTGAACGCTTCTACAAGATAGTCCAGTCGTTCGTTTTGGGTCATTTGATGTGGCATTTGGGTTTCCTCGGGTAATCTCTTTTTATTATTCAACATATTTCAATCACAACTCTGCTTCCCGGTCCATATCTTCGTCCACTTCATCAGAGATCTCTCTCAGCATTTGCATGCTGTTTTGGAAGAAATCCTTGCTGACTGGCTCTTCACCGTTGTATATCTCTATTGTGGCACCGCAGTCCTCCAGCGATTGTATGAGGCCTTCGAACTTGGTTATGCGGTCGATCCCTGCCATTTCTTCGGTTACATCCCAATGGAGCAGGTCGTATTTGACGACAAAGTCGTCTTCCTGCATCCTCTTTCTTATCTCGGCGATTGACAATGACGGATCGAACTTCCGAAGTATTGATATGACTTTGGTGCCGGTTTCTTCGGTCTTGATCTTTAGTGCGTATTTGCTCATGGCTGTCTTATTGCTCCACCAATTCATATTGGAACATCTCGTATTTCAGCTTGCATCCCACGTATATTCCTGCCGGAAGCAGCGCTCTGGCAACCAGTTTCAAATCATCGGACGGTATGTCAATTCGGCGGAGATTTGCATAATCGCCATCAATGCTCACAACTTCGTAATACCATGTCTGCATATGATTTTCCTCGTTTTTCTAAACTGTTTTTTTGGGGGTGTTATGTTTATTATACTGGTTTGAATCGGGTAATTCACTATTTTGTTCCTGCCAAAGATTAACTGTGACAGAATGAATGCTCAGTTTGCCGGGCTTTTCTATGGTTTCGGAACAAACTACCCCAGAGGTCGGTTTTTCCACACCTGGGGACAAACTACCCCAGAGGTCGGTTTTCACGATTGGCAGGAAATTGCCACCTTCCGCCAAATGTGATAATCTAGATTTAAGCAAGTCATATTTCAATTCTTAGCGGCATCCGTCGCATCAAGTGGTATTCTCCACAGAAATTCCTTGCTCGCAACATAATATTGAGCAGGAATTATGGGGTGCCAAAAGAATCGCATACTTCAGTTCCTGCTCTGCCATCATTACAGACAGCTTAGGAGGAACGTGTATGGCAAAAAGGTATGAGGAACTGACATTTAACGATGATTTCATGTTCTGCAAGATTTTGGAACAGAATCCGACGTTGTGCCGGGAGCTGTTGGAACTGGTACTGGACCAAAAAGTTGGGGAACTCGCCAGTGTAAATCCGCAAAAGCCCATTGAAATCACAGCAAACGGGAAAGGTGTACGTTTTGACGTGTATGCTGAGGGAAGCGACAGCATCATCTATGACATCGAAATGCAGAACGCAGAGTCAGATTCAATTGCAAAAAGAAGTCGCTATTCCCAAGGAATGATCGATCTTAATCTGCTGGAGCGAGGCGCGCACTACAGTGAACTGAACCGAAGCTACGTGATCTACATCTGCCGGTTCAATCTTTTTGAAGATGTTGGCAGGCATAAGTATAGTTTTCTGAATCTGTGCCGCGAAGATTCTCGGATTGAGTTGGGAGATGAAACCGAAAAAATATTCCTATGCGCAAAAGGGACAGTGCGTGATGTTTCAGATAAGCTGCAGGCATTTCTGGATTATATCGCCTCAGGCAAGCCAAGCGACGGCTTTACAAACGAATTGGAAAATGAAGTGAAAAAAGCTCGCGATCACATCAAATGGAGGACTGAATATATGACATTTCTAGAACAACTTGAGCGAGAACGGATAGAAGCCCGAGCGGAAGGTTTGGCTGAAGGTCGGGCAGAAGGCCTAAAGGAAGGTCGGGCAGAAGGCCTGGAGCAAGGTCGGGCAGAAGGTCGGGCAGAAGGTCGGGCAGAAGGCCTGGAGCAAGGTCGCACAGAAGAACGTGCTAATACTGAGTTGGAAAAGGCGCGTGCTGATGCTGCAGAAAAGCGTGCTGATGCACTTGCGGAGGAAATTCTTGAGCTGAAAAAACGACTGGAATCACTCAAATAAAAGTAATTTGATG
Source organism: uncultured Lachnospiraceae bacterium (assembly GCA_902794825.1). GTDB lineage: Bacteria > Bacillota > Clostridia > Lachnospirales > Lachnospiraceae > CAG-791. The sequence continues at coordinate 5,160 of CADBIU010000092.1, forward strand.
TGACATGAGGGTCGAGTAGATGTGGAATTGTTTCCAACATCTACTCGACCCTTTTCGGTGGACAAACCACCCCAGAGGTCATTTTTTAGAGGTCTGTTTTTTCCACACCTGGGGACAAACTACCCCAGAGGTCTTTTTTCCGAGGTCATTTTTCTCCAGAGGTCAGGTTTTCTGTAAAAAAAGAGTTGACCCTCCGGTCAACTCAAATCATGATATTCAGGCGACTGACGGGACTCGAACTGCATGGCCAATTCTGCCACAGCCGCAGTATCCCCGGCGCGACTTGAACGCGCATCAAGTGGATCGTAGCCACTCGGTTTCTCCGTTAGCCTACGGGGACAAACTACCCCAGAGGTCTTTAGCCTCCGAGGACATAATTTGAATGGAGCCTGCGGGCTTCGATCCCGCCGCCTTCTGCTTGCAAAACAGATGCTCTCCCGAATGAGCTAAAGCCCCAAAGTTGCAGAGATCGGAATCGAACCGACATGAAACGCCATGTGACGACGCCGCTTTCCCTCTCGGCCACTCTGCAATATGCTTGCGGGCACAGGAGTCGAACCTGCTATTGTCAGTGTATGAAGCTGAAGTGGTATTCCGTTCCACTCACCCGCGAAGCCGATACTCTGATTCGAACAGAGATCAAATGATTACTAATCACCCGTACTCGCCCTTGTACTATACCGGCATGAAAGCTTCCCGCCGGATTCGAACCGGCAATCCGCTGATTACAAATCAGCTGCGTTTCCTGTTACGCCAGAGAAGCATGATCGGAGCTGCGGGAATTGAACCCGCATATACTGCGTATAAGACAGGTGCCCTACCATTGGACGAAGCTCCAGAGAGCGGGAACAGCAGGATTCGAACCTGCGACCATTCGGTTAACAGCCGACAGCTCTGCCGCTAAAGCTATGTTCCCACAGCGGTCAGCCTTACAGCTGACCGGAAAGCTCTGAACGGGATTCGAACCCGCACGCCATGCCTGGCAGACAAGTATGCTCACCATTACATCATCAGAGCAAAAACAGGTCCGTTCGGGTATGATCCGAAATCTGAGGTTTTGGAGACCACTATGCTTTCCGTTTACACCACAGACCTAAAAACAAAAATGCCGCCTGTCTTTTCGGACAAGCGGCAGTCTCAGCATTAATCACTGTAATCTGTCTGGTTATTCCAAGGCTCGCGGGGAGGCACCCGGTCCCAGACATCCACTTGATCCGGTCTTAAGAAGGCATACATTAATAAGCCATGCCGCTTCTTTGGCGGTAAGCATAGTTGTTCCCTGAAGATCAAACAGGCGATATGTGTTATTCATTCTGTTTGCATGTGTCTGCAGCATAGCCTTTCCTTTCCGGACCTCTTGTCCTTTTTTGTTGAGTTTACAGTATCATATACGGTTCGCTTTGTCATTAAACCTGTAGTATAAAGCGCCGAACGGTGGTCTTGAACGAAGACACCTTCTATTAATACATACGGAAAAAAATGGAAATGGCAACGCACTAAATAAATCGACCTCTGGGGTAGTTTGTGGACACCTGTCCACAAACTACCCCAGAGGTCTCTTTTTTCCACACCTGGGGACAAACTACCCCAGAGGTCGCTTTTACAGCGCGTAATCCGATATGCACTTCTGCAGCCCGTCAATTGTGCTGCAGAAATTGATCCCACACTTTTTGATCTTCGAGCAATCCATCCAGAGATGATGGCGGGGACCGACGTCCTGAAGCCTTACAGGAAGATCTAACTCAGCCTTGAGCCACTCCGCTGTCTCGAGCATGGTAAGGTCGTTCTCGCTTCCGTAATTGTAAGCTCCTCCGGGAAGAAGGGCCGCCTGCCGGATCCAGCCTGACACTTCCCGCACGTAAGTAACGGCGCGGTGCTGTGTGTAGGAAAAAGCAATATCTGACTGGCGCAGCATATTGACGAGGAAGTTGCCGCGGTTGGGGACGCCATATTTTGGCATGTCATACATCCAGGTCGCGCGCAGATGGACTGTATCCGGATTGATGTCCAGCGTGCGCTGCTCCATCTCCAGTTTGTGGCGGGAGTAGAGGTTGGAAGGCGCCGTCTCCTCTTCGGCGTAAGGGCCCTCACCGGCACATCCGCTGTAGACCTGATCGGTGCTGAACATAACGCACTTGATTCCTGTGCGGGCAAGCCAGACCGGAACCTTTACGTTGGCGTAATATGATCCGTCCGGATCGTTTTCACATGTAGGAATATCTGACATGGCCGCTGTGTGGATGATCAAATCCGGCTGCGCTTCATCCACCATGCGCCTGATGCTTTCCTCATCAACTGCTCGAAGGGAAGGTGCAGGGATTGCGTCCCGGCTAAGTTCGTCCATGACTCGCGCCCCGACAAAGCCGCGGGGGCCGGTTACAAGAATTCTCATACTTATTTCCTCCTATTATGTCAGAGCGTTGGTTTGTTGAGTTTCACCGGAATATTTCCAGTGTTCTGTTCCACTTAGATGTTAAAATCATTAATTCTCGTCGGACAAAATCCTGAGTTTGTCTCCACCAGATATCTAAGTATCTTCATTTCCGTAGGAAGTATCTCGGAATTCTGCTCCACTAAAGAAAAAGAATTCCTTACTTTCGTAAGAACACAGGCAGAATTCTTCCCGTACGAGAGAAGAAATTAGAGGAATCTTAGTGGAAATGGCTCCACTAAAACCCTCCACTAAAACCCAAAAGCAATTGTCTTTCGTTGGAAGCCGGCTCCATTCTTACAGACAGTTGGGGACAAACTACCCCAGAGGTCCATTTGAGCAAATTACCCCAGAGGTCGTTTTTTCCCAGAGGTCGTTTTTCCCATCGCAAGAATAGTTGCACAGCGGTATAATTAATAGGAATCCGTATTTTTATAATACAGCATGCAGTTAACGGTTGTCGTTTCCTTTTTATCTGCAGTGCTGAATTATTTATCACAAAGGAGCATGTCAATGAGAAATAAACTAATCAGTTTGAAGAAGGCCCTGTTCGGAGGCATGGCTTTCGTCATGGCGGCCACCCTGGTCGCGCCTGCGTCACCGGTGCTCGCCGCTGAGATCGAGACGCAGACAGAAGCCAGCGAGAGCGGAGCACAGGCACAAACCGATATCGGCAAATCCACCGCCGATACCGCTGCCAGCTCACAGGCGGCAGGCGCGCAGGCAGCCGAATCCGACACCGCCGTACGCGAGGCGACCCTCAAAGTCACCAACCGCACAACCGGCCGGCCTGATGCCATGACGGTCAAAGAGCCCGTCGTCAGCGACATCGAAGCCCCTGAGGCGGGAAAGCGCCTCGACGACAAAGCCCTTGTCACGACAGCTGAGAAGGAGCAGTGGGAAGTCCCGGTTCTCTGGGTCAGCAGCGACGGTCAGGTGATTTCCGGCACTGCAAGCGACAACCGGACGATCTCCGGAACTGCCGTGGTGGGCCGGAAGTATCTCCCTGTGATCGCTTACGTCGTTCCGGAGAACTACACCATAGCGAACACGGACGAGAGCGCAGGCACCTACATGCTCAAGTTCACCAAGGATGTTACGAAGCTGTTCGGCGCTTCCCCGGTCATCACCATTTACGATAACAATACCGGAATCACTTACCTTCTTCCTGCTTCTCTCAAGAGCCTCTTTGAGCGCACGCCAAAAAATAGCAGCGACGATGACAGTTACTGCAGCACCTCGTCCGACGAGAACGACTGCAACTGCAATCCTAACGCTGTCAGCGACGCGTACGACGAAGGCGATGGCGAGTGGGAGTTTGGCGGCGGCGATGACGTGATCGACGACGAACCACCTGCAGAGACAGAACTGCAGAAACTTGTAAGGATCCACTGCAACGACGCGGCCAAAAAAGTGTTCAGCCAGGATGATCTGGAATTCTTTGCGGATCTGATCATCAATAAGCTTCAGCCGCAGGCAGTCAATCTTCTTCTTGCTTCATTCCCCTCCTTCAGACAGGAAGCGGAAAATGGAAGGATCGGCAAGGACATCGGTCTTGAGATTGATTATGACCCGGATGCCACATACTACGGATATGCCACAAATAAACCGGATACCAAAGACGGAACACTCAGTTATTTCGTCTCAATTAATACGGCCATGCTTGTCAAAGACAAAAAAGCTGCCAATCCGGTCGTCACCAAAGAGGGGAAGAACATTATTGAGCTCGCCAACACGATGGTTCATGAGTTTTTCCATGTCTTTATGTATGACTTTAACCGCACAGGCATGACCGGAATGACAACACCCACTGAACCGACAATGGTGGACGGCAAGGAAACTGAAAAGTATCTTCAAACCCGCTTCCCCAAATGGTTTATCGAGGGCACTGCTTCCTCCGTTGAGCATAACTGGAGGGGCCGCCCTGACGAATTCATCATTCTGCGCCGGGAGTTCTCCGAGGATACGCAGTACCGTCAACTCTATGAACGAGATCTTCTTCTGAAAAGATATGTTCTCGGTTTTGATAAGAAGCAGGATGACGGCTCCATCAAGAACTATTTCACTTATGATCTGGAGTGCGCAAACGGATTCGATAAATACGGCAATGCAGTGGATACTGTAGGAAGCCGCTACACCGCCGGCTACCTCGCAACTCTTTACCTCAGTGAACTTTCTGCCAGAAGCCACCCCCAGATCGGCTCTTCCGTCAGGCAGACCGAAAGCGGCGGCATAGCATTCAACAATGTAGCCCTTAAATACGGGTTGGACTATATTTTGGCAAGAATACACAATGGCGAGTCCCTGGATTCAGTCATCAAAGATATCTCCGGCGGAAGATACCAGAGTACGGATGATTTCGAGGCCAGATTTATCAAGGGCCCGCTCACCGAAGGCTATTATTACGGCGACGACGACAGCATTAATTTCTCGGTGGACTTCATGAACTACATGCTGAATATCAGCCGCACCGAAGGCCGTGACAATGTGGCAAACGGTTCGATCCTCTTCGATTTCGAGCAGGACTTCGGAATTCCGCTCGATCCCGACAAGAACGACACCACGGATATCCTCGCTGTCTACCCCTACATGCATTACGTGTCCTCCAGTGTCGATCCGGAATTTGCGCACACGTCCGGCGGCAAGTCTGTTGAAGGCACACCCATGAGCAGCAGCAACGTCGTGCCTTTCCCCGGCAGCAATTCGCAGGCGGGTGCAGGTAATTCGGCGGCGAAGGAAGTCGTGGGCGTTCCTGCTCCGGGCGATGCGGCGGCGGCGGTGGACGCAGATGACGGTGATTTGGTTGATGTTGACGCTGATACGGAGGAGGATTCCTCTTTGGATGCTGAGGCGACTACAGAGGGCGCAATTGTTGAGGATGACCTTAATTCTGAGGAAGCTGAAACGGCTGCGGTGGACGCAGATGCGGCAGAAGAAGCGGATCTTGCGGAGAGCGCAGCGACGGAGGAAGCTTCTGCCAGTGCTGAAGCGGAGGAAGATGTCGTTGCAGACGGCACTTCGAGTGCTGAGGTTGAGGAATCATCTGAGGAAATATCCGGAGCTCTGCTCCACCTGGAAACATAATATCTTTCTTTCGTCGGAAGCTGCCGCGAGTCCTACAGGCAATCGAAACAAACTACCCCAGAGGTCGTTTCCCAAAAAAAGGGCAGAGTCAACTCTCTGCCCTTTTCTCTACCATATCTTCGCATTGTCCAGAATTTCCTGCATCTTATTAATAGCCGGCTCGTAATTCTCCGGAAACACGTTATCACCCCGTAAAGGTGAAGATCATCCAGTACGGAGATCCTGTTTCCAGTTCATCTCGCTCTGCTCCATAGTCCCGCTTGCTTGTATAAGTCAGGATTTCCG
>CADBIU010000093.1 GCA_902794825.1 uncultured Lachnospiraceae bacterium
CCTTCACGTTAAAGGGAAAGAAACCTTTAATCAATTCCTGCTTTAGTAATTTACTGTTCTCGTTATGTTCAAAATCGATATTCTGCCAGGAATCGTCACCGCTATTGTATTTCTGAAATTTAATCTCCTTAGCGTATGGATTGCTGATAATCTTAATCGTGGACATGGCTTTCCCCTCATTCGTCTTTATTTGATATTGCTATAGATGACAATTTCACAAACGTTAATTCCTACGTGTACTATTATACTCGTCTAAGCTGCGTAATTCATCATTGAGTACTTCCGTCGGTTCTCGGTGGGTGAAAAATAGGACAAGAAAGACCTGCGGATACGTGAGTTGTATCTGCAGGTCTTAGTCTGGGTGGCTTAACCTTTTTCTTGCTTCTTTTACGCCTCTTTTCACCTTATTTTTTTCACGAAATAAAGCGCGTCTCCTTCAAAAGTTCAGTTTTGAGAAAGATATGTCCCATGCATTCTCTGGTATGTAATCAGAAAAATATATGAGCTCTGAGGTAGTTTATCCACAAATGAGGGCAAACCACCTCCGAGTTCGTTTTACTTCTACTATTTGCGCATTACATCATTCTTCTTCAATCCTATACGAAAACTCCTCAGCTTCATCGGAAGGATAATCTCCTGGATTAGACATATGAAGAATCTCCGCACCTACCTGCGCACAGCCCTTAAGATAAAGAGCATAGTCCTCTGCTTCTTCCTCAGTATCAAAGATTTCATCCTGCTCATCCTCATATCCATCTTCATCAATTAAGAATAATTTGTATGCCATAGTGTTTTCTCCCTTCTGATATTTTCTCCTCACTTGCTCGGTGAATTAGTTGGTAATCACTTTCTTAGCTTTGGTTGTACGCCATTTACCGTTGGCTCTAACGATAATCTGAAATAGTTTTGAGAAAATCCACTGATACAAAATAAGGATTATTGTTATCGCCAATCCTTTCTATCAACGCGGCATCACCATCCACTTCCAACACCTTGAATTGATCACCAACCTTAAAAATCAGGCCTTCTTTACTCTTCCCGTCTTTTTTTACCGTATGAACAATGGCGGCTTCTTCCTGCTTTTTCTTCCTATCAAGCATTTGATCCACTTTGCTCTTAATTTTCACCCCACTGCCACCTACAACAGCCCCTGCAGCAACAATAAGGCCAGCCAATGGAAGAGGTCCACCAACTTTCTTTGCTACTGTAGTCATAGTTTGATACCATCCTAAATTACTCATATTAGATTTCCTCCCTTATTATCATATTATAATACCGGCTTATGACTAAAAGTAGTTGCAAAAACCATCATTTTCTGCAGTCGTTATACAATAACGCATTAGTCAATCACTTAGTTGTCACCTGAATGGTCGGATTGTCTATATCATTATAGTCGCTGTCTCTCATTTCCAGTTTGAATTCGATATCAGAAATCTCTTCCGGGCTTGAGATTTTAACATCTTCAAGGTCATATTTAGATACTTCAATGTTGAGAACCGACTTCATTTCGGGTGAAAGTGTTTTGCTATATGATATGAAATCAGTCATCGTTCCATTGAGTGAGAGTGTGTCATAATCAACATCAAAAGTAATATCCTTGGAAGAATTGTTTTCAATCAAAAATAACATATGAATTCCACCATGCTTGTCTTTCAGTGTCTTGGCATAAGAAATCTTAACATCATTATTGTTATAGACTTCCGTTTGACCTGTCATAAAAGATTCTTTCGAGTTGTTCAGAGTGAACGTCGCTTCCTGTTCAAAGATATTATTCATATTGTCATCAAGGCAATCCAGACTCATCTTGACAGTTGAATATTCAGTGATTCCAAGTTCTTCTTTGGTTCCGCCTGCATGGCTGGCAGCGTCATCAAGACTAATTGATACTAATCTTTTCTTCCCGGGATTGATAGTTTCACTCGTCCAGGAGCCGGAAACAAGTTGGACTCCGTTAACAATAATATCGCTTACACGAAGGTTAAGTACTTTGTCCGATACATTCTCAACCTCAAGGAAGAGGCTCTGCTCACCGTCTTTATTAGTAATCAGACAAGAAGAAACACCTTTTAGTTTTTCATTCTGAAGAAAATCGTTTTCATCCAGATAATTAACTGTATAACCATACAGATCAGTGATCCTCTTATTCTGGATGCTCTTCAGGTACGTCTCGCTATCCTCTGCTCCATCTGCGTCCGATGTAGTTATGTATAATGGGCCTGTATGTGCGTACTCATTATAATCTGAGTCTTTAATCTCAAACCCAATTCCGATCTCCTTAATCTTTTCTATCCCCAATATGCTCAAAAGGTCACTGCTTACATAAGCTTCTTCAGGGGCTGTTTTGCCGGGTTCCACGTTTACATTTACATAAAAGCCATCAACCATATATCCATTTACAGAATTCCCGCTGTATCCTAAAGATCCGCTGACAAATGACAGTGCTTTATCTCCGTTATTCTCGAACTCAAGATGCAGATATGGCGAATTGTACTTGAATTCCAGACTTTTAGCAGTGATTCTAACATTGTCATCTTCAAATAACACAGTCTCCTCAATTGTAGTATCGAGAGACAGTTTCCCCACCTCTTCTGCTGCTGGTGCAGTCTGGCTTTCATCTTGCCCACTTTCAGCCTGCTCATCGGTGGGCTCAGTTTGCTCAGTTGCTGCTTCCGATTCTTTTATCTGATCTGTGTTCGCTGTTGAACTTCCCGTTCCCGAGTTTCCCCCACATGCAGCAAGTGAGGCCGCTATAAAAATGGAGATTAACGCTGCAGCCATTTTCTTTTTCATATTTCAATGTCCTCCTTCATCCCAATATTGGTTTATAGCCAGCTATTGCATAACTTCTACCGTGATTGTATCCCCCGCCCGTCCCTCTGTCTGTGCAAAAACAGGGGACGCACTCCCCATAATTTGCATTGTGCCTGCCGCCGTCCGCTTCTATCCTATGAGTGCCTGATGAAAGTCAAAATATTGCACGGCGGAGGAAGGCCAATGAACGCAAAAGTAGAAGACCCCATGGGACTGGAGACCGGTATCCGGATCGATATGGTGCGGACCGTCCTGGATAAGACAAAAGGAAATATCATCATTCACGGTAGAATGACTGCCTGCACAAGATCGGTGGTGTCGCCGGATGTAGAACCGGATGTGGAATGTGCTATTATTGATAGAGACGGCTGCGTTGCGATCGTGTCGCTCAGCCGCCACAACGGATGTTTTTGGATCAACCGGCAGGCGATGTTTACGATCCGTGTGGAGGATGTGCCCGGCGCTATCTCCTGGGACGACATCAGCGAGCTGCAGCTGCGGCTCATCTATCATCGGAACTGAGACGAGACAGGTACAGTTATGAACAACAGATATGTGCTCACCCTTGCCGCCATCGAGGCGCGGCTCTATACAGATGAAGCTGACAGTGTTTTCATGCGCTGGCCCACTGCGGAAAAAGAGCTGCCATCCGGCAATCACACACCCGGAGGGCTCTCCGAGACATGCCTTCACTTCATGGAAGACATCATGACCAAAACAGGCCGCCCCAACCACAGGTGGGACAATTATCTCTATCTGCATTTCGGAGGCTGGGACCTGTTGATGGATTATGTCAAAAGAGACCCCAAGAGGCGCGGCTACCTGCTCCGCTGCGAAGAAAAGGGGTATTCTGTGTCCGGGGACAGGCACTATTTTGACGAGGCGCTTGTCAGCAACGGGATCGTAAACGGGACCGCTGCCGCGATTCCGTCCAGCGCGATGAATTGCATCGTCGAAGCCAATATTTATCTGGTCCGCCGCTTCTGCGGCCTGTACAGCAGCGCGACGATGGACACGCTCTGCGGGGAGATCCGGCAGTTTCTGGAGACCGGCTCCGATGAGGAGAACGGGCTGGCGCCGCAGATGGATCCGCAGGACAGGTATTACATCTTCATGTATATCCGCTCCTGTCTGGAGGCATATGAAACGGCACAGGCTGACGGCGCAGACGCGGACACTTTGAGCCGGCATCTTGGCACGGCGCTCGCCTGGCTGGTCCTGGCCGCGCTTCTGCGCGATAGCTGCGAGAACCTTTGCCGGCTGATCCCCTCGCCCTCGATCCAGCTTCTGCGCGTCCAGATCCGGGAAGCACAGTCTTCTTCTGCCCCTGCCGTTGCACCGGCATCGCTGCCGCCTTCACCGGGTCTGTTCCTTGGCCGCGAGAAGGAGTTGGATGAGATCGGTCGATTTTTTGACAACTCCTCTGCGCCCTTCTTCATCTGCGGCGAAGGCGCATGTGGCAAAACATCGCTCGCCTCCATCTTTGCCTCCCGCTCCGACAGGTTCACCGGTATCTACGCCGTCTATTCCGGCGACCTTGTGAGCACAATTGCGTCGATCCGCTTCCGCGACACCCTTCCCATGGACCGCGCGGATGTCGGCGCGCTTTATAACTTCAATCTGAACCGGCTGACACAGTTCAGCTCTCAGATTCTTCTGATCATAGACAACTTCGACGCTCCGAATTACGACCGGACCTTTACGGAGCTGCTGTCGCAGGGTTCGACAGGAGGACCAGTGTCCCGCCCCAATACGACTCCCTTTGCCTCTCTGATGCGGCGCACGAGCTTCCACTCGGCACCCTTCTCCAACTGGCCAAAAACATCTATACAGACTGTCCCTGGACCGAGCGTGACGAAATCGTAATGTCCCAGATTATTCTGACTGTGGGCAAGCATGTCATGCTCGTCGAGCTGCTCAGCGCTGCACTCCAGCAGCAGAGCGGCTTCTCTTCCCTCGAAGAAATGCTTGATAAGCTGACTTCCCTTCAGCTCCCGCAGATCGAGGGGAGTGTTACGACAAGGCGCAGTATTGCTATCGAGGGGAATGTTACGACAAGGCACAGCGCTGCTGTCGAGAGCAGCGTGTACGAACTGATGTGCAGAATCTTCCGCTTCTCTTCCTACGAGGAGCCTGTCAGGCAGATGATCCGTCAGCTCTCACTCCTGTCTCCTCTGGGCATGGACAGAGAACCGCTCCGGCAGCTTATCGGCTGGGACAATGATAAGGAATTCCGAGATGTTTTGCTCCGCTTGCGGGACCTTCATCTCGTGTCGATCGATCCCCGAACGGCACACATAAGCATGCATCCTGTCCTAGCCGATGTCGCCGCTGCCGACTTGAAGCCAGACGCGGATAATTGCAGTGAGATGATCGCTAATGCGGTTCGCTATTTTGACGAGGACAGTGCGCAGCGCTATGACGCAAGACACCTGGAACAGATATCTGCGATGTGCAAGCGATGCGTTATGGTCCTGATTGGGCAAAAGAGTGATACGGATTTGGCTGGCGCAGGGGACACGCTAGGCTCAAGGGTCGCGCCTGTGACAGTCAGGCTTTCACTTGCGATTTCGGGTATTGATTACAGACTAGGTAATTATGGGTCTGCGTCTTTCTGGGCTAAACAGGCTTTCACGGAACTTGGGGATTGGAACAGCCTTGAATCGAATAGCGCCAAATTGAGTGTTAATGGAAACACTTTTATAAAAGATTGGGCGGAAGCTCTTAAATGTGCTGCAAGGGCCTATGCCAAATTGGGCGAGTATGACACGGCATGCGGGTACTATGAGAAGGAACTGGAACTTCTTCCTGAGGATATGGAATCTGAACTTGCAGTCGCGCTTAATGATTACGGAGTCCTGTTAGAGGAAATGGGCCGCTTCGAGGAATCCTTTGATTGCCTGACGAGGGCATGGGACATCCAGCAGAATCTGTTCGGACCCGACAGTCCGGAAACCATCAGCACTTGCAACAATCTTGGGTTAATCTCCACAGACATGGGCGACAATGAAGCGGCGGAGATGTTTTACCGCCATGCCCTTCGTATCTCTTTGGAGTATTACAAAGAAGGACATCCTGAAACAGCTATAATGTACGCTAATCTCGGAGAGCTGCTCATGCACAGTTGTGAGAATGCCACGGGTTATGAGGAAGAAAATGATTCTGATTTGGTAGAAGGCGACGAATCTGCGGAAGCTGGCGCAACTGTGGAAGCAAGGCTTGCGGAGTCGCGCCATTATCTGATCAGAGCACTGGAAATTACCACTAACGCTTACGGACCTGATTACCCTGACAATGCCTGCACACTCAGCAATCTTGGAATTCTCGAGGATATGGAAGGCAACCATAAAAAAGCCCGCGAGCATTATCGCAAGGCTCTCGAAATACAGAGCGCTGCCGCTGGCAGCGATCACCCTCATTGCGCAGATATCCTGCACAATCTCGGTGTGTCCTACATCGATGAGGCGCTAGAGCCTTTTTCCTCGCCGGAAGAATTTTCAGCTGCCTCCGTGGATCATAAGAGAGACGCCCTCCCCTTGCTCAATAAAGCACTGGCTTGCGAGCAGAAAGCACTCTCTATTTTGGAGTCCGTTTTCGGCAAGTCTCATAGTTCAGTAGAGATGTTGAGGAATGAGGTTGAATGGCTGGAGAACGAGTTGTATTCGGGTTAAGAGTGGTCAATGTGTTCTTGCAGTTCGCCGCAGTGTTCACGAATCGTGAAGCAGTAGGCTCTAGTGGTCAAAAAAACGGCCACTAGTAGCCTTTTTATAATCTCTGCGTCATTCTTTTGCCCTTTTTTCGTCACTTATTAGCGAACAGTTGATCCGCACACTTTTGTGTGCTTCCAAAAGGAGGGTTTAATGAGAATACTGTTAACCATTCTGATCTGCAATTTGGTTCTTGGCGCTGCCATGGCACTGTACCTGGCGGTGATCTGGAGAAAATGCAAAAGCCCCATTGCCGAACACGGTTGGAGTCCCGAGTGTGCAGATCCGATCTGCGGCAATATGTGGATGCTGTGCTTTGTGCCGATCATCGGAATTCTGTATTACCTGGTCGCCGGGGAAACTGTGGGTATCCTGGCCGCAACCGACAAAGCCAGTGTGGATGGCATCGTAAGCATCAAATACGGACCGCTGGCGTTTAGCTACGACGAGGACCACAAGTTGGACTAATGGGTTAGATTGTCAAGAAACGAGCCGGCTGCAGTTCATTTACTGCAGTCGGCTCACGCTATGTATCGACAGATTATTAAAAGAACTTTTCGGCACAGAACAACCTTTTCAGAAAATTATCGTCCTCAGGCGAGGATTCAAATAGTGTGTGCTGATTAATCTGCTGCCTGGTCAGCGCAGAATTCGGCACAGAAGCTCAATCTGAACAAATTCTCGTCCCACAACAAGCAAGATGAATGTATTCCAGGCCTTCAACAAGCAAGATTTTCTGGAAAAAATCAGTGACAAACCAGAATTTTAGAATTTCCAGGGACGCAATTTTTTGACATTACTGCTTCTGTACCGAAAATCAGGAAAGAAGACTGGTCACAGCCAAGAGTTTTGCTATCGCAGCTGACCTGCTGGGACGAGAATATAAGAAAAAGTGGCTTCTGTGCCGAAACCAACCGATAATGGTTGATTTTTTGTTGCTATCAGAAAAAAACGGCCCGCCCTTCCGGGCAGGCCGCATTCATCAGCGCATTATTTCGCGTTTCTGTTCTTGTTGAAGTTGATCAGGCATCCGGCCTTTACGATCTCTCTCTCGTTCTTTGTCATATCCATGATGTAGAGGTCGATCTGCTTCGCATTGCCGTCCTTGATCACGTAGCCCTTGATATCCTTCAGGTCGCCGTCCAGCGCCTCGCGGATGCCGGGCACATAGATGTAGTCTCCGACCTCGAAATCGACAGGCTCGCCCTTAAGATGGAACGGGATCATACCCCAGTTCATGACATTGGAGCGATAGCGCTTTGTCGCATATTCTTTGGTGATGTTGGCCAGGCCGCCGATCACTCTCTGGCAGGAAGCTGCCTGCTCACGTGCGGAGCCGTCGCCGGGCTTATTCGCATAGACCATGGAGCCGATCTCGATATCCTGCACGTTGACATTCTCGGAACCGGGGATCGTGCCGATGACTTCATAGACGGAAGCCAGCGCGGGATCCTTCTCAGCTGCGTTGCCACCGGCAGCACGGAAGCGCTCGGTCTGGTCAACAGCCTTGGAGCGGCCGACATACTCGGGATCACGACGGGACAGAGTAAACTCAGCAAGTCCAAGAGGGTTGGACCTGTAGGATGAGGTCTCGCCCGAAGGAATGAGTTCATCGGTTGTCGTCACTTCGTCCAGGATCTTGGAGCAGACCTTGAGCAGGATATTGTCTGCCAGGGGCTCAAGTTCCGGCCAGGGCTTGATGTTCGGGCCGTCGAACAGTTCAACGGAAGGATCTGCCTTGCCGAATCCCTGATATACGCGTGCCTTGTAGACTGTATCGTCAAAATCGTGCTTGGGAACGTTGCCCCAGCAGTCATACTGCTCTGCGGAGGTCAGGATGCCGCCGTTTGCAGCTGTCGCCGCGATGGATCTCGCATCCATGAGCGCGCATGCAGACATCTGGCCGTTGCCGGGCTTGGAGCCTTCGCGGTTCGGGAAGTTTCTTGTCGTGTGGCGGATGGAGAAGCCGTTGTGCATAGGCGTGTCGCCTGCGCCGAAGCAAGGTCCGCAGAACGCTGTCTTGATGATCGCGCCTGCTCCCATGAGGTCCGCGATGTAGCCTTTTCTCGCCAGGTCGATGAAGACCGGCTGGGAGGAAGGATAGACATCGAGGGAGAACTCGCCCGCGCCGCAACTCTTGCCGCGCAGCATATTTGCAGCCTCAACAACGTTCGTGTAGTTGCCGCCCGCGCAGCCTGCGATGATACCCTGCTGCACCTGAAGCTTGCCGTCTTTGATCTTGTCGAGCATTGTGAACTTCGCTCTGCCCTGTGCGATGCGGTCAGCCTCAACTTCCACTGTGCGGAGGATATCCTCGAGGTTCGCGTTCAGCTCATCGATCGTATAGGTGTTGCTGGGATGGAACGGAAGCGCGATCATGGGCTTGACACTGCTCAGGTCCACATATACGCAGCCGTCATAATAGGCCACATCTGCGGGATTCAGTTCTCTATAGTCGTCCGGTCTTCCGTGGGAAGCCAGGAACTCCTTCGTATCCTCATCCGTTCTCCATACAGAGGACAGGCAGGTGGTCTCAGTCGTCATGACGTCGACGCCGTTCCTGTAATCTGTAGTCATAGTGGAGACGCCGGGTCCTACGAATTCCATTACTTTATTCTTCACATAGCCCTTCTTGAATACTGCGCCGATGATCGCAAGAGCGATATCCTGCGGTCCGACGTAAGGAGCGGGCTTGCCGTCGAGGTAGATCGCGACTACGCCGGGATAAGCGACGTCATAAGTATCCCTGAGGAGCTGCTTGCCGAGCTCTCCGCCGCCTTCGCCGATGGCCATCGTGCCGAGCGCGCCGTAACGGGTGTGGGAGTCGGAGCCCAGGATCATCTTGCCGCAGCCGGCCATCATCTCACGCATGTACTGATGGATAACGCCGATGTGCGGAGGAACATAGATGCCGCCGTACTTCTTAGCAGCCGTGAGGCCAAACATGTGGTCATCTTCGTTGATCGTGCCGCCGACCGCGCACAGGGAGTTGTGGCAGTTGGTCAAAACATAGGGCAGCGGGAACTTTTCCATTCCGGAAGCTCTTGCTGTCTGGATGATTCCTACGAAAGTGATGTCATGGGATGTCATCGCGTCGAACCTGATGCGAAGGTTGTCCATGTTATCGGATATATTGTGTGCCTTCATGATCGAATATGCGATCGTTCCTTTTTTGGCCTCTGCAGGATCAGCCTTTTTGCCGGTCATCTGCTCTACCCTGGCAGCCTCTGCCTCGGGGACGATTTCATTGCCGTTTACAAGGTAAACACCGCCGTCATACAATTTAACCATTGCTTAACCTCCTCTTGTTGTGTATCTGTCATTTCACTTAACGACCTTATGTCTATAATGCTACAGATGCATAATTAATCTAAAGTGACTTAATTAGTGTTTGCTGAACGGATGATATCCATTCATAAAAAGCCCATAAATATGGGAAATCTACTGAGTCCTAAGTCTATATCTGGTAAAATAGATGC
>CADBIU010000094.1 GCA_902794825.1 uncultured Lachnospiraceae bacterium
TCTTCAGGAATCGGAGCAGGACCATGATTCGGGCCTTTTGCGACGCAAATCATGTCTTCTACTTCTTTTGTGTATTGCATATGACACTTATCCTCCTTTTAATAAGTTTGGACTTTAGTACGTGTAATCATTCTACCATACACGTCTGTATATTTCCAATGTTTATGAAGCATTAACAAAAAAAGTTATAAAAATGTTATATTTGTTATTTGGATTTACTAATCACAGTCGAAGATCGCTTTTTTGGCAGTTCTGTCCCCGTACTCTCTTTTCCACCTCAAATGGGGCTCTGAGGACGCATATGCGGGGAGCGCCTCCTTGTCCATGTCAATAATGATCATAAGGTCATAGCGGTTCGCGATATCCGAATTGGAAACGCGGATATCCAGCGAATGGATCCCGGGAATCGCCAGCGTCTCCTCGAAGATCGCCCTCACGGGTTCTACCAGCGCTTTGACATCTGTCCCTTCCGTAAACTTGACAATGATATAGTGCTTCATTATATTGTTACTCCTTTCTTAGCTTAAGCTGTTCCTTCATCGTCCTTGTAAATATCATAGGGCTTCGAAATTTTGATTACAATATTTGTTATCACTTTCGCGTTGATATTTCGCTTTCAGGACGTACAATCTAACAGAATCTAAATTTCAGTACAAATTATCAGGAGGAAATACATAATGAATTTCGAAGAGAGACTTGCACAGTCACAGGCTAAATGACATCAATGACAAGATCGACGCCAAGATCGCGGACAGCGCCAAAAAATATGATGATGCAGCTGAGAAGCTTATGGCTAAGGTCGACGACAGCCTCGCCACAGCAGAAGGCAATGTCAATGCAGCTGAGGAGAACAGCCGCCTCGCCAAGGAGCGCTACAACAGCAAGCTCAACGCTACCCGTCTCAAAGTTCAGATGCATCAGGAAGAAGTTAAGAACAGGATCGAGTCCAAGAAGACCGAGCTCGACAAAGCCGCTCAGGAAGAGCTGATCATGGATCTTCTCGACTATGCTGATGACTGCCATATGGTCGCTTACTCATATGCTATGGAAGCCGAACTGGCCACCATGGATGCTTGCGATGAGATCGCTGACTACGAAGCCAAGTATGGCAAGTTTGAGGAAGCTTAATCGTCAAAATATATAAGATAATAACTGCCGCACCGGGAATTCAGGTTTTCCGGTGCGGCAGTTTTTGGTATAGGGTGATGGCTATGCGCACTTAGCGCAAGGATTATCCTAATCATTTAAACATACTATTTATTGCGTCTGGATGTGGCTAATTTTTGCCCTATGGGCGATAATAGTATTGTAGTTATTATCTGCTGCTCAACAGTGAGGTATCGTTATGTTCCAATCTTTTTCCGTAAATATACCGACAATCTCCGATAAGGAATTTGATCTGCGCGCATACGGCGCAATCGGAGACGGACGTGCTTCCAACACGGAGGCGTTCAGAAAAGCTATAGAGGCAGCTGCCGAGGAAGGCGGCAAGGTCATCGTCCCGAACGGGATCTGGCTCACCGGTCCGATAAGGCTCTATTCCAATGTGGAGCTCCATCTGCAGGACAACGCCGTGATATTGTTTGACAAGAATCCGGAGGAATATCCCCTGGTCGTGACTGACTTCGAAGGGATCACCAGGATCCGCACGAAGTCTCCAATCTACGCGGAAAACGCAGAGAATATTGCTATTACCGGACACGGCATCATCAACGGAAACGGCCATCTGTGGCGTCCTGTCAAGGAATTCAAGATGACTGCCCGGCAATGGAAAGAACTGCTCGGAAAGTCCCCCTATGTGATCGAATCCAAAGAGGGAGGGATCTGGTTCCCTGCCCGGAATATGTTCGATACCGCGATCACGGGAGAAATCTATCCCGGCGACTATGACACCTTTGAAGAAGCTCTGGCAGCCGCCTCTCCCCACTACGACTTCTACAGGCCGGTGATGGTGAGCCTTCGCCACTGCCGCAATATTCTTATTGAAGACGTTACCCTGCAGGACTCGCCGGCCTGGAATGTACATCCTTATTTCTGCGAGCATCTGACAGTACGCGGCGTCAGGATCATAAATCCCGCATATGCGCAGAACGGTGACGGCATCGATGTTGAATCCTGCAGGTATGTCCATATCCATCACAGTGAATTCCAGACCGGAGACGACGGAATCTGCCTCAAGGCCGGCAAGGACCGCGAAGCAAGAAAGCTGCTAAAGCCCTGTGAAGATGTATACATCCACGACTGCAAAGTCGGCATGAGCCACGGCGGATTTGTCATCGGTAGTGAAATGTCCCGCGGCGTCCACAATGTCCTCGTGAAAGACTGCACCTTTATCGATTCCGACGTCGGCATCCGCTTCAAGAGCGCCATGGGCCGCGGCGGAGTTGTGGAGGACATCTATTTGGAGGACATCCTCATGATCGGCATCAAGAAGGAAAGCCTCACCATGACCATGAATTACGTTCTCAACACTGTCAGTGGGGATCATCCCGTTGTTCAGAGTACTGATCCGGAAGACATTCCGACTTTCCGCAATATTGAACTCAGGAACTGCATATGTCGGGACGAGGACGCTTACTACGTCATACAGCCGATGAGCGGCTATCCGGATACGATTCAGGACATCCGTATTATCGATTGTGAGCTTGGAGTGCGAAAATAAACACCATGAAACTATTTAAATGACTAAGCGGGGCTGTTGCATTTAGAGTCAGGATTTGATCTTTCTCGACTGCGATACGCCCCGCTTTATATTACGCCTATATTCTCTGGGGTTCACACCGGTCTTTCCTTACACTGCCAAGAAAGCCTTGCTCGTTTATCTCTTTCGGCACAGAAACCATTTTTTCTTATTTTCTCGTCCCTATAGGACAGTTCTGATCGATAAGCTCTTTTCTTCTCAAGTTTTTCTTTTCCTGTTTTCGGTACAGAAGCATCAATTCTATAAAGTTGCGTCCATGAAATTTCTTGTTTTCAACTTTTCTTTGACATCTTCCGAGAAATCTTGTTACATCTTCCAGAAAATCTTGCTTTTGTGGGACGAGAATATGCTCAAATAAGGCTTCTGTGCCGAATTCTTTACCACCCGGTACGCAGATCGAGTGCTGCGCATCATTCTTCCTCTCTTCCATGGACGAAACTTTCCCGAAAATTCCCTTCTGTACCGAAATTCTTCCTCTGAAAGCCACAACCACGAGGTTGTGACAGCCAGAAGCCAGCCGAACGCCTCAACCGCACAAATCCTGCACCCACAGTCCGCATTTATTCGCCTATTGACTTGGTGGGTAAATAGGCTTATAATCCATATACCTGACAAAAGCAATATTTTGACCATATATACAAGGAGCGAACATGGCACAGGATTTATTAAAAGTTGAACATCTTGCGGCTTCCGTGGAGGACGCCGAAATTCTTAAGGACGTAAGTCTCCATATTGGGCGAGGCGAGACCCACGTGATCATGGGGCCCAACGGCGCCGGCAAATCGACGCTGGCAGGCGTCCTGATGGGGAATCCCGCCTATACAGTGACCGGCGGAAGCGCCCTCTGGGAGGGAGAAGATCTTCTGGAACTTTCCGTGAGCGAGCGGGCCAAGAAGGGCCTGTTTCTCTCTTTCCAGAATCCGGTCGAGGTACCCGGCATCTCGCTGGAGAACTTTGTGAGGAGCGCCCTCTCCCAGAAGACCGGCAAGCCTGTACGCGTATGGAGTTTTAGAAAGGAAGTGAAGGCGGCCCTTGAGACGCTGGACATGGATCCGTCCTACGCGGAGCGCGACCTCAATGTCGGCTTTTCCGGGGGCGAGAAGAAAAAGGCGGAGATCCTGCAGCTTCTGCTGCTTAAGCCTTCTCTGGCCATTCTGGACGAGACCGATTCCGGCCTCGATGTGGACGCGGTGCGCACCGTTTCCAAGGGAATTGAAGCATTCCAGGCGGACAAATCCGCCTCTCTCCTGATCATAACCCACAACGCGGCGATCCTCTCCGCCCTCAAAGTGGACGCGGTCCACATCCTTGCGGGCGGAAAGATCGTGGCGGAAGGAGGACCGGAACTGGTCGACAAGATCACGAAGGAAGGCTTCGCCGCCTATGAAGGGGAGGCATGATGAAAGAGAACAAGACTTATGTCGAGGAGGGAGACCGCTCCTTCTACGACTTTCGATATGAAGACAAGGACAGCTACAAGGTGGCCAGCGGTCTGACGCCGGACATCATCCGGCAGATCTCCCGTGAGAAGAAGGACCCGGACTGGATGCTGGAGTTCCGGTTGCGGTCCCTGGATATTTTTGCCAAAACAGAGATGCCCAATTGGGGCCCCTCCATTGAAGGCCTCAACATGGACAACATTGTCACCTATGTTCGCCCCAACACCGAGCGAATGCACACTGACTGGAACGATGTGCCGGAAGATATCAAGAACACTTTCGAGCGGCTTGGGATCCCTCAGTCTGAGCGGGAGTCCCTGGCAGGCGTCGGCGCCCAGTATGACTCCGAACTTGTCTACCACAACGTCCGCAAGGAAGTCGCCGAGCAGGGCGTCATCTACACGGATCTCGAGAGCGCGCTGCGCGGGGAATATGCGGACATGATCCGCTCCCACTTCATGAAACTGGTGCCGCCCGAGGACCACAAATTCGCGGCTCTGCACGGCGCGGTATGGTCCGGCGGATCCTTCGTCTATGTACCTCCGGGAGCTGACGTCGAGATCCCGCTGCAGTCCTACTTCCGCCTCAACGCGCCCGGCGCAGGTCAGTTCGAGCACACGCTGATCATCGTCGATAAGGGCGCCAGGCTCCACTTTATCGAGGGCTGCTCCGCCCCTAAATACAACGTGGCCAATCTCCACGCGGGCTGTGTGGAGCTGTTCGTCGGCGAAGACGCGACGCTCCGCTACTCCACCATCGAGAACTGGTCCAAGAACATGTACAATCTCAACACCAAGCGCGCCAAAGTAGAGAAAGGCGGCAAGATCGAATGGGTCTCGGGCTCCTTCGGATCCCACGTCTCCTACCTCTATCCCATGAGCGTGCTGGCAGGCAAGGGGGCGCGCTGCGAATTCACCGGCGTGACTTTTGCAGGGGCGGGCCAAAATCTTGATACCGGCTGCAAAGTCGTCCACAACGCGCCTGACACGAGCAGTTATGTAAATACCCGCTCGATCTCCAAGAGCGGAGGGATCAGCACTTTCCGAAGCGCTGTGGTCGTGAGCAGCAAAGCGCACGGAAGCAAGTCCTCCGTGTCCTGCGAGTCGCTGATGCTGGACTCCGAGTCACGGTCAGATACGATCCCGGCCATGGACATTCGCACCAATAAGGCTGACGTCGGCCATGAAGCCAAGATCGGGCGCATCTCGGACGAAGCCGTCTTCTACCTGATGAGCAGAGGGCTTTCTGAAGAGGAGGCCAAGGCGCTGATCGTCAGCGGGTTCGCAGAGAATGTCTCCAAGGAGCTGCCCCTGGAATACGCCGTAGAGATGAACAACCTGATCCGCATTGAAATGAAGGGAGCGATCGGCTGATGGAAATCACAGTAAATAAGCCGCTGGCAGAGACCTTCGGCTGGCTGCAGGAATATAAGTTACGTCCTGGGTCCCGGTGAGAGCCGCGTTCTCTTCCTGGAGGATCCAGGCGCTTCAGAATACGAGATCACCCTCGGAGAGGGCGCACGCATGGACCTGGTCCAGCTCCGGGAGGCATCCGGGAAAGGACTGTCCTACAACAATGTCCGGGTGAAGTGTGGTGATAAGGCATATTTTGGCTGGTACAGAGTTGTACTGGGAGGCTCTGAGAGCTACGACAACTGCTCCGTAACCCTGGCAGGCAAAGAGAGCTCCTTCTCTGCAAATGTCTGCTATCGCCTTGACGGCACAGAAAAGTACGATCTCAACTGCGAGGCTGTCCACACCGGAAAGCGCACGCAGAGCGCCATCTCAGCTTCCGGCGTTCTCGCTGACAAGGCCTCCAAACTCATGCGCGGAACCATCGATTTCCGCACGGGCTGCTCGGGTTCCGTCGGAAATGAGACTGAAGATGTGCTTCTCCTGAGTGAAGAAGTGCGGAACCAGAGCGTGCCGGTGATCCTGTGCAGCGAGGAAGATGTGGTCGGCAACCACGGCGCATCCATAGGCAGGCCCGATGAGGATATGCTCTTTTACATGGAAACGCGGGGCATCGACGAGGCGACCGCCTGCGAGATGCTGGCGCGGGCCAAGATCGATTCGGTGATCCGCAAGATCCCGGATGAGTTGGTACAGGAAAAGATCCGGGATAAGATTCATGGAAAGACCCGGCAAAAAAAGTTGGAAGGAGAATGACATGGCAGAAACGATTATCCGGGAGGATTTCCCTATTTTCAGAGATAACCCCTCTCTGGTCTATCTGGACAATGCCGCGACTACCCAGAAGCCTTCCTGTGTGATCGAGGCAGTCCGCCATTTTTATGAGCGCGACAACGCCAATCCTCTGCGCGGCCTCTACGACCTCGCCCAGCGGGCAACGGCGGTTTACGAGGAATCACGGGAAGCCGTGGCCGGATTTATCGGCGCGGCGAGCCCGGAGGAGATCGTCTTCACCCGAAACGCATCGGAAAGCCTGAATCTGGTGGCTTACAGTTACGGGACCTTTCTTAAAGAAGGCGACGAAATCCTGATCAGCGTCATGGAGCATCACAGCAATCTCATCCCCTGGCAGCAGCTGGCGGTGAGAAGCGGCGCTGTCCTGAAGTTTATCGAGTGCGGCGCGGACGGCCGGATCACGGAAGAAACCTTCAGATCTGCCCTGTCTTCCCGGACGAAGATCGTGTCCATGACCCAGATCTCCAACGTTCTGGGCGTCCGGAATGACATCAGGACCTTTGCCCGCCTGGCCCATGAAGCGGGCGCGGTCTTTGTCTGCGACGGCGCCCAGAGCGTCCCCCATATTCCTGTTGACGTGCAGGATCTGGACGTCGATTTTCTGGCCTTTTCCGGCCACAAGATGCTGGCGCCCATGGGCATCGGCGTGTTATATGGCAAAAAAGCGCTGCTTGAAAAGATGCCCCCTTTCCTGACGGGCGGCGAGATGATCGAATATGTTACCCGGGAAGGCGCGACCTGGGCGGAACTGCCCCACAAATTTGAGGCGGGAACTGTCAACGCGGCCGGAGCTGTCGGCCTTAAGACAGCCATTGAGTATTACCGGAAAGTTGGCTTTGACGCCATTCAGAAGCGGGAGGAAGAATTGAGCGAACTGGCTTTTGACGTTCTCTCCACGATCCCCCATCTGCATATCATGGGCGGAAATACGGCAAAAGAGCACAACGGCATCTTCTCTTTCTCCCTTGACGGCGTGCATCCCCACGACATCGCGGAGATCCTGAACGCTGACGGCGTGTGCATCCGGGCAGGCCACCACTGCGCGCAGGTCCTTATGCAGCACATGAATGTGCCGTCCACGGTGCGGGCGAGCCTCGCCTTTTACAACCGCGAGGAGGACATCCTGCGCCTTGCTCAGAGTCTTAGTACAGTGAGAAGGAGGATGGGCTATGTCGAATAGTTTCTACCGGGAGATCATAAATGAACACAACCTGCGGCCGATCCACAAGCACATACTTCCCCGCGCGGGTCTCTCCCACCGCGGGATCAACCCCAGCTGCGGAGATGACATCACACTTCAGCTGACCATTAAAGACGGCGTGATCGCGGAAGGCGCCTACGTCGGAGACGGCTGCGCCATATCACAGGCGTCCGCCGATATGATGCTGGACCTGATCATAGGAAGGACGCCTGAAGAAGCTCTGCATCTGGCCGATATTTTCCTTCGGATGATCAAGGGGAAAGTTACAGACGAGGAACTTGAAGAGCTGGAGGAGGCGGGAAGCCTGCAGGATATCTCGCATATGCCTGCCCGGGTCAAATGTGCGGTGCTGGCTTGGCATACTCTTGAGAAAATATTAGAAGCGGAAGGCCTGTGACGGTCTTCCGCTTTTCTTATCATGTTGATTATTAAAATGCTTTGTAATTAATATCACACCGCATATAGTTGTGTTATGATATTGTATCTGTAAATTCAAATTCAGAAAAAGGAAGTCTGAACTCATGAAAGCTTTGATTGCCATGAGCGGCGGCGTTGACAGCAGCGTGGCGGCTCAGATCATGGCGTCGCGCGGCTACGAGTGTGTCGGCTGCACGATGCGTCTGTACGAGAATGATGTTATAGGCAAGGATCTTCTGGACACCTGCTGCTCCCTTGAGAACACGCAGGACGCCCGCAGCGTCTCCGAGAAGATCGGCATCCCTTATCATATCGTCCACTATGAGAATCTTTTTACAGAGGAAGTCATCGAGCCTTTTATCGATGAGTATCTTCACGGCCGCACACCCAATCCCTGCATCGAGTGCAACCGCTGCCTCAAGTTTGAGCATCTCTTCTCCAAGATGAAGGAACTGGGCTGCGATGTTCTGGCAACCGGCCACTACGCTAGGACAAAATATGATCCTGAGCGGGGCCGCTACCTCCTTCTGAAGGCGCTCGACCCGGCCAAGGATCAGAGTTATGTGCTCTATGTTTTGACGCAGGAGCAGCTGGCTCACGTTCAGTTCCCGCTCGGCGACCAGGATAAGAACAAGACCCGTGAGATCGCCTCGGAGAGCGGTTTTAGGAATGCCCAAAAGCACGACAGCCAGGATATCTGCTTTGTTCCGGACGGCGACTACGCCGGCTTTATCGAGCGCTACAGCGGCGCGGAGTGTCCTCCCGGCGATTTCGTGGATGCGCAGGGCAATGTCCTGGGGCGCCACAAGGGGATCATCCACTATACGCTCGGCCAGCGCCGGGGGCTCGGAATTCCGGCCGCTCACCGATGCTATGTCACGAAGATCGATCCCGAGACTAACACCGTCACACTCGGCACTAATGACGACCTGATGAAGCGGACTTTGTATGCCCGCAGAATCAACCTGATCACTGTGGACCATATTGACAGTCCTCTCCGCTGCAGCGCCAAAATACGCTATCGCCACAAAGAACAGCCCTGCACCGTCACACAGCCCGAAGACGACCTTCTGCGGGTCGAATTTGATGAGCCGCAGCGCGCCATCACACCCGGGCAGTCCGTCGTACTCTATGACGGGGATGTCGTGATCGGGGGAGGAGTGATCAAGTAAAAAAAGGTGTTGCCTTTGCTGAATGATCAGCAGAGGCAGCACCTTCTTTTTATATACTGGCGACAGGTAGACCTTGCGGATTGATTGGATTTCTATGATAGAGCCCCTAGAGGGGGCTCTAAGGGCTCGGTTTGGTCAATAAGTATAGGCTCTGGTTTTACTTGCTCTGATAGAGGTCATCGCATTAAGTGAAGGTTCAACCTAATCGATTGCGGCACGCCCTTTTGTGATATCCTATTCGCATGAAGAGTGTCCGCTTCCATCCGATTTGAGCAGGGCAAAAAAAGGATGTAGTTCTTTAAGGCATTCTTGTATGAACCCTCCATCGGACTTGATTAAGTTCCAAAATGGATGGAGCATTTTTGGTCGTTCCTGCATGAAACCTACATCGGATTAAAGGAAAAGTCATATAAGTAGGAGAAATTGTGGTAAGAAATTCTTCACAGACCATCGGATATGGCAATAAAGCGGAATGGATGTAGAAGTTTAGTCAGACTGTCGTTTCGAGCCCCATCGAATTTTGGCAGCA
>CADBIU010000095.1 GCA_902794825.1 uncultured Lachnospiraceae bacterium
TTTTTCCCTCCATCCATTTTCTGATGTTCTTAAGTTTGATGGAGTCTTTTCGCTTAAGATGCATTAAACGCTCCATCGATTCAATAAGAATTTCTGAAAAGATGGTCTCCACACCGCCAGGTCAACGTCTCCGCACCACCAGGTCTCCACACCAGGTCATTCCACTGCTTTTGGCAGCAACCCGGCTCTTGATTAAGGGCCAGGCTGAAACATTTCTTAATTCCGGGCCCATAATTCCTCTTCGCAATTAAAAAGGGGCGTGCCGCAAAAGCGTAGGTTTTGAACCTTCACGCTTAATGCAACACCCCCATTCATATTCTGCTTTATTCGACGGAATCGATCAGTTCGATCGAGTGCTCCATGTTCAGTTTCATGCACATATCAATGAACTTGTCCAGCGGAACGTCGTTGATCTGCTTGTTGGAGCCGCGCATATTGATGGAAACTGTTCCGTTCTCCGCTTCCTTGTCACCCAGGACCAGAATGTAGGGATCCTTGTAGTTCTTGAACTTCTTGATCTTCTGCTTCATGTTGTTGTCGGAGTAATCGGCCTCAACACGGATACGCAGCGCTTTGAGTCTCTGCACTACCTTCTTCGCATAGTCATTGTGCTCAGTGCGGATCGGGACTACAGCGACCTGATAAGGGGACATCCAGAAGGGGAATACGCCCTTGAAGTTCTCGATGATGATACCGAGGAAACGCTCGATGGAACCGAAGATCGCGCGGTGAATAACGACCGGCACCTTCTCAGAACCGTCCTGAGCGGTGTACTTGAGGTCAAAGTTTCTGGGCAGCTGGAAGTCGAGCTGGATCGTGCCGCACTGCCACTCTCTTCCGAGCGCATCCTTGATCTGCAGGTCGATCTTGGGACCATAGAAAGCGCCGTCGCCTTCGTTGATCTCATATCCGCCCTCGCCGTATTTCTTGTCGAGGATCTTCTTCAGAACTGCTTCCGCGTCGTTCCAGAGCTCGATATCGCCCATGAAGTCCTCGGGTCTTGTGGAGAACTCCGCTCTGTAAGTGATGCCGAAGGTCTTGTAGATCTCGTCCGCGATGCTGAGGATATCGTCGATCTCGGCCTCGATCATGTCCTCTGTGACAAAGGTGTGGTCGTCGTCCTGGCGGAATTCCTGCACTCTGAGAAGGCCGTTCAGTTGGCCGGTCTTCTCCTTTCTGTGAAGCACGTCATACTCGGAATAGCGGATCGGCAGTTCCTTGTAGGAGCGGGGCTTTCTGCCGAATTCCATCATCGCGTTAGGGCAGTTCATAGGCTTGGCTGCCATGGTGTCCACGGACTCGACGGTGTATTTCTCGTCCTCGTCCTTGCCGGGGATGATGAACATGTTGTTTACATAGTGTGCCCAGTGACCGCTGATGATCCAGAGCTTATTGTTGTTGATGACCGGTGCGGAGATCTCCTGATACTCGTGCAGATCCTGCACGTCCCTGGAGTACTGCATCAGTGCCTGATACAGTTTCCATCCGCGGGGAAGCCAGTAAGGCATGCCCTGAGCGGTCTCATTGAACATGAACAGTTCCAGCTGCGGGCCGAGTTTCTTGTGGTCGCGCTCCATAGCTTCCTTGATCATCTTCAGGTGCTCTTTGAGCTGCTTCTGATCCGGGAAAGCATACAGATATACTCTCTGCATCTGGTCCCTGTGCTCATCGCCTCTCCAGTAAGCGCCGGAAACTGACTTAACCTGGAAAGCAACGTTCATAAGAAGCTGGGAATTATCGATGTGGGGTCCGCGGCAGAGATCCACGAAATCGTCTCCTGTATAGTAGACGGTGATCTTCTCGTCCTCGGGAAGATCGCAGATAAGCTCGGTCTTGAACTTCTGATCCTTAAAGATCTCAAGCGCTCTCTCTTTGGAGACCTCTTCCATAGTCCAGGTCTCTCTTCTCTTAATGATCTCGCGCATCTTGTTCTCGATCGCCGGGAAATCCCCTTCCGTGATCGCGGCGGGAAGCACAAAATCATAATAGCAGCCGTCCGCGATCTGGGGACCGATTGCATACTGCACTTCTTTGCCATAGATCTCGATAACTGCCTTAGCCAGAATATGCGCAAGGGAATGGCGGTAAACTTCCAGGAACTGTTCTTTTTCCATGATCTGAATCTCTCCTATGTCTGATGAATTGATCTCGAATGTATTTATACAATACTCGAACTATTATTATAGCATAGTTCTCCTGTCCGCTCAAATGAAGTAGGCAAAATATCCGCTGAAAGCCTTGAAATACGCATTACCACAGAATGCTGTCGTGAACTACCCACCGCCTACGCATAATCGCTAAGAGGCGGGGGCTTCGTGCCCTCCGGAGCAATCGTCTCTACTGCCTCCGATATGGCAAAATATGCCCTCTTCCACCTCAGAGGAGGAATTGCAGACGGCCGGCGACTGATCAGTGAAGAAAATCTTCGCCAAATGCACAGCCCGCAGGTTATCGGAACGCCCTATTTCTGGAATTTCGAGGAGTTCCAGCGCACCGAATACGGCCTTGGCTGGTTCACCGATATCTATCGCGGTGTGAAGATGATCGGACACGGCGGAAATACCAACGGTTTCTCCGCACAGATGACGCTGCTCCCCGCGCAGAACGCCGCGATCGTCGCGCTCTCCAACGCTACATCCTCCTTCTCTGTCAACGCACTCGGACATGTATTTGCGGACGAGGCGCCCGGGATCAGGCCGGCGATGTTTGAGAGAGAGAACTGAACATGAAAACCACAAAAAAATCCGGCTGTAAACAGCCGGATTTTTTATTGCTCAAAATTGAGCATTTGGCAATATTTATATTGTAATATTGCTGTTTTATGGTTATGATATTACTATCACAATATTAGAACAGGAGGCATAGGCAATGACGATTGAAGAATTAAAGACCAAAAAGACCACTCTCGGCCTCACAAATGAAATGATCGCAGCCTCAGCAGGCATTCCGTTAAGTACAGTCCAGAAGATCATGAGCGGCGCTACCAAAGCGCCGAGAAAATCCACACTGGTGGCAATCGAAACAGTTCTCTCCGCCGAGGAGCGTCGGAGAAATAATATAGCTGGGATGGGCCCAGGCAGAAGTCAAAGCTATACCAATGAGGATCTGCCTGAAACATACGGTACAGTAAAGGAATCCGCTGTTGGTTACAATCTTGCACCTGAAAAGAAGAAAAAAGACGGGGAATACACCTTGGACGACTATTATGCTCTCCCCGACGAGCGCAGAGTCGAACTGATCGACGGCGTGTTCTACGATATGTCTGCGCCGGCTGTCATTCATCAGAAGATTCTGGGGGAGCTGTTCATCCTTTTCCGGGAGTGTATGGATGCCCACGAAGGGGAATGTGAAGTCTATCTGTCCCCCTGTGACGTCAGGCTTGACTGCGACAACAAGACTATGGTGCAGCCGGATCTTCTCGTGATCTGCGGTCCCTATGATCTGGGTGCGAAACGCTTTGAAGGCGCGCCGGATCTCGCGCTGGAAATTCTCTCCCCTTCCACCCGCTCCAAGGATATGCTTCTCAAACTATACAAGTATCAGAATGCCGGCGTGAAGGAGTACTGGATCGTAGATCCGGACCGCGAAACGGTCATGGTCTATGATTTTCGCGACGACAATTTCTACCCGGAGAAATATGATTTTGACTCCGTAATTCCGATCCACATATCAGATGGACAGTGTTCCATTGATTTTTCCAGGGTCAACCGGGCGCTCAGGAAGGTTCGCTCTGCTGGAATAGAATAAGGTGCTAAGGAAAGAGAGGGGGCGCCTGCCCTCAATATAAAGATAAGATCGCCCCCACGGCTTCGCCGATGGGGACGATCTTTTACTTGTCATTTAATAAGGCGGATGGATAGACGATCAGTCTCCCGAACCAAACCTTAGATTATTTCTGATGCTCCAGAGCCAGTGTCTTTGTGGTGGCATCGCAGACTTCTGCAGGTCCATAGTACTGAATAGCACCGGGATAGAGGAAGCAGGTCTCAACTGCCCATTTAGCTCTGTTGGCTTCGAAGAATTTGAAAGGTGCGCCGTCAAGCTCAACGAGTGCCTTTCTGATAACGGGCTTGTCCTCGCCGTTTCTGCGCTCGATGTTCATCATCTTGGTGATCGGCATGCCGCCTGCCACCCACTCTTCTGCCGGTGCAGAGAGGTTGGAAACCTTGGACAGATATCCTGTGAAGCCATACTGGATCAGCATGAATGCATTGTAGCCAAGGGAGTAGCAATAGTCACTGTCGAAGTTTGAAGGGAATGCGCATCTTCCTTCATAGCCGAAGAAGTGTGTAAGGGTTGAGAATTTGCCCTTGTATGTTCCTGCTGCCTTGCGCTCCGCCAGTTTGTTCTTAACCAGCTCCGCGAACAGTTTCTCGGACTCGATCAGGGAAACCTGTACGTTGCCATGAGGGTCTCTCTCGAGGAAGAGCTGCTGCTGAATGCCTACAGGAAGGATCGCGAAAACAGCCATGGACTCCTTGGTGAGGCCGTTCTCGATGAAGGCATACTTATCTGCCCATGTGGGAAGCGCATTAAACTCTGCTGTCTTCTCGCCGGCAAGAAGTTCATTGATCTCGGCGATCAGCTTGGAGAACTCAGGGACAAACTCAACGATGCCTTCCGGAATGAGGGCAACACCGAAATTGTCGCCATTATTTCCACGCGCCTCAACAGAATCCGCGATCTGGTCAGCGATCTCGGAAAGAGACTGCTTCTTGGCTGCGACTTCCTCACCGACCAGGCAGATGTTGGGCTGTGTCTGCAGCGCGCACTCCAATGTGACATGAGAAGCGGAGCGGCCCATCAGCTTGATGAAATGCCAGTACTTCTTGGCGGAATTGGCGTCGCGCTCGATATTACCGATCACTTCGCTATAGGTCTTGGTAGCGGTATCGAAACCGAAGGAAGTCTCGATATCCTCATTCTTGAGGTCGCCGTCGATGGTCTTGGGGCATCCGATGACCTGAACGCCGGTCTTGTGCGCTGCCATATACTCAGCAAGGACTGCCGCGTTCGTGTTGGAGTCGTCGCCGCCGATGATCACGATCGCGGTGACACCGTGCTTCTTGCAGTTCTCTGCTACGATCTCGAACTGCGGAACGGTCTCGAGTTTGGTTCTGCCGGAGCCAATGATATCGAATCCGCCGGTGTTCCTGTACTGGTCGATGAAATCGTCAGTCATCTCGATATAATCGTCGTCGATCAGTCCGCTCGGGCCGCCCTTGAAGCCGAGAAGTACGTTGTCCTTGTCGGTCGCTTTCAGTGCGTCATACAGACCGCAGATAACGTTGTGTCCGCCGGGAGCCTGGCCGCCGGAAAGGATCACGCCGACAACCTGCTTCTTAGGTGCTGATGTGTTTGCGCCCTTCTGGAAGGTGATCTCATTCTTGCCGTACGTATTAGGGAACAGGGCTTTGATCTTCTCCTGATCCGCAACGCTCTCTGTAGGTGCGCCGTCTTTAACGCAGATCTCGGAAATACCGTTTCTGAGCATTCCGGGAAGCTTGGGGTTGTAGCTGTATCTAGCT
>CADBIU010000096.1 GCA_902794825.1 uncultured Lachnospiraceae bacterium
GGAGTATACAAGAGCTTCCGTTGAACATATCCGATATCTGATGAATGCGGACCGAGGGACTAAGGGAAAGCTGATCGAGCTCTTAAAGCATTCCGGGGACCGGGAAGTGGCGGAGATGATGGCAGATTCGATCGGCATCTACCGACACAGGTTTTATGATGACAAGTCCCTTTATGCGGAGGTGAAGCGAACCCGGAGGAAGATGGGAGAGCCGCTGCCTCTTGCGGAGCCTGTCGAGGATGCGGCGGCGGTCCGCGCCTTCCTGGACGGGATTCGGAGCCAGTATACGAATGCCAGGATCGACAGCTATGTGCGGGACTGTTTTGGCGGAAGGGACACCTATTCTACAGAGGAAGTGCCGGCAGATACGGCGGAGGACTTTGTGCTGTTCCTCATGAGCACGATACGGGGACAGGAAAGGAGCGCGTTCTTTACGGCAGAATTTCTCGAGGGGGATTTGCAAAAGAACGGCAGCAGCCTGCCCAGAGTATTATTCAGAAAGAAACGGAGACGAGATGCTGAAAAATAATTATGAGAAACTTAGTCTGGCAGAGAGAGAGACTTTCGCCAGGGTTACGAATCAGCTGCTGGCCCACAGTTTTCTTTTGTCCGACGAGTTTGATTACAAGGAAGGAATCAGCATGGTCAACCGGGATTATATATTTCTGGAACGGAACTATGAGCTGTTTACCGAGTATCTGGAACTGGCGGGATTCGGACTTGTGAGGGACAGCGGCTACGGGGTGATCAGCCTGACCAGCGGTTACGATGGGAGTCGGGTGCATTTTGACAAGTTGACAACGATCATGCTCTATGCGCTGCGGCTGATCTATGAGGAAGAGAGGGAGAAGCTGACGCTGTCAAAGGAGGTCGCACTGACCGTAGGGGAGCTGGTACATAAGCTGATCAATCTCGGGGCAATCGGCAAAAAGCCCGCGAATCTTGCCCTCGGAAGGTCGCTCAGAATGCTGAGCCAGTTCAGGATCCTTCGCAAATTGGAAGGGGCGTGGGACAGCGCAGATACGCGCATCGTGATCCTGCCTACGGTCCTGTTTGCGGTTTCCGGCGAGCAGATCGCGAACATGGCAAGGCTCGTGGAGGAGAAGGACGATGATGCAGCGGCGTTTGCAGAGGAAGACGACGCTGTAGATCTTGCAGAAGAGGACGAAGCGGCGGCGTTTGCAGAAGAGGAATGACGATTTGAAAAAACTGACCAGACTGCTCCTCATACATTGGTATACCTATGATCGGGAGCTGATCGAATTTGAAAATATCAATTTTTTGACCGGGAAAACAGCGGCGGGAAAGTCTACGATCATTGACGCGCTCCAGCTGGTCCTCCTCGGAGACACGAACGGGAATTTCTTCAACAAGGCGGCGAACGAGCGGTCGGTGCGAACGCTCAAGAGTTATCTGTACGGAGAAAATGGCGACGACGGAGAGACGGGTTTCCGGTATCTGAGAGCCGCGACCTTTACCAGCTATGTGGTGGTGGAATTCGAGGACACGGAGAAGCAGACGCGGTTTTTGCTCGGGCTGGCGGCGGACTGCTATGAGGATCTCCACTTCGACTACAAGTGGTTCACAGTGGACAAGATGGGCATCCCCGAAAACTGCTTTACCAATCCCCGGACGAACACGCCCTACACAATCTCACAGCTCAAGCGCTATCTGCGGGACAGCAGAAAGCGCTTTGAGATCATCGATACGAACCGCCGCTATCAGGAGATCATCATGGGCAAATACGGGGCGGTCAAGCGCAAGTATCTGGTCCTGCTCAAGAAAGCAGTCCCCTTCACACCGATCACGGACATCGAAAAATTCATCACGGAGTCAATCTGTGATGTCAGGAACAATATCCAGATCGAGCAGATGCAGAGCGACATCCGCCAGTACAAGAACCTGGAGGCTGATGCCGCGCGCACGCATGAGAAGGTGATCGCCCTTCGGGAGATTGAAACTCTGACAGAGGAGTACGAGGCGGATCGGGAGAGGTACCGCCTGCAGAGCTATATTATTCTGCGTGCACTTAGGGAGGAGGCCGAGCAGGAGGCCGCCCGCATACGCGACGGGATCCGGGAGCAGAGGGATATCCTCGAGGAGGCCGAGGCGCGGTATCAGAACGCGGAGAAGGAGATTACCCGCCTGCGCAGAGAGATCGAGGAAATGGAGAGCGAGTATCACGGGTCGGACATCGCACAGAAGCAGAGGCAGCTGGAAGGGGAGATCCGATCTGTCAAAACAGAGATCGACGGGCTGGAAGACGGCCTGCGCCGCGCGTCGGAGCGCATTGGAAGTTTCGGAGCGCACTGGCTCGCGAGCATGGACAGCATAGAACAGACGCAGTTCCCGGCAGACACGGAGAAAAGGGAGCTGGCGGGCAGGATGGCTGCGCTTGGGGCACAAAGGACCGCGCTTGCGTCTGCGGCGGAAGAGCTGTCGGCGTTTGACATCAAAGGTGCGGCCAGGGAAATGGCTGCCTTAAGAGAGGAACTGGCAGGACATGCGTTCGAGCTCAAGCTTCGGGCGAGACAGATCGCGGGCAGGATCGAGGAACTGTCCGGAAGGATACAGAACCTGAAGAAGGGCATTAAGC
Source organism: uncultured Lachnospiraceae bacterium (assembly GCA_902794825.1). Taxonomy (GTDB): domain Bacteria; phylum Bacillota; class Clostridia; order Lachnospirales; family Lachnospiraceae; genus CAG-791. The sequence continues at coordinate 2,597 of CADBIU010000096.1, forward strand.
CGTATCCGTCCCGGGTGACGGCCCTCAAGAGCCGGCTGGAAGCGGATCTTTTCAAAAGACACGGGAAAGCGGTGGAGATCCCGATCTTTGCGGAGCTTCTCGAGATCCGCGATCCCGCCTGGCAGGATGCAATAGAGGGATATCTGGACAAGCAGAAATTCTATCTTCTTGTGCCGGATCAGCACTTTACCGAGGCAAACAAGATTTATAACCGGATCAAAAAGGAAGAGAAGATCTTCGACGCGGGACTGGTGGATCTTGGCCGGCTCAGACGGGAATATCGCGGCAAACCCGCTGTCAATTCCCTGGCCGAAGAAATTGAGACGGACAACAGAGACGCCCGCTTATATGCAGATTACCTTCTGGGCAATGTGATGAAATGTGAGGATCCCGGAGATTTTGCAACGTGCAGGACCGGGATCACCAAAGAAGTCATGCTCTATAAGAACTATGTCAGCCGGCGGCTCAATCCGGCGCGATACGCCGACCCCTTTATCGGGAGAAGGTCGCTGGAGATCCAGCTGCAGAATCTGACAAGGCAACTGGAGGAGGAAAAGCGTGAGCTGCAGAGCACTCAGAATGAGCATCGGCTGATCGACCGGGCTGCCAAAGAGAACGAAATGAGCGAATTCGAAGCGGAGCAGCTGGGCAAGGCTGTGGAGGAAGCCCACCGGATCCCTGCGCTTGCAGAGCGGCTTGACGAGGTACAGTCGGAGTATGAGGGGCTGGATCTGACCTGGCTCTTCAGGCTCGGCGAGAAAATTGACGAAAAGAAAGAGGAGCGGGAGGCCAGAGAGAAGGAGAGAAGCAGCGCGCTGGAGACCTGCGCAGGGGCCAAAGTCCGCTTGGAGCAGCTGGAAAAAACGGATCTGGTGGCAGCGGAAGAGAAAATCAGGCAGGTGAAGGGGGAGATCGCCGGACAGTTCGTACAGAACTGGATTGAGGAGACCGCCGAGCCCCGTTTTCTTAAAGAACTCCATGCGGACGGGCGCTCGCGCATGACGCTGCGGGAGAGCTTCACCCGTGCGAGGAATCAGACGGCTACCATCATGGAGGGACATTTACGGGAGCGCCGCAAAAAGCGCAGCGATTACAATCAGGAATACAGGATGCCTTATGATACGGAACGTGAGGATAATGATGAATACTCCGGAGAACTCCGCGTTCTCAGTGACATCCGCCTTCCGGAATACCTCAGCCGGATCGTGGATGCCAAAGAAAAGGCTTATAACCAGTTCCGGGACGATTTCATCGCGAAGCTGAAGTCCAACATTGAGTCTGTCCGGGCTCAGATCGAGGAACTCAATTACTCGCTGAGAAACAGCGTTTTTGGAACGGACCGTTACCGGTTTACGATCGGCCCGAGGGCGGAATACCGCAATTACTACGACATGATCATGGATCCGCTCCTGATGGACACGGGCGGATGGAACATCGCCTCGCAGAGCTTCAATGAAAAGTATCAGAAGGAGATAGATTCTCTCTTTAAGACGCTGATTTTCAATGAGACCAATGTCACGGCCGAGCGCCGCGCCGAATACGAAAAGATCGTGAAGAAATTCACCGATTACAAGACGTATCTGGTTTTTGACCTGATCGTCACGAATGAACAGGGGGAAGAACAGCGCCTTTCCAAAACACTGCTCAAGAAGTCCGGCGGCGAGACGCAGATCCCCTTCTACATCGCTCTTTTGGCGTCCTTCTCCCAAGTGTGCAGGATCCGCAGCAAGGGTAAGAACAATACGATCCGCCTGATCATTCTCGATGAGGCGTTCAGCAAGATGGACGGCGAGCGGATTCGGGAGAGCATCGGCCTGCTCAAGCGATTTGGGCTGCAGGCAATCTTTTCGGCGCCGCCCGAGAAAATACCGGATATTGCGCCGATCGTGGATCGGAATATCGCGGTTTATAAGGCGGGGCACCATTCGTTTACGCGGAGCTTTGACCCGGCGCAGATTGAAGAGGAGTTTCAATGAGCCGATTCATGGAAAAGAAAATACTGACTGTCCTCCTGGACAGCTATGAGCGGAGCAGGCTTTTCAGAGAAGGCGGTTCTGCGCGGCGGATCCAGTTCCGCCCGATGGAGAGGGAAGACTTTGCGGAGCTGGCAGAGAAGTCCGATGCGAGAAGGGAATTCCTGGATACGGCAGAGGAATTGGCGGCGGAAGGCCTGATCGAATATGATTGGGTCCGCTATGAGGAAGGGAACCTGATCGACAGAATCTTTCTGCGTACGGAAGAGGCGGCCGTCAGGCAGAGTTATCTGCGAATCGGCCGCGTTCGAAAGCAGGCGCAGCTGGACGTGCTGGAGAGTCAGGTGCAGGCCGCTCTTTTCAGGATCGAGGCTGCGTTTCAGAAGATTGAGAGAAAGGGAGATGAGAAGATCACCGCGTGGCTTAGTGCTGCGCTGGAAGAGATTCGGTGCAAAAGGAGGATCCCGCGCCTGTTTTTCAAAGGAGAAAAGGATCCGGAATCGGAGAAGACGGCTGAGAAGAAGAATGAACGGCTGCTGCAGTTTCTCGAGCTTCTTGCGGGGAATGAAGACGAACTTCTGGAGCGGGTGGTCAGCACCCGACTGTATGGGGACAGCAAGTATTTTGAGCGCGTGCTTCGAAGCAAAGTCCTGTCTGTTCTGCGCAGGATCGAGGAGGATGGCTATGCGGAGGAACTGAACGGGGAGGAGCTTCTTGGCCGGTACGGAATCGTCCGTTGGCCGGAGATCCTGGAATTTACCGGGCCGGTCGTGGCTATGCTGGACGGCGGGGACGGGAGTCTTAGAAAGATTGATTATCGGGATGAAGTTTACGGCGCCTATATCAATTCCGATACCGTGAGGCATCTTACAGGCGTGCGGCTGAATGGGGTGAGCAGGATTTTGACCATAGAGAA
>CADBIU010000097.1 GCA_902794825.1 uncultured Lachnospiraceae bacterium
GTCGCTGATGGTACGCAGGGCGCCCTCCGCTTCCTGGCTCTCCGAGGCCTGGCAGGAAAAGATGGCGAAGATCGAGAACTGCATAAACTGCCGCCAGTGCACAAAACGCTGTCCCTATGAACTCGATACGCCCGAGCTTCTGCGCAAGAACCTCGCGGATTATAAGAGGATCCTGGCGGGAGAGATTACTGTTTAAGATCGTCACAGCAAAAAAAGTTCCGCAGCATTTCGCTGCGGCACTTTCTTTACCTGCTGATTATTCTGTTTTTGCGGCTACTGTAGTATATGGTATTCTTTTCGGGAAATTCCGTCAACAATCCCCCCGATCACTTGCACACGTCCACCCATTTTCTGGCGTTCACCAGTTTCTCCAACTCATCCAGTTCCAGCCTCACCGCGCTGTTCGCGTTGCCCGCCGCCGGATACACCGTATCCCATTTCTTCAGGCTCTCGTCCAGATAGATCTCGACATTTTCATTGACTCCGAAGGGGCATACGCCGCCCGCCTCATGGCCGATCAGTTCCTCCACCTGCTCACGCTGGATCATTTTCGCTTTTTTGCCGAATTCCTGCTTATATTTCTTGTTGTCGACCCTGGCCATGCCCTCGGCAAGGATCAGGATCGGTCTGTCGTCGATGATAAAGGACAGAGATTTACAGATTCGACCCGGCTCCACGCCGATAGCGGCGGCTGCCAGTTCCACTGTCGCGGTGGATACATCCGGCTCGATGACCCGGTCCAGGTATCCCTTTTCCTTCAGATACTTCTTGGCTTTTTCCACAGACATAGCAAATTCTCCTTCAAAGTACAAAAACACGCTCACCCGAACATTCTACCACTTCTGCCCGCCTGATGTGTGTCTTTTGGCAAAAAGCGAGCCCCGGCGCCGAAGAGTTTCCGGGCAAAAAAAGCTGATGACCCTGCAATTATCTCATACAGGTGTCACCAGCTTCTGTTTTATAAACTATTCTGCTCTTAAGAAACAGCGATCATGCCGCGTTGTCAAGAACTTCCTGCTGCTCTTCTGCAGGCTCCTCAGTCGCGGGCTGCTCCTCAGCTGCGGGCTGTTCTGCCGCGGGCTCCTCAGTCGCAGGCTGCTCTGCAGGCTGTTCCACTGCTGCGGGCTCAGCTGCAGGCTCTTCAGCCTGCTTGCCGATATACTTCACGCCTTCAGCATAGATGGTCTTCCAGTCGTTCTTCATGGAAACGGGGATCCAGTTGTTCTCTTCGCAGAGCTTGTACATGTCGTCTGCTTTCTTGATGTTGCCGTTCTCGCGCTCGAGGTCGTCGCAGCAGAGCATGAATGCAAGGCTCTTGTACTGGTTATTGCTAAGTGTGTAGTTGCACATCGCGCCGTCGCCGCTCGAATTGCCGAAGGACAGAACAGGCTGTACGCCGATCTCGCTGTTGATCACGGAGACCTTGTTCATCTTGAGGTTCTTGATGATGAACTCGCCGCCGAGATACAGGTCATCGCCCTGTGTGAAAGTATAGTCGAGGCCGTCTGCGCCATCCTGCAGACCTGCTACAACAGTTTCATCGGAACCGATGATCTGGCTGTTGGGAAGCTCAAGAGGGCTGTTCTCCATAATGCCGCGGCAGATGAAACGGTCCGTGCCGCTGATCACGTATACAGTAAAGTCGTTAGCCTTGAGGTAATTGATGATCTGCAGCATGGGCTCATAGAAACCGCCGCCGCGGGTCATGCCCTCGTAACTGGGCATAGGCTGTTTTTTGAACTCCTGGATGTAGTCGAGGAATTCCCTCATTGTCATGCCCTTGAAGGCGGACGCTACAGCCTGGCCGTGCTCCACAGGGAGCTCTGCGTACTTGGTGCCGTTGGTGTTCTGGTCGATGATCTTCGCTGCGACCATCTTCTCAAACTCAGACGCGCGGTCCTTGTATTCGGGATCCTCAGTCACGCGGTATACCAAAAGTGTATAGTCAAAATAGTTCGGGTCTGTCTCGCAGAACAGTGTTCCGTCGAAGTCGAATACAGCGATACGGTTCTCAACAGGGATGAAATCAGGGCTGCCTTCCTTTGTGATCGCTTCCATATAAGCGGTCAGGGCTTCTCTCGCCGGAGCGCCCTCGTTCCAGAGGCTGAGCATCTCGTTGGCGTCGACTGTTTTGACCTGAGTCTCTGCAGAGGTCTGCTCAGCAGCTGCTGTCTGTTCGCCTGTGGCTGCCTGCTCGCCTGCCGCTGCAGTCTGCTCTGTTGTCGGTGCTGCCTGTGTTCCTGTCTTTGCGGAGCCGGAGCGCACCACTGTGTAGCAGAGGCCGCCGAGGGAGATCACTGCGACAAGGATCGAGGCGATCGCGATTGTTTTCCATTTTTTAAATGCTTCCATTTTTCTTACTTCCTTCTAAACTTCTTAACTTCTTTAATTTATCTTCCTGCTTATATATAAACCGGCAGGGAATCGTTCCCGGCGGATTATTGCCTGTATATAAACCGGCGGCGGCTGTTTTTAACTCTCTGCCCCGCCGGACATTTTTACTTACGCAGTTCTTCTTCAAAATCCATACGCTTTTTTGATTTTTTACAAAGAATTCTTAATCGTTTTCGGTTTTTAAAGATATTAGCCCTTTTCTTTCCCGTAAATAATGTACTTTTTTGACAAAAAGATGGATGATTTTGTAGAAAAGACCGACGTGACTGATCCCCGCCGGCCCTGATGCATTATTCTTCTGCTATAATATCACAGGGTATACTATTATGAACTATCTTTCCTTTAACGACGCCATGCGCGCCCGCTTCGGCACCAAAGTATACCGGCTGTCCCTGCAGAGCGGCTGCACCTGCCCTAATCGCGACGGCACAATAGGCACCGGCGGCTGCACCTTCTGCTCAGAGGGCGGCTCCGGTGATTTTGCCGCGCCTCTTCTTCCCATTGGCGAGCAGATCGAGGAGGCAAGAAAGCGCGTAGATGCCAAAATATCGGCCTCCATCGCTCCACAGGACCGCCGCTACATCGCCTACTTCCAGTCTTATACCAACACTTACGGCGACCCCGAACGCCTGCGCAGGGTCTACTCCGAAGCTCTGCAGCACCCGCAGATTGTCGCGCTCGATCTGGGCACCCGCCCGGACTGTCTGCCGCCGGAAATGATCGCGATGTTAAGAGATCTGCGCTCAGAATACGACAAGCCCGTCTGGATCGAACTGGGCCTGCAGACCATCCATGAAAAGACTGCGGGGCGCATCAACCGCGGCTACAAACTTGAAGTGTTTGAGGACGCCTACAGGCGGCTGAAGGACGAGGGCTTCGAAGTCATCGTACACGTCATCCTTGGGCTCCCCGGCGAGTCGCGCGAAGATATGCTGGAGACCGTGCGCTATCTCTCTCTTTTGACGCCGGCGCTCGATGGCATCAAACTTCAGCTCCTTCACATATTAAAAGGGACCGAACTGGCCCGCGAGTACGAAGCCGATCCGTTCCCTCTGTTTACATTGGATTCTTATTGTGATCTTGTGGTTGACTGCCTGAAACTTCTGCCTCCGCAGACAGTGGTCCACCGGCTCACCGGAGACGGACCCAAGCGCCTGCTCATCGAGCCGCAGTGGAGCGCGGACAAGAAGCGTGTGCTTAATACGCTCAGCCGCAAAATCCGCGAAGCGTAATGGTTGAGCGCAGTCCATATGAGGAGACAGGAAACCGTTCTCTGTCTCCTCTCCGCGCCATTTCACATCAACACTTCTATTCTGTCTTCCATCAGCCCCCTCATTTTTTCCTTTTCGCTCTCCGGCAAGAACGAAGTGTCGATCTGCTGCGCCAGCTTTTCTCTCTTTCCAATCAAGCCGGCAATCATACGAAGTGCCGTTTTCTCTGTCAGATCACATCGCTTTGCAAGAGCAATGAAGTCTTTTTTCCTCAGATTTCTCTTCTTCCCGTTCAGTGTCAGCGCCGTCTGATCCTTGTCTGCAGGCAAAACAATGTTGACCGGCAAGAGATCATATGCATCTGAAAGAACAAAATCTCTTTTACCCGGAGTCATCTCCCGCAAAGAAAAGTTCTTCAAATGCATGTCAGAATTTCCGGTAATGAACGAAAAAACAATCCTCAAATAAAACTCTGCCAGGTCCAGGCCGGGATGCATTGAGTACTGCGGTATAAGATCAGAACACCTCTCATATGATCCCTTATACTTGTCTTCCGTCAGCCTCCCGGACAGCTGGCAAAAATCCTCCATTGCATACATCTGAACCTGTCCCTGTCCGATCTGCCGATCAATTCTCCGGGTAATATATGCATTTTCACTTCCCATCCTGATCAGCGCATGAGGTACAGTTCGTATCCCTGCGATCTTCGCCTGTCTCATGACCAGATCCTCGTATTCCGGCAGATACGGATACTCTGACGTCTGCGGTTTCAAAATATAGCCTGTCGGATAATCTACGATCGTAAGCCTGCATTCCGGATTTTGTGACAAGTGCAGCGATAGTTTTTTCTGAACACCGGGAACTGTCAGTCCCTTGCCGGTCATTCTGACCGCGAGCTGCAACAGACCCTCTTCCGTCAGATCAAGCACCGGCATTGTATTTGTTCCGAAAAAAGCCTTTACACATCTTTTGTGCCAACCACTTTCCCGTTCCATCTCAGAGATTTTTCCGGACATTTCCCTTCCACAGTACAAGCAGCGCATTGTCACTCCTCTCTTTGAATACTGACATCTCCAATACAATCACCGCACGCAGCCAGCAGCACTCCAAAACGGTCCCTGTAGTCCAGTTTCCATGTCTCCTGGGTGACCCTCAGCAGCCATCCCTCCGGGATCAGTCCGTCAAAAAAGGAAAACAGCACTTTTGATGAATATGGCTCCATCCGAAGAGGAAGAGTCAGACTTACTGCAATTGCCCCTTCCCTGTCACAATACTCCGGAAAATAAGCAAATCTGTAGCCATCCTCAGTCTCTTCCAGTCTGCCTGCCGGCATCTTTTGCACATAAACAGTCGCTTTCCTGTAAATTCCACTCATTTCCTAATCCTTCCGGGAGCTGCTTCCATACCAAACATTCTCAGGGCCTGATTCACTTTGTCCATTCTCACAGTTTCCTTCCCCTGTTCCAGTTCCCGGACAAATCGAAGTCCCAGCCCTGCGCGAAGCGCGAATTCCTCCTGCGTAAGTCCTGCCCTTTTTCTCTCCTGCTTAATATAATCACCAATCGTACTCATATTCAAATACTCCCTATCAGGTATAATAACTCTCTATGCGCTTTATAATAATCCCTTTCGGGTATATTGTCAATGATTATGCCGCCCCGTTATACCTTATCGGGTGCACTGCGTCGCGTCGCGCATTTAACTATACCCTTTCAGGTATACGAGCCAAAGGAACAGTCCATTTGGCAACGGTTGTCTGTCTCCCGCAGAGGCTGTATGATGAAAGTGATAATCTGCCGGAAACTGATCATCGGTGGACAGTAAACGACAAGAAACTATCGCATACATGTAGTTGAAACGCGAAACGCTCAGCGGTAGTTTTTCGGCACAGAATGATATTTTTTGAAAAGTGACCGATAAGGAGAACACTATGAAAACATTCCGCTTTTTTGTAGGCACGCATGCTTCTGCAGGACAGGATTCCCTCTGCCTTTGTGAAGCTGATTTCAAGGCATCGACCTTTGCCGGACTCCACACAATGAGGGAAATCTCTGATCCAACCTATCTTGCGCTCTCCCCGGACAAAATACTGTATACTTTCGGAAAAACTGCCGCCGGCGTGTCCGTTTACGCGATCCGGGATCAGGTTGTCCTGAACAACCTGCCCTGCGCAAGCGGAGGCCCCTGTCACATCAGTGTCGATGGGCACGGTGAATTTCTTCTGGTCGCAGGTTACGGCAGCGGAACGGTCTCCCTCTATGATCTGAATCCGGACGGCACGGTCCGTTCGCTCAGCGACTTCCGCCAGTACAGCGGCGTCGGTTACGACTCTGCGGACAGGCAGAAGGGACCGCACGCTCACTTTGCCGTTTTCCACAAAGACAGGGATGAAGTCCTGGTCTGCGACCTCGGCCTGGACACAGTCTATGTCTACGAGCTGAACCGCAAATCCGGAAAGCTCCGGGAAACAACCCGCAGCATCCGCCTGCCGGACGGCTCCGGCCCGAGGCACCTGGCCTTCAGCGACAAGCATCCCGGCATGCTCTTCGTGCTCACAGAAATGGCCAACACGATCTTCACTTATCGATATGATCCTAAAAGTGACAAATACGTACTTGTGCAACAAATCTCAGCTGTCAGCGACGCGGCATCCGACGAAGCTCTCATGCAGCCCTCCACAGCTGACAATGGAAGTATCGGCTGTGCCATCCGCTTCACCGGTGACGGCAAATATCTCTTTGTCTCCAGCCGGCGGGGCTACCAGAGCATCTCGGCGTTCCGCTGCGATCCCGACGGGAAGTTCTGTTTTGCTGACCGCTCCCTGTGCGGCGGGATTACGCCCAGGGATTTCAATGTATTCGAAAGTGATGACCCCGCGGATCAGGTCGCGCACCTCCTCGTCGCCAACCAGGACTCCGATCTGATCACCACGCTGCGATTCGATAGGAAAACCGAAAAACTGTCTCTCATGGACATGAAAATGCAGGCGGTAAAACCTACCTGCATCCTGCCTGTATAACCTGAAACGCACACAAAAACGCGGCCCGCAGAGGCCGCGTTTTTTGGTCATTCACATCTCAATCGTATATTTCTCCACATCGATGACTGCCTCGCCGCCGACTGCCTCGAAGGAGATGCCGTCCGCTGACTGCCGCGTGTAGATCGTGTTGGACATCACCTGCTCTCCGTCGTTGACAAAGATTTCCACCGAGAACCTGTCGATCATGAGCCGCAGCCGGATCTCGCCGCCGCGATACCGCACATTTGCCTTCCTCTCGGAGATAATGTAGTGCATAAATCCCGAATAGGTCCGGTCAAAATACAGCATGCTGTCTGCAGGATCATAAGTAATGGACGTGCAGAACTCTTCATCTTCGGCGACCTTTATCGTGAATTTCTGATAAAGGGCGTCCCCTGCGGGCTTCACTCGAACTGTCAGATCAAGGCTTCGTCCCTCGACACCGGGAAGCGTCGTGCGCTCCTTGACGCACACGTTCTCATAGAAAACCAGGTCTTTCCGATATGCTTCGATCTCCCGGATCGGCCGCTGGATCAGGAGACCATCCTTTTCGGAGAGCTCCCTGGGAATCGTGAGCTGTCCGAACCACTTAACACCCGGAGGCGTCCTGTGCATAGTCTCCGGCGTCTGCATCCAGGCGGTCATGACTCTCCTTCCGTCCGGTGTGACCGTGCTCTGGGGCGCGTAGAAATCAATGCCGTAATCAATAGAGCGTATCGCTTTCCGCATAAAGGTGTGCGTCTCCCTGTCATAGATACCGGCCAGATAAGCAGCGTTGTTGCCGGCATGGAACTCATTCCCTTTCGCGACCATCTTCATCGGCAGAATCGGAATAAAATCCGTATCTCCAAGCCGGAACAAGTCCGGGCACTCCCACATATATCCATAGTCATTACCGCCCTTGTCAAGAGTCGACACATACTCCCAGCTGTACAGGTCCGGACTCCGGAACAGGACAACTGCGCCGTCGTTCTCTTCGGTGCTCGCGCCGATTATCGCATAATACAGCTCCTCTTTCTCCTCATACCAGATCTTGGGATCGCGGAAATCTTCCGCGCTGTATCCTTCCGGAAGCATATCCGGCGTCATGACCGGGTTGTTCTCGTATTTGACATAATTCATGCCGTCGCCAAAAGCCAGGCACTGCGTCTGGCGGTAATAGGTTCTTTCCCCTTCCGCGTTCGTCTTCTCTTCCACCCCGGTATAGATGAGCAGATGCCTTCCGTCCGGCGCTGTCAGCGCACTCCCTGAAAAAACGCCAAAATTATCATACCATGTATCCGGCGCAAGCGCCGCCGGCAGTCTCTTCCAGTTCAGCATATCCTCCGATACCAGATGCCCCCAGTGCATGGAATCCCAGTGCGTCGAATAAGGATTGTACTGATAAAACAGGTGATACTGTCCGTCAAAATAGGAAAAGCCGTTCGGGTCATTGAGCCATCCCACTGTCGGTGTGACGTGGTAGACCGGCCTTTCCTCCTCTGTGATCTGCGTTCCATGTGCCGCCTCATATTCTCTGGCTTTTTTCAACCGATCACTTTCCATCTCTTTCTCCTTTCAGATATTCGTAAGCAGGCTTGTACTTCTTCTCAATGCGGTCGTAATCCTTCGGACCGGGATCCTTGATCCTCCTGATGTCCATATTGTGGGTCAGGTCAGCAAGCTTCACTTTCCTGGCAAGCGGGTTCTTCCCGATCTCCTTCACATAGTCCATATAAGGCACTCCGCCCGCATGTGTCATGAGCGCTACGGCGTCTGCGATCTCGTCCCCGAAGATCTCCCGGATCTCCCCGACCGTGACATCCGTGTCCTCTACGGTATCGTGCAGATACCCCACGACCTTCTCCTTGGGAGTATCCAGCATCGCTGCCACTGCCTCGGGATGTGAAAAATAGTCATTTCCGGCTTTATCCACCTGCCCCGCGTGAGCCAGTTTCGCGATCAGCCTTGCGGCTGCGATCATTTCTTCTCCTGTCACCGGTTCTCTCTCCTTTCCTCGGATCCCGACGCCGGTCTCATCCTCCAAACATCGTCCCGTCAAAAGCCTCATCCAGCTTGATGCCGTTCACAATCTGGCCATCACTTGTCTCTACTTTGA
>CADBIU010000098.1 GCA_902794825.1 uncultured Lachnospiraceae bacterium
AACAAAAATCTTACAGGGAGATTATACCCAATCCAGATCTTATTATCAAATCAAACTTCCCATTGATTTGGAGCCAATGATCCCGGACAACGACCCGGTGCGCCTCCTGAATGCATGTGTGGAGGGCATGGACCTTTCGGAACTCTACAAGACCTATACAAGGGTACCGAAAAATCTGGCGACGCCGAAGCAGCTGTTCAAGATCGTGGCCTACGCAGCTATGAACGGGATTTATTCCAGCAGGAAGATCGAAGCCGCCTGCCGGCAGAACATAAACTACATGTACCTGCTCGAAGGCAAACCGGCCCCGGATAACGCTACGATCGCCCGTTTCATATCCTTTCACCTCGCCCAGTGCTCAAAAGAACTCATGGCAGAATCCACCTGGCTCCTGCGCAGGAACGGCCGCATCTCCTCTGAGGTCGTATTCATTGACGGAACCAAGATCGAGGCCAACGCCAATAAGTATACCTTTGTGTGGAAGAAAGCGGTTTCCAAAAACCAGGCCCGCATGCTGTCAAAGGTCGCGGAGCTCATAGAGGTATGCGAGGAAGTGTATGGCATCAGGGTCGCTTACAATGACCGGATCTCACTCGGGACTATAAAACAGCTCGTTCTACAGCTGGAAAAGCTCTGCCGCAAAGAAAGGGTCGTATTTGTAAGCGGGACCGGAAAGAGGAAAACGCCCCTGCAGCGGTATGTCGAACAGGCCAGGAACTACCTGCAGAGGATGGAGGATTACGTTTATAAGCTTGATGTATGCGGGGACCGCAACAGCTACTCCAAGACAGACCATGACGCGACCTTTATGAGGATGAAGGAAGACGCCATGCTGAACGGCCAGCTGAAACCGGCCTATAACGTCCAGCACGCCGTAGACGCCGGGTTTATCACATGGGTGGACGTCAGTTCCCGTCCCGGGGATACCCTGACCCTCCGCCCGATGCATAAAGAGATGGAGAAGCACCTTCACTTCAAGTACCGCGATATAGTGGCGGATGCAGGATACGAGAGCGAGGAGAACTACGGGCAGTCTTCATATATCAAGCCGACGAATTATGAGATCTCCAAAACCAGAAAAATCAGAGAAAAAGCGTGATTTTGAGACAAAAAGAGGTCGCCGCTCCTGCTGATTAATCAGTAAGATGCGACACCCTCTTTTTTCTATGTGGCCCGGTGATTACAATTGATGATTTATAGACGGAGTTAGTCTGGTCATCAGAGCGGACAGCGAGTTTAGAAGAGCGGTTCCCTCCGAAGCGAAAGAAGGATCTGTGTGAATCCCCGCGAATTCAATGTAATTTAGAAGGGGCATGCCGCCAGTGTTCTATATAGGAAAATGTGTACAGTATATGGAAAAAGGAGAAGTATTTTCAAATAAGACCAAAGGAATTTCAATGTTTTGAAACAATAAAACCACATATAATGCTAATTGTAACAAGCGCGGCAGGCCCGCGCGAAAACCTTTAACAATATTCTAGGAGGATGAATATGTTTAAGAAAGTTATTGCTATCATGACAGCATCCGTTCTGGCAGCTTCCATTCTGGTAGGCTGTGGCGGAAGCACAGGCGCAAGCTCTTCTGCACCCGCAGAGCAGAAGACCGAGGAAGCAGCTCCCGCTGAGGCAGCAGAGCCCGCAGCAGCAGAAGCAGCAGCAGCTACAGACGGCGACCTTGCAACCAAGAAAGTCGGCGTTTGCATCTATCAGTTCTCTGATAACTTCATGACCCTGTTCAGAACAGAGCTCGAGAAGTACCTCATCGAGAAGGGCTTCGCGAAAGAGAACATCACCATCGTTGATGGCGCAAATGACCAGGCTACACAGTCCGGCCAGATCGACAGCTTCATCGCTGACGGCGTTGATGTCCTGATCATCAACCTGGTTAACTCTTCTTCCGCTTCCACAGTTACTGACAAGGTTGTTGGCGCTAACATCCCGCTGGTTTACATCAACCGTGAGCCCGCTGCAGATGAGCAGCAGAGATGGGCAGACAACAACTGGAACGTCTGCTACGTAGGATGCGACGCTCGTCAGTCCGGCACATACCAGGGCGAGATCATCGGTGACCTTGGCCTTGACGCTGTTGACTTCAACAAGAACGGCAAGATCGACTACATCATGATCAAGGGCGATCCCGAGAACGTTGACGCTCAGTATCGTACAGAGTTCTCCATCAAGGCTCTGACAGACGCAGGCTTCGAAGTTAACAAGCTTGATGAGCAGGTTGGTATGTGGGATCAGGTTAAGGGCGCTGAGCTCGTAGCTAACTCCCTGTCCCAGTACGGCAACGACATCGAAGTTGTATTCTGCAACAACGACGCTATGGCACTTGGCGCTCTGCAGTCCATCCAGTCCGCAGGCCGCAAGGTTGGCACAGACATCTATCTGGTAGGCGTTGACGCTCTGACTGAGGTTGTTGAGTATGTTATCTCCGGCGACATCACCGGCACAGTCTTCAACGATCACTTCGCACAGTCCCACAACGCAGCTGATGCAGCGATCAACTACATCACAGGCGCTGGCAACGAGCACAACATCCAGTGCGACTACAAGAAGGTCACAAAGGATAACGCTCAGGAGATCCTTGATTCTCTGAAGTAATTAAAGCAATTTGAACAGTTTGTTCACAGTCTGAATTGACAGGTGCGGCGTGCCGCCGCACCTGTCTCTCTTTAGCGAAAACAAGCATCCTGTACATTCCACTGTGAATTGACGGGAATATGAAAAGGAGATTAGCATGGCAGAATATTATCTTGAATTGAAAGGTGTATCCAAGTCTTTCCCCGGCGTTAAGGCTCTGGATAATGTTTCCCTTTCGGTCCGCCCGGGTACTGTCCATGCACTGATGGGGGAAAACGGCGCAGGTAAATCTACGTTAATGAAGTGCTTGTTCGGCATTTACAAGATGGATGCCGGAGAAGTCTATATAAACGGCGAAAAGGTTGTAATTAACAATCCCGATGAGGCCATGAAGATGGGTATTGCCATGGTGCATCAGGAGCTTCAGCCTGTACTCCCCAGAAGTGTTGCCGAGAATATGTATCTCGGCAGATTCCCTACCCACAATTACGGCCCTCTTAAAGTCATCGACCACAAGAAGATGTATGAAGATACTGCTTACTGGCTCAAAGAAGTAGGCATGGACTTTGATCCCAAAGCTCCGCTTTCCGCTCTTTCCATCGGTCAGATGCAGTCCATCGAAATTGCAAAGGCAGTTTCTCACGAGGCGAAGGTCATCATCTTCGACGAACCTACGTCCTCCCTCTCTGACAAAGAAGTTGAAGTACTGTTCCGTATCATGAATGACCTTCGTGATAAGGGCGTTGCTATGATCTATATTTCGCACAAGATGGATGAGATCAAGCGGATCTCCGATGATATCACCATCATGCGTGATGGTACTTATGTAGGCACATGGCCTGCAGCAGATATGACGACCGATCAGATCATCGCGAAGATGGTCGGCCGCGAACTGACAAATGTTTATCCTCCGCATCCCTGCACGCCGGGCGATGTGATCCTGGAGACCAAGAATGTCTGTTCCATCCATGAGAAATCCTTCCAGGACTGCTCTTTCAAGATCCGCAAGGGCGAGATCGTCGGATTCGGCGGCCTTGTCGGCGCGCAGAGAACAGAACTGATGGAAGCGATCTTCGGTATGCGCGGAATCCAGTCCGGCGAGATCTATGTCCACGGCAAAAAGGTGGATACCAAGACACCCCGCAAGGCAATGAACGCCGGCATCGGACTGATCACAGAAGACAGACGTGGTAATGGTATTCTGGGCTGCCTGTCCATCAAGGACAACACAGGCATTTCCATTTATGACAAACACCTGAAAGCAGGTTTTGTTCTGGATCATCCTACGATCGACAAGATCGTGGACGAGAGCATTAAGAAGCTGTCCATCAAGACGCCTAATGCGCAGGAACACATCGCAAACCTTTCCGGTGGTAACCAGCAGAAGGTCATCATCGCAAGATGGCTGGCCAATGACCCGGACGTCCTGATCATGGACGAACCTACCCGAGGCATCGACGTCGGCGCCAAGCACGAGATCTATGAGATCATGGTAGAACTGCAGAAGCAGGGCAAAGCGATCATCATGATCTCCTCAGAAATGGCAGAACTGCTCGGTATGTCCGACAGGATCTATGTCATGTGCAACGGCCACATCCGCGGCGAGATTACCGATCCTGCAGAAATGACTCAGGAGAAGGTCATGAGTTACGCGACCATGTTCTGATCGGCACTATAGTCTGTTACTATGGTCAAAGCATTGACACAGATGCTCTTTGAAACGGAGGATTCTAATGAACAAAAAAGCTTTTAATTTAAAGGATTTCCTGATCAACTACGGCGTTATCCTTATCATCATTATCCTGGTTGCATTTACAGGGATCAAATCGCCCAACTTCCTGTCCCCATCCAACCTGCTGAACCTGCTCCTGAACATGTCCGCACGTCTGGTCATCGCGCTCGGCATCGCCGGCTGCGTTATCACCGCAGGGTGCGATCTGTCAGCAGGTCGTATTATCGGTCTGGGCGGCTGCCTTGCAGGTATTCTTCTGCAGAAGGCTGATTATTCCGGACGTTTTATCCAAGGCGGAAAGCCTATGAACGTTTTCCTCGCTGCCATTATCGTCATGCTCGTATGCGCATGCTTCGGTGCAGTGACCGGTTCCTTCATCGCGTTCCTGTCTGTACCTCCCTTCATTTCCACTCTGGCAATGATGGAAATCGTCTACGGTCTTAACCTGATCGTTACAAACGCGACCCCTCTGGGCGGCTATGTCACTGAGTATACGAATCTTGCTTCCGGCAGATTCCTTATGATCCCTTATCTGGTATGGATCGCCATCCTGATCGGCGGTATTTCATGGTTCATCTTCAACATGACCCGCCACGGCAAATATATGTACGCAATCGGTGCTAACCCGCAGGCAGCGGAAGTCGCCGGCGTTCCCGTTAAGCTGACAATGGTCATGATCTATGCTAAGGCAGCTGCTTTCTACGGCCTGGCCGGCTTCATGCTGGGCGCTAAGTCCGGCGGCGCTTCCGTTAACCTTGGTCTTGGTTACGAGATGGAAGCTATCGCGGCTTGTACCATCGGCGGCGTCTCCGTTACCGGCGGACGTGGTAAAGTATCATCCGCAGTTATCGGTGTTGCAGTCTTCGAATTCCTGAAAGCAGCACTGCAGTTCCTGGGCGTCAACGCGAACGCACAGTGGATCGCCCTTGGTATCATCATCTACATCGCGATCTCTCTGGATATCAGAAAGTACGTGGCGAAGAAGTAATATTCTTCTATACAGATGGAATAACCGAATTGACAGACGGCCGGCTCTTTTGGAGCCGGTCGTTTTTTGGTCCGTGACGCCCGGCATTGCGGGCGCGCCCGCAATCGTAGTATGATATTTAGTGTTCCATGTCTCGGAAATGAAGAAAAACGGACTGGAAAATGAGCGGAAAAAATAACAAAGAAAAGGGAGAAAACGGATGGCATCAGCAATTTTTGAACATACAGGCGTCTCGATCCTAATCGGGATGGTATCGCTCTATTACGCGTACAGGGTGATGGTACTCAAGGACGTTCGGGCAGTAGTGGGGAAGAACAAACCGGAGCCGAAGGACAAAGAGGGATTCTGCAGAGATACCGGGAAACTTATTATCTTTTTTGCGATCGGATCCTTCCTGATGGCAGGGCTGGAATTGTTTAACGCGACGGTGGCCTTCGTGCAGATGGCTGTATGGGTCGTGATTTCATTTATGCTCTGGAAAAAGGTGAATGAGAAGTACTATTGAGTCTCTGAAGAGGAATTATAAGATGAGCATGTACTCAGTGCTTATGGTGGATGACGAGGAAGATGTCGTCCGCGCAATGCAGAAGAAAATTGATTGGGAGAGTATCGGCTTCCGGATCATGGGCTATGCCCACAACGGGATCGAGGCGCTGGACCTTGCGGAGCAGGAGGCGCCGGACGTTGTTCTGACGGACATCAAGATGCCCTATATGGACGGGCTGGAACTGGCGCACAACCTTAAGATCATGTATCCGGCAGTGAGGATCCTGATCTTTTCCGGTTTCGATGAGTTTGAATACGCCAAAGAAGCGATCCGCCTGGAGGTGGAGGAGTATATATTAAAGCCGGTGGACGCGGATGAACTGCGCAGGATCTTTACGAAGATCAAGGAGTCCCTTGACCGGGAGATGGATGAGAAGAGGAATGTGCAGAAGCTTCGGGACTATTATATGGAGAGTCTGCCCCTTTTGCAGGAGAACTTTTACTCCTCGCTGGTGGAGGGCAATGTGTCTGAAGCGGATCTGACCAGGTTTCTTTCGGATTATCAGATTGAGATGAAGAGTCCCATGTACGCGGCAGTGGTGATCCATACCAGCACGACGCAGCTTCCTGAAGGGATCAGCGCGGTCCTGCTGACGGAGTCAGTGCGCCGTCTCGCGCAGGAGCATCTTGCGAATAAATGGGACGCCAGGCTGTTTCCCCATGAGGGAAACATCGTTCTGCTAGCTCCTTGCAGATCGCAGGAGGATGTGATGCGGATCACAGATGAGGCCGAGGCGTTCTGCCGCCTGGCAAAGCATGTGAGCCAGGCCGTTGTGACCATCGGGATCGGCAAGATCTGCAGAAATCTGTCAGAGATCCCGGAATCCTACCGGGGCGCGAGAGAAGCGGTCTCTTACAGATCGCTGTACGGCGCCGGAAAGGCGATCAACATAGGCGAGATCGCGCCGGGAGAGGAGCGCGCTTCAGACAATTCGCAGAAGAAGCTTCTGGCCCTGTTCAAGGCAGTGAAGATGAGCACTCCGGAGACCGTAAGAAGGGAAGCGGACGCCTATGTGCAGGAGATGGTCGGAGGGGGCGTGTCCCTGAGCATGCACAGATTCATGGTGATGGAGCTGATCAGTTCCCTTTATCGTTTTGCTGTCAGCAACAGGATCGATACGGAACCGATCTTCGGGGAGGACGAGCGGCTGTTCCGCAATGTAGCCAACATGGATTCCACACAGCTGGAGGACTGGCTCTGCAAGGTATCCCTCATGATGCAGGAGCAGCTGCAGAGCAACAGGGCTGACGGCGCGCAGACTTTTGTGTCTAAGGCAGTAGATTATGTACGCGACAACTACAGCGACCAGGAACTGACGATCGACAAGATCTGTGGAATTTTGGGCGTCAGCGCGGCGTATTTCTCCACAATGTTCAAAAAAGAGACGGGAAAGACTTTTATCGCCTATCTCACTGATTACAGGATGGAGCAGGCTGTGCAGAGGCTGATCGGGCGGGATGAGAAGACCTATGTGATCGCTGCCCAGGTGGGTTATGCGGATCCCGCTTACTTCAGCTATGTGTTTAAGAAGAAGTTCGGCGTCTCGCCGTCCCGCTATCGCACGGAGAGAAAATAGTTTTGGATGTTTTGACATCCAGATGCCGAACGGAGAGATAATAACGTGGAATTTGACAGGGAGAACCCGGAAAAAGTTAATAGCGGATTTTCGAATTGGATCGGACAGACAATGGAAAAGGCAGGCAGGCGGGGAATCCAGTTTACGGTGCTTGTTTCCTTTACGGTCGTCTCGGTCTTTATTATGGTGCTGCTCGGATTTTCCCTGTATCAGCGGTTCACGCTGCGCACCCGGGCAATGATGACAGAGAGCATGGAGCAGCTGATGTCCCAGACAGAGGCTAACTTTGAGGACTACCTGACATCGATGCGCAGAGTCAGCGACGCCATGTATTATGACACCATCAAGGATAAAGACATGGCCTTGGACAGTCTGGACAGCGAAATGTCCCTTCTGTATGAGGCCAATAAGGACAACCTGATCAGTTTTGCCCTGTTTAAGAGGGACGGAAGCCTTGTCTGCGCGGCGCCTGTATCGACGATGAAGGAAGGCATGGACGTGCGCTGGCAGCCCTGGTTCAAACTGGCGATGGACAGGCCGGAAAACCTTCACTTCTCGACACCGCATGTCCAGAATATTTTCAACGCGTCTTCTTTCCGCTATTACTGGGTCATTTCACTTAGCCGGATCGTAGAGCTGACCTACAGCGGTGTTCCCGTCAGGGGAGTCCTTCTCGTCGACATGAACTACAACACGATCGAGGAGATGATGGACCGAGTCAACGGGAGCAACTCCTATCAATATTTTTACCTGTGCGACAGCAACGGAGAGCTGATCTATCATCCCAGGATGATCCAGATCGGCGTTGATAAATACAGGGAGAACAATCTGACCGCCTCAGATTATGAAGACGGCGTGCACGAAGAGATCTTTGAGGGCGAGCGGCGCGTGGTGATCGTCAAGACGATCAGTTATACAGGATGGAAACTGGTCGGCGTCATTCCCATGAGCGGATTCAGACTCGGAACGGTCAGCACGCAGTTCTTTACATTCCTGGTCCTGCTCGTGACGTTCCTGGCCCTTCTTCTGATCAACCGCCTTGTGACGAACCGGATCACAAGCCCGATCCTGCGCCTGAACCGCTCTATTCAAAATATGGACGGAGGCCGGGTAGATCCTGACAAGGTATACATCGGCGGACCTGCGGAAGTAGAAAATCTGGGACGAAGCATGCAGGGGAGCCTGAGGCAGGTAAATGAACTGATGGACGACGTCGTCAGAGAGCAGGAGGAGCGCCGAAGGACAGAACTGGACGCCCTGCAGTCACAGATCAATCCGCACTTTTTGTACAATACGCTTGATTCCATTGTCTGGATGATCGAAGACGAGAGAAATGCTGACGCTGTGTTTATGGTAACGCAGCTGGCGAGCCTTTTCAGGGTCAGTCTCAGTAAGGGACGGACGGTGATCAGCATCCGGGACGAACTCGTTCACGCCCGCAACTATATGAATATTCAGAAGGTGCGCTATAAAGACGCTTTTGAGGTGAGCTGGGATATCCGGGAGGAGATCCTGGACTACTGCACGGTGAAACTGATCCTGCAGCCGATCCTGGAAAACGCGATCTACTACGGCGTAGACGCGCTTGGCGACGAAGGAGAGATTGTAGTCAGCGGAAGAAAAGAAGGAGACGATATTCTGATGTCTGTGCGGGACAACGGTCTTGGCATGCCGCAGGAGAAAGTCGATCAGATCCTGTCGGATGAAGAGCACGAGGAGAGAACGCACAGACACGGATCGGGAGTCGGACTGATCAACGTACACAAGAGGATCATGCTCCGCTTCGGCCCGAGGTACGGGATCAGTATAGAGAGCGAGCCCGACGAAGGGACAGAGGTGACGATCCGGATTCCTGCAGTTCCCTATACAGAGAAAAACCGCAAGGCTCTGGAGCACGGAAAATGGACAGGGGAGGTGCAGAATGAAAAATAGAAGGCTCTTCCCGGCATTGGTGCTGATCCTTGTGGCGACGATTATGGCAGTGACGGGTTTTATGCTCTGGGAGAGCGGAAATACCGCAGCTCCGGCAGATCCATGTGATCATTGAAAACAGCAACGACAACCGCTGGGTCCAGTTTATCGAGGGAATGAAACAGGCGGCTGAGGACCAGGAGGTCATTCTGACCATCGTTCCCACCGGACACATAGAAACTCTTTCTGAAGAAGAGGCGATCGTCGAGAGAGCGATCGCGAACGGTTCGGACGGAGTGATCATCCAGCTCTGCTCGAGTATAGGGGCCGCCAGCATGCTGGAGAAACTTAACAGCAGGACAA
>CADBIU010000099.1 GCA_902794825.1 uncultured Lachnospiraceae bacterium
CAAGTATCCGGATAAACTCAACGACATCCGAAGTTTCCTGATGGATATGCGGATCCACTACGAGCAGATGCTGGACTTCGGCCAGGAACTGGAGGAGAATGAGAACGGCTTCTTCAAGGAAGTGAACCTGAGATATTTCCGCCTGTTCACAGAGCGGGTCATGCGTCTCATGGATCAGGTAAAGTCTCTCAGAGACTACTCGGTACAGCTCAGGGAACTGTTCTCGACGCAATTGGATATCCGGATGAACCGGATCATGACAGTGCTCACCGTCGTAACCGTGATCTTCATGCCGCTGACACTGATCGTCGGCTGGTACGGAATGAACTTTGTCTACATGCCGGAGCTTCATTGGAAATACAGTTATCTGGTAGTCTTTCTGGTGAGCGCGCTGATCCTGATAGGAGGAGTGATCTGGTTTCGCAAGAAAAAGTGGCTGTAAAACGCTGTTTTGGCAAAATATAAAAAAAATAAAATTCCGACGTGGATTAGATATCCCACCTGCGTAAGTATAGATGAGCCGAGCAAATGAGGCGCGGCTGAAAAACAATTAAAAAGTCTATACGGCTGAGAAAGGAATAAAAAAATGGATACAAACACAGCAGCAGCAGTTGGAATCGTCGGACTCGTCATGAGCTTCTTCTTTATCGTGGCAATTTGGTATGTCCTGTGCCTGGTCTCGAGATGGAAGGTATTTGACAAAGCAGGCATCGCGGGATGGAAATCCCTGATCCCGATCTACAGTGATTTTTGCACTTTCAAGATCGCATGGAAATCTTCATATTTCTGGATCGCATTCGCACTTGGAATCGTCTCTGCGTTCGTTTCGGGAAACATCAGCGGATACACGGAGGCAGGTGAAGCAGTTCCTATGCTGTTGTCCCTGTTGTCCTCAGTGTGTGGACTTGCGATCATGGCGATCAACCTGATCATGAACATCAGTCTCGCCGCCAGATTCGGACATGGCATACTTTTCGGTCTTGGCCTTACATTCTTCGGCCCCATTTTCTACATGATCCTTGGCCTGGGCAGCAGCGAGTACTGCGGCAACCCCGAAGAGGGACTTCCGGCCCGCAAGATCCTGTATGTGTAAGAGGATGTAATAAAACTTTTTAACTCAAAGAAAATAGTGTATAATAACTAACAGATTAGTTAGTTCACAATCACAACAATTAATAGTTTTGCGAAAGGAGAACAACAATGGAAGAGAAGAATTTTGAACTGGAGATCGCCCCCCTTACAGAGGAAGAGCTTGATGCCGTAGACGGCGGCGCAGGTGAGAGCAGGAGCGCCTGGAGATCAGCAAGATGCGTAGTTAAGAAGAATTATCTCGCACTTCGCAATCACCCCAGCTTCAAGTATGAGAACGAGATCGCCCGTATTTCCAGAGGAACAGTTTTCAGCGTTAAGACCGACAAGGTAAGCGGAAACTACATCTGGGCTTCCTACGGCGGACAGACCGGCTGGGTTGACAAGAGATTCATCCAGTACTGCTAATTCGTGATCGAAAGAAACTATATATTGATGATTTGATGAAAAACACCCTCCCCTGAGGGTGTTTTTCTTGTGCCTTGTTCCGCTCAATATGCTACATTAGTAGATAGAGAGGAGGTGATCGCGCACATATGAAAAAAATCAGATTAACATCGGCGCATCTGATCCCTCTGAGTTTTCTTGCCGCGATCCTGATCGGAACAGTAGTTCTTGCCCTGCCGATCTCCTCGGCCGCGGGTAACTGGACTCCCTTTACGGACGCGCTTTTCACAGCGACCACATCAGTGTGCGTTACGGGACTCGTGGTGAAGGACACCTATCAATACTGGAGTCATTTCGGACAGGTGGTGATCCTTGTGCTGATCCAGGTCGGCGGCATAGGCGTGATCACTGCGGTCTCGACAATGATGATGCTGGCCCGCAAGCGTTTTTCCCTTAGCGAGCGCCTGATGCTTCGCGACGCGATGAATCTGGAAAACCTGAACGATCTGCTCGGATTTCTCTTAAAGGTCATCCGGGGAACCCTTGTGGTTGAGATGATCGGAGCGCTCCTTTATATGATCGCCTTTATCCCCGGATTCGGAATGGCCAAAGGAATCTGGGTATCTGTATTCACCGCTATTTCCGCGTTCTGCAACGCAGGCATAGACGTGCTGGGCCCTGACAGCCTGGCGCCTTACCAAAATAACGCCCTGGTCCTTATTGTGACGATGGCGCTCATCATTATGGGAGGCCTCGGATACGTTGTCTGGCAGGACATCGACAGCAAAGTCTCTTTCGGAAGAAAGAGGGGGCTCAAACCGGCACAGGTCATCAGGCGTTTCAGCGAGCACACGAAACTGGTGCTCACCCTGACAGGAATACTGATCGCTGCAGGCACAGTGTTCATATTCGCGGCAGAATTCGGGAATCCGGAGACACTGGGCACAATGCCCCTTCCGCAAAAAATACTGAACAGCCTCTTTGAGTCCGTAACTTTCAGGACAGCAGGCTTCGCTACATTCTCTCAGGCGGGACTGAGAGACGTCTCGTGCCTGGCCGCTTACCTTTTGATGTTCATCGGAGGATCTCCTATCGGTACTGCGGGCGGCGTCAAGACAACAACTTTCTACCTGGCAATCCTGGGTTTCAATTCCTATGTTCACGGAAAGAACGACGCGCACGCCTATAAAAGGTCAGTGAGTGAGGAGGCCATGAGGAAAGCAACGGCCATCATAGAAGTCAGCGTAGTGACGGTCATAGTTCTTACCTTTCTGCTTGTCGCGACCAATCCGGTCGGAATTGAGGACGGCTTCTTCGAGATCGTGAGCGCCTGCGCCACGGTAGGCCTTACCCGGGGTCTGACCCCTGCGCTGAACACAGCGGGCAAGCTGATCGTTACGGTCGGCATGTACCTGGGCCGCATCGGGCCGATCTCCATGGCTTTCTTCCTCACGGGAGGAAAGAAAAATGAATCCGGCGTGCACTACGCGGAGGGGAATTTCTATATCGGATGATCATTTATCGGGTAATTCCATATCCGGTAATCAATGTTTTGACTGATACAAGGAGACAGTTATGGCAAAATCAATTGCAGTTCTCGGACTTGGAAAATTCGGAATGAGTCTGGTCCGATCGCTGAATGAAATGGGCGCGGATGTGATGGCAGTGGACAAAGTAGAGACGTATGTCCAGGAAATCGCGAACTACTGCAGCACGGCGATCTGCGCGGATCTGGCGAACGAGGAGGACCTGAACAAACTCGGGCTAAAAGAGATGGACATCGTGGTGTGCGCCATGGGAGAAAGCCTGGAGGCAAGCATACTTTCCGTGGCAGTTGCCAAAGAACAGGGCGTTCCCCTGATCGTGGCGAAGAGCTCTTCGGCGCGTATGTCCTCCATTCTGCGCAAGGTGGGAGCCAACAGGGTCATTATGCCGGAGGAATACGCGGGCGCGCGCTCAGCGGCAATGCTGGTCTCCGAATCGGTGCTGGACTACTTCGAACTGGGAAGCCGGCTGAGTATGATAGAAATGGCGCCGCTTAACGAGTGGATCGGAAAATCCATGGCAGAGCTCAACATCCGGAATAAATACCAGATGACCATCGTGGCGGGCAAAGACGAGAAAGGCGAATGGATGCCTATGGATCCCGAGCAGCCCCTGCAGGAAAAGATGAAGCTGCTGGCGGTTGTGGACCGCAAGAATCTGGGCAGGCTGAGGAATCAGTGATCTGCTGGGGATCCTGAACTACCAATGGGTCACATACAAGGAGTGAAGTTATGATCTATAGAGAATTTAAAGGTCAGAAGCTTTCGCAGCTGGGCTTTGGGTGCATGCGGTTTGCGTCCGACCCGGAGACCGGGGAGATCGACCAGGCCAAAGTAAACGCGATGTTTGATCTGGCGATAAAAGAAGGCGTGAACTATTTTGACACGGCTTATCCCTATCTGGGCGGAAAATCAGAGATCGCAATGGCAGAGGGCCTGTCACGCTATCCGAGGGAGAGCTACTATCTCGCGGACAAATTCCCGGGACACTCCCTGACGGGGCCTATCGACAACATCGCGCTGTTCAACGTGTCGCTGCGGAAGTGCAGGACGGACTATTTTGACTTCTATCTGCTGCACAACATTACGGAGTGGTCGGTGAAGTTCTATGAGAGCGAGGAATACCACATTATTCCGGACCTGCTGCAGATGAAAAAAGAGGGAAAGATCCGGTACTTCGGCTTCTCCTGCCACGCGGGCCCGGAGCTGCTCGACGCGTTCCTGACAAGGCACGAGGGCGTATTTGATTTCGTGCAGATCCAGCTCAACTATCTCGACTGGACGATGCAGGACGCCAAGGAGAAATGCGACATCATCAGGAAACACGGCCTCGGAATCTGGGTCATGGAGCCTGTCCGGGGCGGCAAGCTTGCGGTGCTCCCGGAGTCGGAGAAGGCGAAACTCAGGGCGCTGAGGGAGCGGGGCGTTGGTGGTGATTTTGGCGTGGCGGCTGCATCGGCAACCGATTCCAGCACGGCGACTGCATCGGCGGCCGATGATGTTAATTCTGGCGGGGGTTCTGTTTTGGCGGCCGATGGCGGCGTGGCGGAGCCTAGTGATGCTTCCTATGCCTTCAGATTTTTGCAGGATCTGCCGGGGGTAATGGTCATCCTGTCCGGTATGAATGAGGTGTTCCAGGTTGAAGACAATCTAAGGACTTTCCGCGAGGAGAATCCTCTGAGCGACGAGGAGCGCAGTGTCCTTCTGGATATCGCGGAGAACCTGAAGAAAGGCGTTCCGTGCACAGCCTGCAGATACTGCTGTGATGGATGTCCAATGGAACTTGATATTCCATATCTGCTGCAGTGCTACAACGATTACAAATTTGCCACGACCATGACGCCGTCGATGCGGATCGACGCTCTGTCAGATGATAAGCGGCCGGCAGCCTGCATAGGCTGCGGGCAGTGCATGCACGCATGCCCGCAGGGCATTGACGTGCCTGCGGCATTGGCGGAGCTGGCTGAGATGTATGAAAAAGGACCTCATTGGGGCGACGTAGTGGTGCAGAGGGCGAAGTCAATTGAAGATGATTTGAAGTGAGAGTTTTCGTCGGTGAAGTTGGAATTGTTTGATCGGCGCCGAAATGGCGCCGTTCTAAGTGCTGAAACGACGCGGAAGCGTCGGCGAAGCAAGAATTGTTTGATTGGCGCCGAAATGGCGCCGTTCTAAGTGCTGAAACGACGCGGAAGCGTCGGCAAAGTTGGAATTGTTTGATCGGCGCCGAAATGGCGCCGTTCTAAGTGTTGAAACGACGCGGAAGCGTCGGTGAAGTTAGAATTGTTTGATCGGCGCCGAAATGGCGGCGGAAGCGTCGGTGAAGCAAGAATTCTGTTTGAGAATATGATTGGCTTGCCGAAATCGTGCCCTTAGAGGTACCTGTAAGGGCAGCATTTGGTCATCGAGGAAGAAATCAAGTTAAGATTGCTGTGATAGAGCCCTTAGAGGTATCTCCAAGGGCTCCATTTGGTCACCGAGGAAGAAATCAAGGTAAGAATGCTGTCATAGAGCCCTTAGAGGTATCTGCAAGGGCAGCATTTGGTCACGGAGTAAGAAATTAAAAAGAATTGCTGTAAAAGAGCCCTTAGACGTACATCTAAGGGCCCGAAAACGGCCGAAGACTATCAGAAACGGCCGAAGCTATTTGAAAAACCAACCAGCCGACTCAGCGGCTCAGCAGGACTCAAAATCATGATCCATAAGGGCAGGCCACGGCTTTTTGCCGTGGACGGCCGGCAGGAAGCGGCGGATGAGGAGGACAGCGTCTGAGATTGCGGATTCATACATGCGGCGAAGGTCCCGGCTGCTCTGATCGCAGAGCGGGTTAGGATCGAGGTTGATCATGTGGCCGTGGATGAAGTCGTAGGAAGGCAGACGCTGAAGGAGCCTGTCGACATGGCGGTAGCTGATGCGGCCGGGCAGGGTCAGAAGGAAGTTGAAACCGCGGAGGGAGCGGATGCCTTTGTAGATCTCTTTTTTGGCAGTTCCGGGGAAGTAAGGCGCGATTACGGATGCTGACCTGCGGGATGCGTGGATGTGGGCGGCCAGATTTCGGCGGAACGGGTCGATGCCGTCTTCTTCGAGAAGGATCCGGTCGAATTCGCTCTCGATCTCTTCGTGGAAGACTTCTCCGCACGCGGCGAGATCGTTGATGTAGCCGTGGCAGGCGCAGTCAAGGGCGAAGTGGCACAGGAAGCCGCACAGGTAGGCGTAGTCTGCTTTGCGGGCGCCCCGGGCGAGGAATGTCCGGCCGGCCTGCGTGAAGTAGTCTTTTCCGGTCAGGCGGTGCATCCGTCCGCCTTCCGCGTGGAGCGGGTGGTGGGAGAAGGGCTTGTAGTAGAAGAGCAGGTCCGGACCGTGAAGACCGATGTTGAACAGATCTTCTTCCTGAAGAAGAGTATTTCTGGTTTTCTCGGGCAGGGCTTTCAGGACGTCCTGACCGAAGCGGTAGTGTGCGTATGTGGAAGGCATGATATACTCCTTTGCTTGTGATCGCAGAATTCTTATGAATGTGAGCGGTACAGCCGTGACCGGTGCGATTGCGATCAGTGAGGCGCTGTGCCGATATCAATATTTTGATTGCTGTCACGCCAATAATCAAGACATTTGACCACCCGGTGGCAAAAAAGAGAGAACTGTGGTAGGGTGGAGAAAAGCCAATTTACAGAAGGAGAAGCATATGCTCAAACTGATATCATGGAATATAGATTCACTGAACGCGGCTCTGACCTCGGCGTCGCCGAGAGCGCAGATGTCCAGGGATGTGCTGAATACGCTGAAGGGAGAAGAAGCCGATATCATCGCGATCCAGGAGACGAAACTGCCCGCGGCGGGGCCGTCCAAAAAGCATGTTGAGGCGCTGGAAGATTACTTTCCCGGCTACCATGCCGAATGGGTGTGCTCGGAGCCGCCCGCAAGGAAGGGCTACGCGGGAACGATGATCCTCTATAAAGAGGGGCTCGCGCTCCAGAAGATCGTTCCGAGGATCGGTGCGCCCGACACGATGGACGACGAGGGAAGGCTGATCGTCCTTGAAAGTGATGATTTCTATTTTGTGAATGTGTATACGCCGAACGCGGGCGACGGGCTGAAAAGGCTCAGCGAGCGGCAGGAGTGGGACAGGCTCTACGCCGATTATCTCGCGGAGCTGGATCAGAAGAAGCCCGTTATCGCATGCGGCGACTTCAATGTGGCGCACACGGAGATCGATTTGGCACACCCTGAGAACAACCACATGTCGGCCGGCTTTACCGATGAGGAGAGAGAGGGCTTCACAAATCTGCTCGCCAAGGGTTTCACCGATACTTTCCGGTTTGTTCACGGAGATGTGAAGGGCGTCTATTCCTGGTGGGGACAGAGGATCCGGACCAGCAAGATCAATAATTCGGGATGGAGAATTGACTATTTCCTGGTGAGCGACCGCATCAAGGAGCAGGTCAAAAAATCGGAGATGATCGATTCCGGTCCCAGACAGGATCACACGCCGATCCTTTTGGAAATTGACATCTAGGGGGTCAGACCCCTTCAAGGGGTCTGACCCCCTAAGGAAGGGACACTTACATGATAGGACTTGGAACACTAA
>CADBIU010000100.1 GCA_902794825.1 uncultured Lachnospiraceae bacterium
GTCGCAATGTTGAACGCCGTAGATGAAGTCAAGGCCGCTGCCGACCTGATCACAGGAAGCTGTGAGGAGAGCGGCGTGGCGGAGGTCATCGAACAGATCCTGTAGCAGCTCAATTCAATAGGGGTATTGTTATATAATATAGAAGACCGGCCGCAGCGAGTGCTGTGACCGGTCTTCTTATAGGGAGAGTTTACGTAAGATGAACTCAGTAAACCTTAGTCATGGATCTGACCCGTGCCAATCAGACCTTTTTTCTGCGCCTGTACCATACGATTCCGCCGAGCGCGCCGCCTGCCAGCAGCAGCATCAGTGCCCAGAGGGCTCCGTTTGAGCTGTCGCCGGTGCTGGAACCGCGCTTGTGATGTTTCTCCGGCGGATTGTAGGTGTTGGTGAATTTGATATCCGCGCTGTTCTTGTCTGCCTTCGCAGTCATAAGTGTGCCGGTTCCACCGGTGTGCGGAAGTTCTTCGCCTGCGCTATTGGTCACGAGCAATATATATGCGCCAGTTTCCTCATCGTAAGTAATACCATTTCCGCTTGAAGATAGTGTTGTACTCTCATCATATGTTATTCCTGATTTACTTACCGTTATGTTCACCGGTGATGTCTTTATGTTATAGCCAGCCGGCGCTGATGTTTCAACGAGATGGTAAGTTCCCAATGGAAGCTGCAATTCTGAAGAATTGTTGTAATAAAGCAAACCATCCGCTCCTGATTTGATGTCTTCAAAAAGTAATTCGTCTTCGCCTTCATCATCAACCTTATAGAGGTTAAAAACAGCATCCTGAAGATTTTTATCTGTGTTGGAAATATCTACTTTTCTTATTACAATCTTGATCTCCCAAATCGCATAGAGGTCGTTTGCATACACAATATTTCCATCTTCTTCCGTTGCACCTATATTATCTGCTGCTACGGCCTTCACCTGTGCTCCAGAACCAGTTGAAAGCGAATATTTGTCTGTTGAATCATCATATATCAGCCATGGTGTAGTCGCCTCTGCGCTAAGGGCCCACCCTTTAAACACAAAACCCGGACGGCTGAAATACTGGTTTGACCCTTCCAGGGAAACAGTCTTGTTGATTATTTCCGGATAGATAACGATCGTCGGATCCTCACTGTTATCTGTATGCACTGTCACATTACCATTTGTTTCCATTTCTGTCTGGCTGTTATACCCATTGCCATGGAATGTGATCTGTGTGACCTCTACCGGAATATCCTCAATCGGAACAAATACTGGATACAGCCAGATTTCTCTGTTATCATTTGCCATTTCGGATTGAATCAGCAATACATCACCAGCGTTATACATTGCTCCGTTATAGTACCAGCCTGTAAAAACGTATCCTTCAGGTGCCGAAATTGAGCCTGCAACAGAAGTATAAGATTTATCGATGTACTGGTTCTTATCTTCAGGTGCTGTTCCATTGGTAGATATTCTTTTTTCATCGTCATCCAAAAGAGGATCACCCTCTGCTGTTACACCGTCCTGACTGTATTTAACTGTATAAACACCAACAGATCTCCACACAGCCTTCAAATACGTATTTCCCGTTATTCCAGCATCAAAGTTATAAAGACCAATTAATTGCCCGGTTTCCTTATCAACTTCATACCAGCCCACAAATGAATAGGCCGTTCCATCGACAGCATATTTGGTTTCTGTATCTGTTGCTTCACCTTCATCTGTTGTGTAGTATGCTTTCCTGGTAGAAGGCTGTGTCCCATCCGGATCTTTTTCATTAAATTCATCATAGTGATAATAGTAAGCACCATCAGAGTTCTCAACGTACGGCCTCACAACATCGGTATATTCTTCAATGATCGACCCCTTCGTTTCCCAGAACCAGGTTGACTCCATATCTGACAGAATTCCTCCATCAGGATCAACCTTAACCCAATAATAGATTGGATCCCATTTAATATATACAGGAACATCGTTGCCGGGCATTGTTTGCGTCCAGTCAAATTCGACTGTACACTCCTCATCCGCATAATACTTTCCATCCCATTTATATTCCTGCGTCGGCGGTTCCAATGTAATATCTTCACCGGGCTTAACTGTCGAGAGAGATTCCTCATAATAAACTTGCTTGGAACCAAGTTCATCTACTAAAGTCCCATCATAAGTGTCAATAAATTTAACGGTAAATTGATTCCTTCTATAGTAAATCTCCATCCCATAATATACCTTCTTATAAACGCCCGTCGAATCTTTAAAAAACATAACATTATTAGGATACAGTGCAAGCTCATCTGCTGCCGCCGCCACTACCGCATCATAATCCTGACAAATGTTTCCTCCATCATCGAGAACATATTCCCTTGCGGTACTCGGTATCAATATTGGCGGCGTCACCTTTGTCCATTGTTCTTCTTCACTCTCTGTCGATTCCGGAATCTTATTTTTATTATTGGGATCTACCGGTTTGAAATATGTCCGTATCCCATTGACATCATCAAGGAACAAACGCACATGATCCGCTTCAAATGTGCTCTTATTACTGTACACATTGAAATTCATACCCCCACTATTATTAGACCAAGATGTTGTTCTTGGTTCCGTTTCATATTTCTCTCCATCTGTTTTCTGATAGTACCGCTCACGAAGACAGTTGCTGGACTTAGAATGAAGGTATAACCTAGTTTCATGAATTGTGCTTGTATACTCATATGGATCGTATTCATTCTTCGCAGTAAAACTGGTATGGGTAGTCATAAATATTGTGTCATTCGAACAAATTACGCACCAAACATATCCTTCATAATCGCCTACATTAGGGAATGTATATCCGTACATTGATAAGGCCTGACCCTGCAGTCCAGTCATAACCAGCATTATGCCTTCACAATCTTCTTTATATGTAGTATATACTTCATTATCAAACCCCGGACTCGTCCCTACTGTCCCGCCATAATAAAACAGGTAACGAATCAAATCTCTGTCTATATAAACATTCAGCACGGAAGAGCCATCGGGTTGAACCTTCACGCTGGCGTCGCTTTTTATTGTGTTTGTCGTAAATCCGCGACCGAGATCAAGGATTATGTCCTTTGAAAACGCAAACTCTGTTCCAACCGTTGCCGTGTAATTAGCCTGTGAATAATACTCATAGCTCTTAGTCTTACCCGTTGTATCTTCCCACACACTCTTATCGTCAGTAACATTTTCTCTCCAATATACAACTGTTACATTTGCAGTACCGGCATTCCAATGCGCATACAAAGTTGTATCAGAAGATATTGTTCCATTGAATTGATAAGCATCATCCGCTGTTTCTCCATCTGACAGATAGTCTGTATCTTCTGTCAGGAACCACCCAACAAACTCATGGCCCTGCCATTCCGGATCAGCTGTGGGTTTTGCCGAAGCTGTCGTTTGCCCGTTCAGAATATAAACAGACGGGAAATACGTGGCGCCGCTGCCAATTGGCGCGGAATAGAAATTCAGCCAATGTGATAAACGGAACACCGGATAGAATTCCATATCACTGTTTACTGTGACATTTGTATTCGATATTTCTGTCCTGCTATCAGGATCATCACTTGTTTCCAATGTTGATCCGGCAGTACTGCTCCATCCTGTAAAAGCATAAGAAAGGCTTGTCACAACGGGATTGCCATCTTCATCATATTCCACAGTTGCATCCGGCGGGACTGCCTCCATCTGAGAAATGTCATATGTACTTCCATCATCCACCTGTATTCTTGAATATACCGGTGCTCCATCTATGGAATTATAGAAAGTAAGGTAATGCACATTACCATACACAGGTCTTAAATAAACCGTATAGTCAGGATATTTTCCTGTATCGCCTGATGTATTATCTTTCTTCGCAATTTTGACAGTTGTTGCCGTAATCGTTGTTTCATCGGCTCCTGTACTTATGGAAATAGCTTCTCCAAAGTCAATCTCTTCGCCTGTCGCAACATAATTTTCACCATTCTTCAGGTAAATGAACCAGCCACGGAAAGTTTGATTTGATGCATCTATGGCAGGTATGTCGACCTGTTCAAGTGCTTCTCCATTTTTGATGATTTGATAATCAACTTTATTTCCAGAAGCATCTAAAAATTCAAACCTGCTTCCATCAGAATTTTGAAATGTATATTGTACTCTTGCTACATGATCCTCTTCTTCAAGATCAACAATTGCATAAATCGAAAATCCAGAGGTTTCAAAGCACACCGTGTTTACATCCACAGAAGGATCGATTACCTCTACTTTTGTTGATTCCGCAAAATGAACAACCTGAACATAATTTGTTTCTTCTGTATCCAGCAATCTGATTTGCACATCCACCGGTGCACTTAACGCTACTTTATTGCCGTTCTCGTCAATAATTTTGATATCAAGCAGCTTAATATAGTTGAGATCAGTAATGTTGCTGTCAACTGCATCTGCGGTTCTGGATACATATTCATAATAGTCAGTATCTGCTTCGGTAACTTCAGATACTTCAAGCTTTGCATTCTCCGGGATACCAGCTTCCTTATCGAAACTTACAACTACTTCATATGTGCTGCCATCACCGGTTGTAAACTGTGTCGTGATCGTCTCCGTCCCGACAATTCCATAAACGGAAAACTGATCGGACTCGAACTCGACCGCTTCGACAGCCTTTTCCGTACCCTCCGCTTCAGCATCAATCACTTCCGCTTTTTCTTCGTCCTCTTTGTTGAAGTGAATTGCTTCAACCGCTTTCGTCGTCTCGGTCTCAACCGTTTTCTTATATTCAATTCTGACCTTTACTTCCCCTGAAGGCTCAATTTCCCTGCCATCATGCACGAAGGAAATGTCATAAAATTTAGCAAAAGAAAGTCCGGTGTTTTCGTCATACTTGTCCTGCACCTGTTCCAACGCCTTCTGATAGTACTGGTCATAGATCTCGGGATCATCTTCCCTGGTGATCTCCTTGACCTTGAGTTCTACTCCCTCAGGGAACCCGGCGGATTCGTCAAAATCCGCATACACCGTATAGTTTTCAGCTTCGAACACAAGCCTTGCGGGTTCAATAACCGGCGCGGTTTCCTGTGCGGTCTCTCCCGCAGCCGCTTCACTTGCTCTTGCAGTTGTCGAATAAGCTGCATCCTCAGCGACAGCCTCTGTAGAGCTGTTGTCCACAGCATCAGAACCCGACGTTACCTCAGAAGGATCCTCTGACGTTGCTGCCTCTCCGCCCTCTTCCAAATCCTCCTGGCCTTCATCCGATTCCTTCTTGTCTTCCGGAATCGTCTCCTGCGTATCCTGCTCCTGCTCCTGCCCGGCCATCATGACGATCATGCTGATCAGTTTACGACATCTTCGCATAACACTCTCCCTTTCTGAATCTCTGATTCTTGTGTTGATGTTTCTATACGGCGCTCCGCGCCAAAACTGCCTTGAGCAGTATACAACTCTTCACATATGACAGGGGTATAGTATCCGTAAATACATTAAATGTCACTTAATAATCGTAACATTTCCGCCGTATATGTCAACATTTCTTCAAAAACTTAACGTTTTTTTCGGTATTTCGATACATTTTTCGCCCAATTGTTGAACTTACGTATTGCGGCGTGATCAATCTCCCCTCCTTCCCTGCGCTGAACTGATCGGTCTCAAGCGGCTTTTTCTGCAGAAATTTGTCGGGTATGTTAAAATAGGCAAGAATTCCACATAATAATCAATCAGCATCTGAGGTCAACAAATGAGCGAAAACAGAGAGATCAGTAAAGATATGAAGAAGTCCGCGGCAGATCAGGATCTCGCCTGGGAAGAAGTGAGCGTCGAGCACATCGTGCAAGACAAGTGGATCGACTTCCGAAGGGCTGCTTACCGCTTCCCTGACGGCACTACTTTCTCCCCCTACTACAATTACAGCCGGAGAAGCTATGTGGTGATCGTGGCGTCCGACGAAGAAGGGAATTATCTGTGTGTCCGGCAATATCGGCACGGAATCAAACAGGTGACAACAGAGTTTGTTGCGGGCGGCATTGAGAGCTCGACCGGTCGCGAGTATATTACAGCGGACGACGCCAGGACAACCCACGAGGACGCGCTGACAGCCGCTAAGCGCGAGCTGGAGGAGGAAACCGGCTACACCAGCGATGAATGGGAGCACCTGATCACAATTCCCTCCGCTGCTACGGTTGCTGACAATTACGCCTATATTTTCAGGGCGAAAAATTGCCGCCGCACAAGCGAGCAGCACACGGACAGCACGGAGTTCCTGCGCATGGTGAAGCACAGCGCGGGGGAAATTGAAGAATTGATCGCGTCAGGAGGATTCCAGCAGGCGATGCATGCCATGGCGTGGCTTCTGGCGCAGAGGTGACGCAACGCCGACACAACAAAAAAACCAGGCCCGCAGTATGTCCAATGGGGGATCAGAACATACTGCGGGCCTGATTTATTTAGGGAAAACTGATAGCAAGAGGCCTACTCCCGCTGCTGGTTCAGTTTCAAGCGAGTTTCTTGTACTCCTCGAGGATGACATTGTACATGCGGCTGCCTTCCGCAACGCCGGTGTACTTGACGATCGCCGCTTCTACGCCGTTCTCTGCGATGAACTTCTGGAGCTCGTCCGCCTGCGGATCATCATCCGCCTTGAACTTGAGCGCGCACGCCACGCCCTTGAGCAGGTGGAAATTGTCCAGTCCGTACTCTTCGCACTGATACGCGGGTCCCATGATACGGTCGTTGGGAGAGATCTTGCGGATGGGCTCGCGGGAGACGCGGGCGATGGGGTCGACAACACCGGGAGTGGTGAAGCGCTTGATCATCATGGTCTCCATGTAGTTTACGAGGTCCTCATGCGCAAATCCGTACTTCTTCTCGAGAGCGGATGCGGACTCAAGCATCGCGCTGCGGATGTCGGGAAGCAGATCAGGATCACGGAGCGCGTCCTGCACGATCTCATAGCCCTTGATAGCCTGGCCATAATATCCTGCGATGGCGTGTCCGCAGTTGATGATGTAGATCTTTCTCTGGAGATCGTCCACGTACTCAGCGCCCTTGATGGGCTCGGAGTCGGGATCGATCAGTTTGCCTCTCTCGATGGCGAGCTCGAACGCGTCGCCGATCTCGATGCCTTCTTTGCCGTTGTGAACGCCGCCGAATACCATGCGGTCGACTGCTGTGTTGGGATATACGGCGATCTCGTCAATCTGCTCAGCAGTGAGAATGCCGGTCTCGATCATCGCTTTTTTGAGGATGTCTGTGCCCATGATCGCGTTCTCGCAAGCCATGACAGTGGTCTTGCCCTTGCCTTGCTCCAGTCTCTTTTTAAGGCCCTGGGTGAGGAGCGGTGCGATCTTGGGAAGGTTTGTAGCCATAACGGAAGTCGTGATGACTTCTGCGTCGCAGATCGCGTCGATGATCTTCTCAGGCTCTTTGATGTTGGAGTAAGCTACCACGTGATCGATGATCTTTTCCTCATAGTCGTGGTCGATGAGGAACAGCGGATACTGATGCTCTTTGTTTACGATATCAACGAGGGCATCAACGACATCACCAAATACGATCTCATAACCGCTGTCGTGCAGAAGCTCTGCAATAAACCCTCTTCCGATCTTGCCTGCGCCAAAGTGTACTGCTTTTTTCATATTCTGTTCTCCTTTTTGGAGCGCACTTAACTAAGCCCAGCCCCAATCACATTTTTCGGGTTCCGAGGAATTCGTAAAAATATACTAATTGTCAAAATCCTGATGTATTAAAAGTTATGTCGAAATGTTGTGCTTTCAGATATTCCGGACTGTGAACCGAACTCCCTTTTCAGGGGGAGCGCAGGCGCAGCGCGTTGGCCGCGCCTGCTCATGAGTTCAATTCTTCAGATGTGTGCTGTACTCGTTCAATTACTTGAACAGGTCGTAGATCTCATCTACGCTGAGGTGGATGATGCGCTCAACCGCTTCTTCAGACTCGCAGGTTGTAGCGATCTTGCCCAGGGTCTCAACGTGATCATCGCCTGCGGAAGCAACTGCGATAACCAGCTTGACTGTCTCGCCATCGCCCCAATCGGTTCCATCGGGATAGGTCATGATCGCAAGACCGGAGTTCTTGATCTCGCCGATGACGCTCTCAACGCCGTGAGGGATTGCCAGGTTGTTGCCGATCGCTGTGTTGAAGATATCTTCCTTCGCGATCATGCCGTCTACATACTTCTCAGTTACATAGCCGCTGTCCACAAGGAGCTTGCCGATCGCACGGATCGCGTCGTTCTTCGGAACGGGCTTGTTGTTCAGAATGATGTTCTTCTTCAGGAGCACGCCGCCGTGGAAGTCATGGCCGCCTGCGTTTGCAACGTTCTTGTTGGACTTGGCATCCAGGATCTCCTGCACGATCATGTCATACTCAGGAGCGTTCATGAAGTTGCTGATAGTGACGATTCTTGCGCTGGGAGCGGACTTTCTTGCGCGCTCAACCAGATCCTGGTGGCAGACTACAAACTGAACGCCTGCGGGAACTTCGGATACGGAGTAGTGGGAAACCTTGATGTTTCCAAGACCCTTCGCCTCGAGCTTCTTCTGAAGGACTGCAGCGCCCATAGCGGAGGAGCCCATGCCTGCGTCGCAAGCAAACACGATTCTGTCGAGAGTTCTGAGGTCAACTTCGCCGCCGTCAGCGGTTGCAGCGTATGCGCCCTTGGAAGCAGCCTTCATGTTGCTCATCTGGCTCTGTGCGTCCTCAAGGCTTGCGCTGGAGTTGGACATCTTCACGATCGGAGAAGCGATCAGGAAGGAAACTGCGGTGCCGATCAGGAAGCTGATGATGACCATGAGCTGTCCGCCTCTGGGAGCAACTGCCAGCAGTGCCAGGATGGAACCGGGAGATGCAGGGCTTACAAGGCCGACGTTGAAGATGGTGTTGAAGAACATTGCCGCAACGGAGCCGCCGATGGTAGCGAGAAGCAGCAGGGGGTTCATCAGAACATAAGGGAAGTAGATCTCGTGGATACCGCCGAGAACGTGCACGATCAGAGCGCCGGGAGCGGAATCCTTGGTTGCCTTGTCATTGGAGAACATCCAGTAAGCGAGCAGTACGCCTGCGCCTGCGCCGGGGTTGGTCTCAATGAGATAGAATACGGACTTGCCGAGCTGCTCAACCTGCTGTGCTCCGAGAGGAGTGAAGATACCGTGGTTGATAGCGTTGTTCAGGAACAGGACCTTAGCGGGCTCTACGAAGATGGAGACCAGAGGAAGGAGACCTGCCTTGACCAGGATGTCAACGCCGCCGGACAGAACTACCAGAACGCCTGCCATAAGAGGGCCGATCAGGTAGAAGCCTACGATCGCGAGGAGCATGCCCAGGATACCAACGGAGAAGTTGTTGACCAGCATCTCGAAGCCTGCAGGGATCTTGCCTTCGACTGCCTGGTCGAACTTCTTGATCACCCAGCCGCCCAGAGGGCCTGCGAGCATAGCGCCCATCAGCATGGGATAATCGGGAGCGCCGCAGATAACGCCGACGCATGCGATCGCGCCCATGACCGCGCCTCTTGCGCCGCCGACCATCTTACCGCCTGTGTAAGCGATCAGGATCGGGAGCACGTAGGAAAGCATCGGGCTGACCATTGTGGAAAGCTGCTCATTGGGAAGCCAACCGGTTGCAATGAACAGTGCTGTGATAAGTCCCCAGGCGATGAACGCGCCGATGTTCGGCATGACCATTCCGCTGAGGAACCGACCGAAGGATTGAACTCTTTCTTTCATGTTTTTTCCCCTTTCATAAAAGTGAACTTTGTTTCGATGATTCAATTATAAGCATAGGCAATATGACAATTCCACAAATACAAAATGGACTTTGTCACCATCAAAAGTGACAAGATTTGAGGATTTTAATGTCACTTTTCGGTCAAAATAGTGTTTCTCCCCAATATAAAAAGGCTGCGGTATTGCAGCCTTTTCCTTACAAATATTAACGATATTTTGTTAACTTCTGTCCAGGTGGTCGAAGAAGAAGCATTTGAGTTCTCTGGCCAGTTCCGCGCGGATCTGGTCCTCTCTTCCGGTCTTGATCATCCGGAGGAAGTACTCATTTGTGACCATGGCTCCGCTGATACTGCCAAGGACTTCCGCGTGCATGTTCCTGTCGTCGTCGATCGGCATGACCATGAGCAGTGCCGCCCGGATCCCCTTAAAGTAAGGGTCCTTGAACTTGGCGTCGCCTCTGGGCGTGCAGCTGATAAAAACAGGTTCCCTGACCGCGCCGGACCGGCAGTGCAGAAGCGCGATCCCCAGTTCCGGGAAGATCTGCGAGTTGAGGCGTTCTCTCTCCTCGATCCCGTCCCTTAGCGCCGCTGCCGCGTGCAGGCTGTCCGTTACCTGCATGGTCATGAACTGCAGCAGTTCGCGGAAACGGATATTCTCCGAGGTCTCCATCCTGCGGTAGCGCCGGATGATGCTCTTGATCTCCCTGATCAGGAAGTAGGCTTCGTCCAGCCTTCTGTTGAAAGGCGTCTCGGTCGTATCCCTGCGGATGTGGGAGTAATCTTCCAGTTTGTACTCTATTTTGACCAGATCCTTGGGGGGGATCAGGGGGCTCACCTGCAGGTAGTCCACAGGGAGCTGGTCCAGGTTCATCGTGGATACGAAAAAGTCCGTATTCGAGATGATGTATTTGTTGATCTCGCCCTTGC
Source organism: uncultured Lachnospiraceae bacterium (assembly GCA_902794825.1). Lineage (GTDB taxonomy): Bacteria > Bacillota > Clostridia > Lachnospirales > Lachnospiraceae > CAG-791. The sequence continues at coordinate 10,623 of CADBIU010000100.1, forward strand.
CGTAGGCCTTGAGGATCGCCTTGTTGCCGAGCTTGTCCTTGAGCCTAGTCATCATCAGTCTCGCCACGCCGAATCCGCTGGCGCAGACAATGCCGATACTGACTTTGCGGGTGTACTGTTTGTTCTCTTTGACTCTCTCCTGCGCCGCGCCGAAGTGCATGGCCAGGAATCCGACTTCCGCCTCGTTGACCTCGTATCCGGTCTCCTCCGTGATCACGGCGGCCGCCCTGCGGCAGGCCTCGAAGATCTCTCCGTACTCCTCTTTGATATCGTCAAGGATCGGGTTGTGGATCCGAAGACCGGTAGACAGTCTGACAAGGACCGGACGGAGGTGGACCAGAAGACCTCTGAGGAATTCCTCGTCCTCCTTGAGTTCATCGGCGATGTCGCTGTTATAGACGTCGATCATCCTGTCGATCATCGAGAGGACCTGGTCGTCGCCCAGATCGCCGGGAAGCTCTTTCTCCTCTCCGGTGTAGGCCATCTTGGCGCCTCGGATGTGCAGGAGCACGTAGGAGAGCTCTCCTCTGGGGATCTCGATCTCAAACTCCTTCTCCATCGCTTCCAGAATGCGAACCGCCAGGTCGTAGTCGTCCCAGAACTCGATAACAATGGATATATGGATGACCAGTCCCGCGTATGCGCTGTCAGCCAGCTGCAGGATCTTGGGCTCGTTGAGCTGGCGCAGGACCTTGTCCACTCTGCGCACTGTGTCGCCCTCGAGCAGGGAATAGATCCCGCTGTCCGCGGCGTCAAGGAGCGCCTCCGCGAAGATCTCTCCGGTGATATCGCCGCTGCTGTATGCGTCTGAATGACCCGCTGTCTCCTCTATAAAGCGGCGCATCGCCTCGCGGTAGTCTCTCTCATCACCCTCAAGGATAACGCCGTATCCAGGCCTCCTGACGATGCCCAGATGGCTCTCTTCCAACCAGTCGCAGAGCGAGTCCATATCGCTGCCGGCCGTCGCCTCGCTGACGCCCAGCATCTGGCTGTAGTAAAAAAGCTTGCGCGGCGTCCTGTCCCTGAGAAGTTCAAAGAGAAGTCTTCTTCTCCTTCCTTCACGGTCCGCCGCGTCCGGATACTGCTCTTCTCTTAAATTCTCCTCCAGTTTGACGAGGTCCTCGACGTTTCCTTCCAGTATTACGCCCTTGCCCTTATAATTCACAAGCTTCAGGTTGTATTTCCTGATGCAGAGTTCAAGATACTCGAACAGTTCCTCAGCGATTTCCTGCTTGCCGATCGGCGTTCCGTTGGCCAGCAGTATCTTCAGGATTTGTGAAATTCTGGGTGTAAATTCCATGTGTTCCCCCAAACCAAAAACATTACATTTGTCATGCTACCTATAAAACCTTATCAAATAATCTGATGTATTTGAAGAAAAACAAAATGAAGAATTGTCACTTTGGATATGGACAAAAGTTGAGCAGTGTCCTGTTTTTAGAGAATTTCGAAAATTAAGAAATATCAATGAGTTAGTTGATTTAAAAAGCAGAATATTGTAAGGTAAATGTAAATATAAACTCTTTATAAATCTGGCAGAAGGGCTGTGTACGATCTGGCATCGTGTGCGGCCTTTTCTTAATCCGGACGCGGGAGGGCACTCTATGCACTGTGATATGCGCTATAAAGCAGTTATTTTCGATATGGACGGAACGATCCTGGACACCTCTGAGGATCTGGCAGCGGCCCTCAACTATGCCCTGGCACAATTCGGACACCGCGGCGATTTCCCTGTAGAGGATGTGTGTCTCTTTTTTGGCAGCGGCGCGCACACGGCTGTTCAGCGCGCCCTGGCGAGGGAAGCCGGCATGGGCCGGGAGGAGATCCTGGAGATCGGCTCGGCGGTGAACGGCGCGGTCCCCGGTATTGACGAAGAAGAGGTACAGCGGATCCTCACAATCTATCAGCCCTATTACAAAGCGCACAATGCCATCCGCACCTGCGCGTATCCGGGGATTAAGGAGCTTCTGATCAAACTCCGTGAGGCCGGCGTCCTCACGGCGGTAGTCTCCAACAAGCCGGACAACTCGGTGACACAGCTGGCCGAGGACTATTTTGGCGGACTTTTCGATCTAGCCATAGGCGAGACGGAAGGCATTGCGCGCAAGCCGGCGCCGGATATGAATTATCTGATTCTGGACAAGCTCGGAGTGAGTGCTGAAGACGCCGTCTACGTCGGCGACACGGAGATCGACATTGCGACTGCCCGCAACACCGGCATGGACCTGATCATGGTGAGCTGGGGCTTTCGGCCTGTCTCCTATCAGAAGTCGCTGGGCGCGAAGACGATCGTGGACAGCGCCGATGAGATATTTGCGCTGGTGTCCGGCTGAAGCGGGCGATACTGTTCTTAGAATCGAGTAGGATACTCCTCGATTGACCGTTGGCCGTCAAATGCATCTTCGTGCAAGCACGAGATGCGCTTGACGGCTTATTGCACAAAAGCAAGGCTGCCGGCATTGGGAAAAAGGATTGGTAGTACCTGCACTTCTTTGTGCTATTTCTCCATCTTTTTAGTGAGTATTTCTTGTTGGATGGAGCCTTTATGGCGTTTAAGGCCATGGCGTCCATCGAATTCGCGTGTGGCTTGAAAAGGATGGGGCCTATCTGAGCACTTCTGGCTGTACCCTACATCCTTACAAGAAAATTTCTTATTTGGTTGGAGCCTTTATATGCGCTTCTGGCTACACCCTAACAGCCCATCCGATTTAACGCAAAGCCGGAAGTCGATGGGCAGTTTTATCCCAGACAAGCTTTTACAACCCATCCGATTTGACGTAGACTCGGAAGTCGATGGACAGTTTATCCCAAACAAGCTTTTTACAACCCATCCGATTTAACGTAGACTCGGAAGTCGATGGACAGTTTAACCCAAACAAGCCTTTTACAGCCCATCCGATTTGACGCAAACCCGAAAGTCGGTGGAGAGTTTGTGCAGGACACCATCAGGTCATTCCACATCTTTAATCAGCACCTCAGCTCTTGCTTAAGGGCTAGGCTGAAACGAATACATCCGGCTTTCACTAAGATGATATCCCTAGATTACCTGAGCCGGCACCTCTTCACGAGTGTACAGACCCAGCCACCGCGGAGCGGCTTGGCCTTGACAGGCGGCAGATGCGCGATACAATCGCTTGTTCCGACGGGAAGGGATGCCTGGGCCTGATATATCCCTGAGTTCCCGTCGCCGGGGACGGCACATCGCGCAGATGCCGGCGGTCAGGGCTGGCGGACGGGATTACTCTTATCCATCTTTTTAATGAACATTTCTTATTGGATGGGGCCTATCTGAGCACTTCTGGCTGTACCCTACATCCTTACAAGAAAATTTCTTATTTGGTTGGAGCCTTTATATGCGCTTCTGGCTACACCCT
>CADBIU010000101.1 GCA_902794825.1 uncultured Lachnospiraceae bacterium
TGTATGCGGTAGTAGAAACAGTTATTCAAAAACTGATACAGATGCAACATTCATGAGGATGAAGGAAGATGCCATGCTCAACGGTCAGCTTAAACCAGCATATATCCTGCAGCATGGAGTGGACTCAGAGTATGTCACATGGCTGGATGTATTCCCGGCTCCAACAGATACTATTACACTGATTCCGTTCCTTAAAGACATGGAGGTTCATCTTACATTCAAGTATAAGAATATCGTTGCTGATGCAGGCTATGAAAGCGAAGAGAATTATATATTTATCGAATCCAATGAGCAGACTGCATACATCAAGCCTCAGAACTATGAGCTTTCAAAAACAAGGAAGTTCAGGAATGACATAATAAAGTACACTATTTTGGGCAACAGAAAAGATATCCGCTCATCAAATCCACCATTCATGGTAAGAAAAAGGGGCCTCGCCCAGATGATTTAATCATCTAAAGCGACAGCCCCTTTTTATGTACTGGAGATTTACTCCCAGAACTCTTTGTTCCCTGTCTTGGGACCAAGGGCCGTGCGCAGCTCCATCATGGCTGTGTAGTTGGGGAGAAGGAAGGTAGTGCAGCTTTCCTGCTCCAGCTCGTCAACAAGCTTCGCATAATCTGTTACGAGTTCCATACGACTCTCGTCGGCGCCGGCTCTCTTCAGGCGGTCGTAGAGATCCTGAGCGCGGTCACCGCACACGTAAAGTTTCTGAAGATAAGGATCTGAACATAACTTCTCATAGTCTGTATTCTCTATCCAGGAGAAGTCATGGCCGTCTCCGGTCCTGTTGTTGAGGCAGAGGACCGCGTTGAAAGGATCCTTGAAACTGGTCACATATGTGAATGCCTGATTGCAGCCGGCAGGGTTCTTTACAAGGATCATCTGCAGGACATTGCCGCCAAGTTCAAAGGTTTCCATGCGGCCGAAAGCGGAGCGGACGTTGGAAAGAGACTGGATCGCTTCCTGTGCGGGGAAACCGAGCGCCTCTATCGCGGCAACGCATGCGGCGGCATTGTAGACATTGTATACGGCGGGGAGAGATACGAAGACCTCTTCTTCGCTTCCATCCGTGCGCATGTGGACCATACTGCCGTTTGTGTCCATCTTGTCGATAGAAGTGACAGCGACATCCGGCGTATGGCGGCAGTAACCGCATTTCGGACAGCGGAAACCTCCAAGGTGCGCGTAAATATGATAGTCATATTCGTATTCGCTGCCGCACTTAGGGCATTTGCCCGCGTCGGAGAGGTCTGTTTTGCCCTGTTCGCCTACGGTCTCATCAAGGCCGTACCAGATCACTTTGTTGGGGACATCCAGTGCCAGTGAAGCGGACTGAGTATCCTCTGCGTTAAGAACAAGAACGGATCCGGGACTTCGCTTTACGCCTTTGCGGATCTCAGCAAGAGTATTTTCTACGCTGCCGAAGCGGTCCGCCTGATCAGTGAAAAGGTTTGTGACGACGATCACTTTGGGGCGGATATAAGGGACGACCTGTTTGAGGGCAGCCTCGTCAACTTCAAGAACCGCATAGCGGTTCCGGGGCCTGCCGAGCCAGTTTGTATCGCAGACCAGATCGGAAGCAATACCGTGAAGTAAGTTGGCGCCGGATTTGTCGCGATGGCAGTCGTGTCCGTTTTCAGAAAGCGCGTGTTCGATCATATTGCAGGTCGTGGTCTTTCCGTTCGTGCCGGTGACAACGACAATATCCATTTCAGAGGCGGGAACAGCCAGAATATTCTTCGCGACCTTCATGGCGACTATGCCGGGAAGCGCTGTGCCTCCGCGGCCGGTCTTTCTAAGGATCCCGCGGGTCAGTTTACATGATGCGACAGACAATACAGTCTGAATTTTGTTGGGCTTTTTCATAAGATCACCGTTAATGGCCGCTTAAAGCGGCAGAATGTTAATTGTTATCAGCTAGTCACTTACTAATGTGCATTTTAGCACTTGTCATGCGAGTTTAAAACTGAAGTTTTTCTCAACTTTCCTCTAAAGAATGAAAAAAGCCGCTAAAGATAGTATAATAAAATAGCATTAATTTACATATACGGGATCTGAAAGGAGAGTTGCCGATGGCACTGCTCGATCAAATACAAGGACCTAATGACATAAAGAAAATTGCACCGGATGAACTGGACGATCTCGCCGAGGAGATCAGGAGGTTTCTTGTCCGGAAAGTCAGCATGACAGGAGGGCATCTCGCCAGCAATTTAGGCGCAGTTGAGCTCACAATGGCATTGCATCTTACGCTTGACCTGCCGCAGGACAAGATCGTATGGGACGTAGGGCACCAGTCCTACACGCATAAAATACTGACGGGACGCAAGGACGGCTTCGATAAGCTTCGCCAGTACGGCGGAATCAGCGGATTCCCCAAACGGTCAGAAAGCGATACAGATGTGTTTGATTCCGGGCACAGCTCAACGTCGATAAGCGCCGCTCTCGGAATGGCGAGGGCAAGAGATATTCTCGGAGAGAAGCGGACGATCGTCGCTGTGATCGGCGACGGGGCTATGACCGGCGGCCTCGCTTATGAAGGGCTCAACGACGCCTCGAGGCTTAATTCGAATCTGATCATCATACTGAACGACAACAAGATGTCCATCTCCCCGAATGTTGGAGGAATGTCAAGTTATCTCAGCGAGATCCGAACTTCCGACGGATATATCCAGTTAAGGGACAAGATCCACGATTCGCTAAGCGACACTGTTCCGGGCGTTGTAAAGGGGATCAGCCGCGCGAAGCAGTCGCTCAAATCGCTGATGGTTCCCGGAATGTACTTTGAGGAGATGGGGATCACTTATCTCGGACCGATCGACGGGCACAATATTAAGAGCATTGTGAAATCAATCGAGGACGCCAAGCGCGTCAATAAAACGGTTCTGATCCATGTCTGCACAAAGAAAGGCAAAGGATACCTGCCTGCGGAGAGAAAGCCTTCACGCTTCCACGGGACGCCGCCTTTTATTGTCAAAACAGGCATGCCTGCAAAGGCTGAGAAAACAGAGACTTATACAGATGTGTTCTCCACAGAGATCCTCAAGATCGCGGAAGCGGATCCGTCTATGGTGGCGATCACGGCTGCTATGGAGGATGGCGTCGGACTGCATTCCTTCCATGTCATGCACCCAAAGAGGTTTTTTGACGTGGGTATTGCCGAGCAGCATGCGGTGACGTTTGCGGCCGGTCTCGCGGCCGGGGGACTAAAGCCGATCTTTGCTGTATACTCCACCTTCCTGCAGCGCGCGTACGACCAGATCGTGGAGGACGTATGTCTTCAGCAGCTTCCGGTCGTGTTTGCCGTGGACAGGGCGGGACTTGTCGGAGCGGACGGAGAGACGCACCAGGGGATCTTTGACCTTTCTTATTTTTCATCGGTTCCGGGACTTACGGTCATGGCGCCCAAGAATGGACAGGAACTGAGAGATATGCTCAGATTCGCAATTAATCTCGGACGTCCGGCGGCGATCCGCTATCCCCGCGGAGCAGCTTACAAAGGGCTCGAAGGACATCGCGCGCCCATTGAAGAGGGAAAGGCGGAAATGCTGTACGATGAAGGCGGGATCCTTCTCCTGGCAGTCGGCAGCATGGTAAAGACCGCACTGAAAGTCAGGGAGATGCTTAAGGAGCAGGGATTTGCCTGTTCAATCGCAAACGCCCGCTTTGTGCAGCCCATGGACACAGATCTTCTGCGGAAGGCGGCAGGTGAATACTCCCTGATCGTGACGATGGAAGAAAATGTGCACAGCGGAGGTTTCGGAGAGCACGTGGCTGCGTGGTATGCAGAGCAGGATCTTGATGCGGAACTTCTGCAGATCGCTATACCGGATACCTTTGTCACACACGGCTCTCCTCAGGAATTATGCAGGCTGACCGGGATCGACGCGGATTCGATCGTATCTAAGATCATGAAAAGGACAGGAAAATGAAGGCATGGAGGAAAGAATGAAAAAGATAGCGATATTGGGCTCTACCGGTTCCATCGGACGGCAGACACTGGACGTTGCGAGAGAGCAGAAAGACATCGAAGTTACGGCGCTGTGCGCCAGAAAGAGCGTAGATCTGATCGAAGCCCAGATCCGGGAGTTCAGACCGAAAACGGCCGTGATGTGGGATGAAGAGGCTGCAAAAGATCTCAGGATCCGTGTTAAAGACATGGATGTCAAAGTTCTTGCGGGAATGGACGGCATTTTGGAAGTGGCGTCGATGGAAGGCTATGACTATTTTGTCACCGCCATTATGGGAATGGTCGGCGTGCGTCCCACAGTTGCCGCGATCGAGTCCGGCAAAAAGATCGCGCTCGCGAACAAGGAGACGCTGGTCACAGCGGGGCACATTATCATGCCGCTGGCCGCGAGCAAGGGCGTTCCGATCCTTCCTGTAGACAGCGAACACAGCGCGATCTTCCAGTCCCTGAACGGAGAGAACGGCAATAAGATCGCCAAGATCTGGCTCACCGCGTCAGGCGGACCTTTCAGAGGCAAAAAATCGGAAGACCTTGAGAATGTGACCGCGCAGGACGCGCTTCGGCATCCCACCTGGGCAATGGGTCCCAAGATCACCATCGACTCCTCCACCCTCGTCAATAAGGGACTTGAAGTGATAGAGGCCAAATGGCTCTTTGATGTTGATCCTTCCCAGATCAAGGTCCTCGTCCATCCTCAGAGTGTGATCCACTCCATGGTGGAATATGAGGACGGCGCTATCATAGCGGAACTCGGCCTTCCGGACATGCGCCTCCCCATCCAGTACGCGCTGTATTATCCCGGGCGCAGACCCATGGGCGGCGAGAAAATGGACTTCTATAAACTCGGTCAGATGACCTTTGAAAAGCCAGATATGGAGACTTTCCCCGCACTGAAACTGGCCTATGAGGCAATTGGCAAGGGCGGAAATCTCCCGACAGTTTTCAATGCCGCAGATGAATTGGCTGTCCAGGCCTTTTTGAGCGGCAAAGTCAGATATCCCGAGATCACGCAGATGATCCGCTACAGCATGGAGAAATGCCGCTTCATCGACAATCCCACCATCGATGAAGTGTTTGAGACGGAGAAGGAAGTACAGGAACTTCTTGCAGGCTGGAAGGCCTGACCGGTAAAGACGCATATGTTGTTGACCTCATAGTTTAGCAGAAAACAGATCTGCTTGATTGTCTCCGGACTGCTCTTTATAATGACAATCATCATTATAAAGAAAGAGGCCCCGG
>CADBIU010000102.1 GCA_902794825.1 uncultured Lachnospiraceae bacterium
TGCCGGGATCTGGATGACTGCCGGCATCGGCCTCGCGGTCGGAGCGGGCATGTATGTGGTGGTTGCTTTTACAGCAGTGCTTCTGTGGCTTTTGCAGTACGTATTTTACAGGATGCCGATCGGCGCGGAATCCTACGACGGCTATCAGTTGAAATTCACGGTGAAGGACACCGAAAAGTTTGAGGAGCTGTTGAGAGAACAGTTCACAAGCTGGGGAGTTCAACTGACAAGCAGCAACATCACTTGGCAGCGGGATGGGGTGACAGAGTTTGAATTTGTCGTGCGAGGAGCCAATGCGATTGAATACAAGGACATTAAGGAATTCGCAAGCAAAATCCCGGAAGTTGTTTCCTTCAGTTACAGTCCGCTGAATGTCATACATTTAATCTGAATCGAGAGAGCCGCAGCTCCTTAAACGGAAGCTGCGGCTCTTTTTTTTTACATGTGCAGTATATTTTTCCAGCCTTTCAGGCTGACAGGTTCAAATCGCTTCTTGAGTTCTTTGACCGTCTGATCGCGGCCCGCATCCTTGATATGGACATCGCATTCGTCAGTTTCTGTGCCGAAAGTGATGACTTTGGGGGCGCCCACATAGCGCTGCAGGTATCCGAGCATTGCGGGTCGGTTAGCTTTCGCCGCATAGATGCGGAGGATCTTTTCCCCTTCCTCACAGTCAAAATAGTCAAAATTTATGCGGCATCTGTCGATCCAGGGCTGCTCCTTTAGCTTTTGGTGGAGACGGTCGATGTTCTCTTCGCGGTCAATGATCAGAATGTACAGGACATCTTTATTGATCGTCGCGTTCGTCCTTACATAGTTGCGATAGGGAGAGGTCCGCTTTTTGTGATAAAGCTTCGCCATGGATATGTAGGCGCTCTTCGAGAGAGCCAGATCAGGGACCGGCTCGTCCTCGACCTCGACCTCTGGGGTAGGGGGGTGATGGGTGTGATGGTGAGTGTCGCGGACTTCCTCCAGGATCAGGTCCTTATAATCCTTGAAGTAGATGACAAGAAGGTTGTCCTGTACGGTGTTGACAAAAAAGGGAATCCCCTCAGCGTGCAGAAAATCCGTGATGTGGCTGACCAGGGCGGGCTCTATTTTGACAGTGCGGACGTATTTCATCGTATGGAGGTCATAGAGAACGGCGCCGTCCATTGCAATAATGGGGAGACGCAGGTCGACCCCGGACAGGATCTCACGAACGGTAGCGGGAGTCTGCTTGGTCGAGACTGAGAAGCGCATGCCGTCATGGAGAAAACGGTTGAGTTCAACCTTTGTGAAGCGGCTGAGTTCCCGGTCCTCTCTGAAGAGGACATGATCGATGCCAGACACAAAAAGTGTTTCGCGGTCCCGGACCCTGGGAAAGTGAAGAGAGTTGACGATGATCGCCACGCCGACGCCGATGATCGTCTCGAGGGTACGATAGAAGACGTGAATGAAGGGATTCGCGTCCTCGATGTGGTACACAGCGATGCCCAAAAAGACAACGGCGGCGAAGAGAGCGTATTGTGAGATGTTCAAAAGGACAGTGGAGTAGATCACGAGTCCTGTGAAGATCCCGAGCAAGATGTAGAAGACCACGGTGGTACGGAAGTCGCCGCCAACAGGAAGGAGCTCTAAAAAGAGGATCGCGGAGCCCCAGAAAGCGCCTGCCAGGGTACCAATGATGCGGTCTTTGCCCTCTCTGAGCATGTTGGAGGAGTAAGGCTGTACGCACTGCAATGCGGCAATGATCGAATAAAAGGGCTCGCCGCGCATACCGCGAAGGACGTAGACTACCATGCAGAGCCAGACGGAGATGACAGAGCGCAAGATGCGCTGACCGGGCGGCTGAATCCGGATCCGGGATGCCTGCGGGATGACAGAATGGAATGTGTTGTTTCGGAAAGTAGGGGTTCCTGACATAGTTCATTCTCCATTTTCTTAGGGAAGGAGTATCGGAGAAAGGCCTCCCCATTGTGGCAGAAGCAATGTGATTCCTGTATAATGATAATTGATTATGTGAAATAGTGCATTTATATGCATTTAATTATATCAGTTATGACAGCAAGAAGAAAGCGCGGACAAAATGGCAGCTATGATACTGAAGATGACAGCAGTGGTTATCCTTTATTTGATCATTACTGCAGCCGTATGGAAATACCAGTCCCGGCATGCACAGACATGGGGATCGCGGATCGGAATCGGACTCATTTACGGGGCCGCCGCCATTGCCGCGACACATCTCGGCATCAATGAAAAAGACATGATATTGAATGTCCGGGACATCGGCCCCCTTGCGGCGGGTCTCTTTTTTGACCCCTTTGCAGGAATCATAGCGGGAGTGCTCGCCGGAGCTGAGCGATTTTACGCAGGCATGTATCTTGGAATGGCAAGTTTTTCGACTGTTGCCTGCAACCTGACAACAATGCTTGCAGGCATCTTCGGAGCGCTTATGAGAGTCTTTTTTTATAAAGGGAAAAGAGCGCCGGCAGGACAGTCCTTCTTTATAGGCGCCGTAATGGAAGACTTTCACATGTACGCGGTCCTTCTGACACACAGGGATAATATGAACAGGGCCTATGAAGTGGTCAGGAACTGCGCTGTTCCGATGATCCTTTTCGGGGGCTTGGGGCTTATGGCCTGTTCGACTGTCATTTGTCTGGTGTCCGGGGAGGACAGGAAGAGAGTGTCCATTTTTGATCGGGAAAGGACGCCGATCGCCAGACGATTTGCCCGGAGACTCCTCGCAGTCACTTTTGCGATTTTCGTTATCAACCATGTAATGGACTATAATTTCCAGGAGAGAAACGCACTTCAGGATGCAGAGGCCTACCTTCAGTACATGGGGGATGAATTCAAGAGATTTTACGATGAACAAGGCAGAGATATGGAGAAAACAGCGGAATATCTGCCTTATATCAGCATTGGCAGCTCTGATACCATTATGTACCTCATTTTCAATGAAGAAGGGGATGAAGTGGGGGGAATGTACGATGATGAAGACGGCCCGCTGGATATCGATGGCGATGGCCTGCAAAAAATAAAGGAGAACCTGGGCGAGGGCGTCTTCATATGGAAGTCTCCGTTTGAGGATGAAGACGACATGGCATGCGTGTCATTTGTGCTGGACAAACCGAAGAACCTGTATATGGTGCTCGCAATGTCGTATGAAGCGATGATGCAGTCCCAAAGCAATAAGATTTATGAGATCTTCCTGTCAGATGTACTGCTGTTTTCGGCGCTTTTTATGCTGATCGTAGTACTGGTGGAAACCCTGGTGTGCCGGAATCTGAAATCCGTAAATAACTCTTTGCAAAAGATAATCAGAGGCAATCTGGATGAGGTGGTAACGGTGCGCGAATCCGTGGAGTTTTCCCTTCTTTCGGATGACATTAACCAAACGGTGACGACGCTTAAGGGGTATATCAATGAAGCCGAGAAACGAATGGAGGAGGAACTGAAACTTGCGACCTTCATTCAGGAATCAGCGCTGCCGCATGTATTTACATCCTCCAGAAAGGATTTTGAGATTTACGCTCTCATGAAACCGGCCAGGTATGTCGGCGGTGATTTCTATGATTTCTTCTTTACGGATACCAATAAACTGGCGCTGGTCATTGCCGATGTCTCGGGGAAAGGAATTCCGGCCGCGCTGTTCATGATGCGCGCCAAGACGGCAATCTCAAACGCTGCCCGTATGGGCAAGTCTCCTTCTGAGACTCTTTACGAAGTTAACAATTCTCTCTGCGAAGGCAACGAAGCGGAGATGTTTGTTACAGCGTGGGTGGGTATCATAGATCTTGAATCAGGACTTATGAATTGCGCTAACGCGGGCCATGAATTCCCTGTGTTCTGTCATACGGGCGGCGAATATGAGCTTATAAAAGACGTTCACGGACTGGTTCTCGGCGCTATGGAAAATGTGCCCATGAAAGAGTACACGCTGCAGATGAACCCGGGTGACAGACTGTTTGTCTACACGGATGGAGTGCCGGAGGCGATAGACAGGGACGAGAAAGCATATGGAACAGGGCGTCTCGTGGACAAACTGAACGAACTCAGAGAGGAGCCGCAAAAAGAGACTCTCGAGAAAGTGCACCATGACATCGTGAAGTTTGTGAAGGAAGCGGAGCAGTTCGACGACATCACGATGCTGGGATTCACCTACATAGGCGGTGGAGCGAACGCCGGGTGAACTATTTGATACCGTAATTACAGAAAGCCCTGCCGGGACTAAGCCGGCAGGGCTTTTATTACTTGGATAACTTCATTGATGTATGATGTGTGCCTTGGGTTACTGAATACTGTTGTCATCGCCCTGATCGCTGCCAAAGACGAGTTCCGGGCCCTCTACAGGGGGAAAATTGTTATTCGCTTCTTCTGCCGCCTGTGCCTTAGCTTCTGCTGCTTTGGCGGCCATTTCGTCACGCTGAGCCTGTGCTTGTGCCTCAGCCTCAGCCTTAGCCAGTGCCGCGGCCTCTCTGCGAGCTTGCTCAATAGCCTGGGCCTGTGCGGCTTCCGCAGCCTTGCGGGCCTGCTCTTCCTGTTTTGCCTTCTCCTCGGCCTCTATGCGTGCCTGTTCTGCTCTCTCAGCGGCAGCAGCTTTCTCGGCTTCCGTCTTTTTCTCACGCCGCGCGGCGAGCAGGATGCAGATCCATGTTACCAGCATGCTGAAGAGGCAGGCGCATCCGCAGATAAGAAGGATCCAGCTGGAGAAACCCGCTATTTTTCCTGTGATGACAGTGATACCGGACAGAACGCAGAAAGCACCGGCAATGCTCGCGAGGGAAATAACAAGGTTGAGAATCCAGACGGGATAGTCGAGGACTTTCATCTGAACGGTTCCCTGAAGGACCAGAACTCCGAGGATCAGAGATACGAGCCCTGTATAGATCTCGAAATTAGCAGTTACTTCATTTATGCGGATCAGGCCGATCAGACCCATCAGGACCAGCAGCGTTCCGAGCGCAAATCCATAGCGGTCGATTCGCCTGTAGTCGCCCGCCAGAAAGAAGGAAGCGATAGACGCGGCACCGATGGCTACTATGCCGCCGCACAGGATCTGGCAGAGCGTGATGAGCGCCACTGATTTGCCGAACAGGAGCAGATAGCCAAGCGCTATAGCGACAGCGGCGAGAAGAATCTGTGAGATTACACTGCTTTTGCTGGTTGAAGATTTCATGATCCCCCGAGTATTTATTGGTCAAAATATCAATTAACAACAGTTTACCACTCTGATAGATAAATGGAGATAATTTTTGTCGAGTTTTATGTATAATAGTGGGTAGGGAATTACGTGTTTAATAGTATGCAGGGACTTTTTTGATCCGGCGCTTTTATGAAGGGAATTCAGTGATCCGGCGCTTTTGCACTTTAAGGAAGGAGAGAGGCGGTGGAGAGAAATCTTTGGAAGCGGATCATGATCGGAGTTAGTGTACCTGCCATGCTTGTTCTGCTGTGCATTTATGAATATCAGGGCGGAAACGGGATGGAGTGCATGTTCTACCGATATACGGGGCTGTACTGCCCGGGCTGCGGATCGGGCAGGGCTGTCAATGCTCTGTTCCACGGCCGCTTTGCGGAAGCAGTGTCTTACAATATTTTGCTTCCGATCCTCGGGATTCCGTGTCTGTTCGTACTGGCGCACGAATACTTGCGGATCGTGTTCCCAAAGATGAAACTCAGACCGGTCAGTATATCGCAGAGGAGTATTGAGACCTCTGGGGTATTGAAACCTCGGAGTATTGAGACCTCTGGGGTATTGAGACCTCGGAGTATTGAGACCTCTGGGGTATTGAGACCTCGGGTATTGAGACCTCTGGTGGGTATTGAGACCTCTGGGGTAGGGTGCCACAAAATGAAGTACCCCAGAGGTCGGGATTTCGCCCCAGAGGTCGGGATTTCGGGATTTTTGAGGAGGCTGGATATGGCTTTGAAAGACTTTTGGAAGAATAATCCGATCAATAACAGAAACACACTTGGCAATGGCTCCGCTGGAGGCGGTCAAAAAACTGACGGAGAGAAAATAGCGAGCAGACTGAGCGCTATTTTGATCCCGGTAGTTGTGGTACTTGTCCTTATCAGAGTATTGGCAGGGTCATTTTATACCCTTTCTGAGACGGAAAGCGCTGTCGTAACGACGTTGGGACAAGCTACAGTCAATAACAACAAAGGCCTGCAGTTCAAGATTCCTTTCATTCAGCAAGTGACCAAGATCAACACCACGGTCCGCAGCTTTGAGGTCGGCTACGAGGAGAGCAGTGACGGAAGCTATCGGAACGTGGAGAGTGAGTCCACCATGATCACTTCAGATATGAACTTTGTGGATATCGACTTCTATGTGACTTATCAGGTCACCGATCCGCTGCAGTACATGTATGCCTCAGAGGTACCGGAACTGATCCTCAAGAATCTGGTTCAGAGCACCATCCGTGGAACCGTCAGCGCCTATACCGTGGATTCTGCGCTGACTACAGGTAAGTCGGAGATCCAGCAAAACATCAAAAACATCGTGATGGACGAACTGGAAGAGCAGAATATTGGACTGTCGTTAATCGACATTTCGATTCAGGATGTCGAACCTCCCACGGATCAGATCAAGGAGGCGTTCTCTGAGGTTGAGAATGCAAGGCAGAACAAGGAATCCGCTCTGAACGAGGCTAACCAATATCGAAACGAGCAGCTTCCCGCGGCTGAAGCTAAAGCCGATAAGATCATCCAAAAGGCGGAGGCGCAGAAAACTGCACGCATCAACGAGGCGAACGGTCAGGCTGCACGCTTTAACAGCGAGTACAGCGAGTACATCAAATACCCGCTGATCACCAAGCAGCGTATGTTTTATGAGGCGATGGAGGAGATTCTGCCCGGCGTTAAGATCATTATCAACAATGATGAGGCGGGGACAACCCAGAGAATGTATTTGGGTGATCTGGATGGATCTTTTACGGATTCAGCGACCTCGGATTCAGCGACCTCTGGGGCCGCTGCTTCTGATTCATCAGCACAGTTGGGAGGTGAGCAGTAATGAAGAAGCATATAGGAAAAATTTTGGCTGCCCTGGTTGTTGTTTATCTCCTTGTTAACATGGCGGCGGTCATCACTTATCCCAACCAGTACAAGGTCATTAAGACAATGGGCAAAATATCGAGAGTCACCACAGAGCCTGGATTTTCTTTCAGAATTCCACTGATACAAAGCGAGACTACGATTTCCAAGGCAAGGCAGCTCTATGATATAGCACCTACTGAGATCTATACTTCAGATAAGAAAAAGATGGAAGTTGATGCCTATATCATTTGGCGGGTAACTGATCCTGTTAAGTTCACACAGACATTGAACTCATCCACGGCGAGCGCAGAAAGCAAGATCAGCGCAATGGTTTATGGTTCGCTTAAGGCCACCGTTTCCAGCACTTCGCAGGAGGAACTGATCGCATCGAGGGATGCAGCTTTGGATAAAGCGGAAGAGGATGACGCGTTGGATGTGGAGGTCCAGGACATTACCTCTGAGGACCTGAAAGAGGATACCGAAGCGAGCTCTGGGGCCGGTTCAACCGGAGCGGTCGGTACAGAGACGACAGGGACGGAATCGAAAGAGCAATCAAAAGAGACGGAAGACGGCATGACAGTCATCGATGAGAACACCAGAGTCATTTCTCTTTCGAACAAGATTCTTGAGCAGTTGAATAAGGATTATGATCCGGAACAATATGGTATTGAGATTCAAATGGTCAAAATCAAGAAACTTGATCTTCCGGACGAAAACAAGGATGCTGTCTACAACCGCATGATTACTGAGCGTAAAAACATCGCCGCAGCCTACAAAGCTCAAGGCGAATCCGAAGCACAGAAAATACGAAACACTACCGACAGGGAGACAGCAGTCATGCTGTCTGAAGCGGAAGCTACGGCTGACAGACTTGAAGCGGAAGGTGAGGCCGAATACATGCGTATCCTTTCCGATGCTTATAATGACCCCGACAAAGCAGAGTATTACCTCTTCGTACGCCAACTGGACGCAGCTAAAAAGAGCCTGGAAAACGGGAACACTACGCTTTTCCTTGACAGTGATTCACCGCTTGCGAGCATTTTCGAGCAGTAGACCTCTTAACTCACGACCCCAGAGTTCAGATTTTGATATACACAGGGTAAGTGGAAGGAGGAGATATGAACGCGATTATTATTGAAGTAGATGGTCTTATTGCAGAAATGAAAGAATTAGATAAATTCAACGATGATGTTTTTATTCAATATTTTGAAAAGGTTGGGGAAATGCAGGAGCGGCTTTCTGAATTAGAAAAAACGAATAAGTTGTCTTCTGTAGAGTACAAGGACTGTTCTGATAAGCTGTCGAAGGCTTTTGAGAAACTGAAAGGAAAACTATCGTTTTGCACACTTTAGGAACCCTTTACTATAGGGACTGCGGTCTCAGAGGCCTTAGAATTGGATGTCAGGGGTAGAGGATGACCCCAGAGGCCATAGATACAGAGGCCATAGATATAGATAGTAGATAGAAGGGAAGAGGTACGCCCGATGAGCACATACGTGTGCAGCGATATCCATGGTCAATATGACTTGTATAAAACCATGTTAAATGAGATCAATTTCACCTCAGAGGACCATCTTTATATTCTTGGCGATATGATTGATCGAGGTGAGGACGGCATTCGTGTTCTGCAGGACGTTGCCTCGCGCCCTAATGTTACATGCCTGCTTGGCAACCACGAGTACATGATGTGGAATTATATCAGCCATTATGTTTTTAAGGATCTGAACTGGCTGAATCCTTCCAATGGCGGAACACAGACTCTCTCAGAATATCGAAAACTCACGCCTGCCGACAAATCCTCTGTCAAAAAATACCTCGCCCAACTATTCCTCCAAGTTGAACTGACAGTGGAAGGTAAGACGTTTCTGTTGTCCCATTCATCCTTCCTTCCCGATCATGGCACTATCAGATGGCGTGATAAGCCGTTGACCGCACACGACGTGACGCATGTGGTATGGTATTCTCCGTGGCGATCTTTTGAACATACAGATCCCGCAAAATATAGAACTGACAACAGATACCATATTATTGGGCATGTTCCGGTCATGATGATTGACGACAGATACTGGCAGGGAAACCGCATGCCTGAAATGCCCGTATTTTACCATGATCCCGTTAACCGGCTCATCAACATCGACCTTGGCTGCGCAATGATTCCGATAATTAAGGCTAATCCCGACAGATTTGAAGAGTCCTTCAAGAGAGTTCCGTCAATTTGTGTTCTCAATCTGGAAAATTTCGCTAAAGGGGTAGAGCCCGTAGCAACTTATATCAAGTATATCAAGTAGGAGACCTCTGGGGTGGCAAGGGCGGCAAGTAGGAGACCTCTGGGGTGGTATGCTGTTTACGCAGTGGCGTGGTCAGCACACAGTTCAGTTCAAATGGCTTAGACTGCCAGCGCCAATGCTTTTTTGATCACACCATACGAGATTCCGGTTATCCTGCTGGCCTGCTTCATAGAGATATGTGCTTTACGCATACTGCATAGCACATTGTCCCGGCGATCGATATCAAGTGATTGAAATTCCGTCACATTGCGGCATCCGGACAGCCTCTGCATGATGCTGGTCGCGATTTCATCGCTAAGCCGCGGGATTTCCTCCTCAATATCAAGACACAGATCACTGTTCTTTTCGCAATTGAAGTCGATAAAGTCTTTTTTGCTGACTTCTGATAACACTAACTCACTGTCGATCAGGTCATTGTCAAAATATCCCCGGAAGCTGCTGTATTTGTACTTTCTTGGATGATTGCAGACTGCGGCTTTAACCGGGTTCTGATGAATATATCTTGTTACGATGAGGAGCTGCGAACGATTGTTGACAGGCCTGCTTTTGAAACGAGCCTGAAAAAGACTGCCGACGCGTTGGTATTTTTTGTTATACCAGTATACAAAACTGGGAATTATGCGCTGAAAAATCCGTGGTAATGGTACTTCTCCCGGTTTAATGAGCAGATGAATGTGGTTGGACATCAGACAATAGGCAATGAGCTTGTAGCCGCAAATAGGCTGGTATTTTCGAAGGATTGATAAAAACTTTTCATAATCTTCATCATCTTCGAAGATTCGCTGCTTATTGATCCCGCGATAAACTACGTGATAAATACCTAAACTGCTGGAAAGACGAGGGCGTGTCGACATAAAGAAATGACCTCCTGGATGTGATTGAAAGATAGCGCCACCTATG
>CADBIU010000103.1 GCA_902794825.1 uncultured Lachnospiraceae bacterium
GCGTTTTTTTACGGAGATTCCAATACATTCGGATATGATCCGGCGGATTATCTCACCGGACGCTATCCTTGGAAGCATCGTTGGACCGGCATTTTGAAGGACAGGTTTACAGGGGAGTGGGAGATCAAGGTTGACGGTATGCCCGGACGGGTGATCCCGAAGCCGGGAAGGGCTGTCCGGTTTCTGGCGGACCGGGTGCGCGCGGAAATGCCGCTCGATCTGTTTGCGGTCATGCTCGGCACGAACGACATTCTGGGAACACTGCATCCTGACGCGGAGCGGAGCGCGAGAGAGATGGAGGTGCTGCTCGACGCGGTGCAGGAACTCGGGATCCCGCGGATCCTGCTCATCGCGCCGCCCGGGATCGAACTGACGGATCTGTCTTTTGACGCCTCCTACGTGAGCGGAGACCGCTCTTATGCGGAGAGATACCGAAGCCAGGGAAAGAAACTGACACAGCTCTACAGGGAACTCGCGGCGCGCAAAGGATACCTGTTTGCGGACGCGTCTTCCTGGGATCTGGATTTTGCCTTCGACGCAGTGCACCTGTCTGAAAAAGGGCATGAGACGTTTGCTGAAGAAATGACAGAGATCATGAGGGAGATTACTTGAAAAAACAGTCTGTTTTGGACAGAAAAATGTTGGAGATGCCAATATACTTTGATCCCGCAGTTTCCTATAATGGAGAATAGAGCGGCTTCAGAGACAGCGTGTTCCGCAGTGTTTCAGTAAGACTTGAAGATAGCCACAGGGGGTTACTATGAGGGGAATGGATGGATATATGAGAGGCGTCAATCTCGGCGGCTGGCTCTCCCAGTTCGACGCTCCGACAAAGGAGCACTTTGACACCTTTATCACTAAAGATGACATCCGGCGCATTGCGGGGCTGGGCCTCGACCATGTCCGCGTACCGGTGGACTACACGGTCATAGAGACGGAAACTGGCGAACCTGTTGAGGAAGGATATCAGTATATTGACAACTGTGTGCGGTGGTGCAGGGAAAATGGCCTTCATATGATATTGGATATCCATAAGACTTACGGGTACTCCTTTGACCCGTTGGACAAGGACGACAAGACGATCTTCTTCACGGATTCCGGCCGACAGAAGCGCTTCCTTGACATGTGGCGCACTATTGCGAAGCGCTACAGTGAGGATACGGACGTCGTGGCCTATGAGCTGCTCAACGAGATCGTGGCGGTAGAGGTCAAAGATCTCTGGAACGGCATCGCGCTACGGGCGATCGAGGCGATCCGAGAGTTCGCGCCGGACACCTGGGTGATCTTCGGCGGAGTGTTCTACAATGCTGCTACCGCCGTGCCTTTCCTGGCCGACACGCCGGACCGAAAAGTCGCGTATACATTCCACTGCTATGAGCCCTTTATCTTCACTCATCAGGGAGCATACTGGGTTGACGGAATGCCTTTGGACTTCCGCATCGGCTACCCCAAGACGGTGGAGGAGTACCGCGAAGCGACCAAAATAGTGGATCCCTCCTGTACATACACGATCTTTAATGAGGATATCAGGCCGATCGGCACTGAATTCTTTACCGGGCTGTTTGAGCCCGCGCTCAAGACAGCGGAAGAAAGGGACATCCCGCTCTATTGCGGCGAATATGGCGTCATCGACAGGGCAGACCGGGAAGACGCGGTGCGCTGGCTGACGGACATCCACGAGGTGTTTGAAATGTATAAGATCGGCCGTGCTCTCTGGAATTACAAGGAAAAGGATTACGGCATCGCCGGCGAAGAGGCTCGCCCCTATCTGCAGGCGATCGCCGATAAACTTTGAACTGGCCGGAGATTTTCGGATACACTACATACGATTTAAGAGGTAAAAGAAAACTATGATCAAACCCGTTGTCTTATTCATCATTGGTCTTGCATGCCTTATCAAGGGCGGCGACTGGTTCGTGGACGGCGCCAGCGCGCTGGCAAGGAAATTCAATCTGCCCGAGCTTTTGATCGGCGCGACAGTCGTTTCTATCGGAACTACGCTTCCGGAAGTCATGGTCTCCACCATGTCGGCGCTGTCCGGTCACGGCGAGATCGCTTACGGAAACGCGATTGGCTCCGTAATATGCAACACAGCCCTGATCGCGGCGATCACCATAGCAGTGAAACCCGGCCCCGCAGATCCCAAAACATTGAAAGTGCCGGTGGCATTCTTCTATGTAGCCGCGGCGATCTACTGCATCGCGGCCTATGCGATGGGACGCTTTACAAGACCTATGGGCTTTATCATGCTGGCGGTATTCGTGTGCTACATGATCGTCAATGTCCGGTCCATGAAGAACAGCCCTCAGCCTGTCCCGGAAGAGGAAGAAGAGCATGAAGAAGACATGTCAATGGGCAAGATCCTGATCCTTCTTGTGCTGGGAGCAGCCCTGATCGCAGTCGGCGCCAACCTCCTGGTGGAAAACGGAACACTGATCGCACAGGCACTGGGCGTTCCGGAGTCGGTCATCGCGCTCACCTTCGTGGCGCTGGGAACCAGCCTTCCCGAACTCGTTACGGCGATCACATCCCTGCTCAAGGGCCACGGCGCGCTTTCCCTCGGAAACGTCATCGGCGCCAATGTATTCAACCTGGTGCTGGTCAGCGGCGTTTCTGTAACTCTTGCTCCTTTTGACGTGCCCAAGAGCGCGGTGTTTATGGGCCGCAACGCCAGCCTGATCCTGGAGATTCCGGTCATGCTGCTCGTCATGACCATCCTGACGGTTCCTACCCTCATCCGCGGCAAGCTGACCCGCGCCCAGGGAATCATACTGCTGGCGATTTACGCCGTATTTTGTTTTATTCAATTTACAATGTAAAAAAAACCAGCACCCCGGAAAGAGAGTTACAGACAGCAGGGGAACTCGCTCACCTGGCTGGCTGTGATTTTCTTTCCGGGTTGGCCAAGGCGTGAAACGCCTCTGGCCAACCATAGTCCCGAACGCGAAGCGTTTGGGACGCGGCTGCTGGTTTTTAAGCACCAGCGTTTGGGACTCGTGTGCTGGTTTTTGCGAAGCGCCGGCGTTTGGGACGCGGGCGCTGATTTTCTGAAAGGACCCCTATGAACGAACTTCTGGATCTTTACATTACTTTCGTCCGGATCGGCTGCGTCAACTTTGGTGGAGGCTATGCGATGCTTCCGCTTCTTGAAAGGGAACTTGTTGACAAGCGGCATTGGACGACAATGGATGACCTTAGGGACTATTTTTCCATCGGACAGTGTACGCCCGGAATCATAGCGCTCAACGTCTCCACTTTTATCGGGGAGAAAAAGGGCGGAGTGGCGGGCGCGCTCTGCGCTACTGTCGGCTTTCTGACCGGCCCGATCATTATCATCCTCGTTCTCGCTACATTCTTATCAAATTTTGCGGATCTTCCGGTCGTACAGCACGCCTTTGCGGGAATCCGCGTATGTGTCTGTGTTTTGATCCTGCAGGCTGTCATGAGGCTGTGGAAGAAATCAGTGGTTGATGCATTTACTCTGTTTCTGTATCTGGTGATCTTCTCGCTGAACGCCTTCAAGGGGATTCTTCCCGTCAAAATTCCGGCGGCGGTCCTTGTTATCTGCGCGGGCGTGATCGGCGTCCTGATGTCCATGAGAAATCGAAAAGCGGCATCCGGCACGGGGAAGGAGGCGGACAAGTGACACTCCTTCGATTAATGTATGAATTCTTCAAGACAGGCCTTTTTTCTGTAGGCGGCGGTCTTGCTACACTTCCTTTCCTTTATGAGAT
Organism: uncultured Lachnospiraceae bacterium; assembly: GCA_902794825.1. Taxonomy (GTDB): domain Bacteria; phylum Bacillota; class Clostridia; order Lachnospirales; family Lachnospiraceae; genus CAG-791. The sequence goes on from CADBIU010000103.1 coordinate 3,735, forward strand.
GTCTGACAAGACCGGATGGTTTAGTCATGCAGACATCGCGGATATGATCGCGATCTCCGAGTCCACGCCCGGAGCGATCGGAATCAATATGTCCACCTATGCGGGCTTTAAGACTGCAGGCATTCCGGGAGGGATACTGGCTACGCTGTCTCTGGCGGCGCCTTCTGTGATCATTATCCTGATCATCGCCAAATTCCTGAACAAGTTCAGGGACAATCCGCATGTGGAAGGTGCTTTCTACGGTCTACGCCCTGCTTCGATCGCTATGATCACAGCGGCGGGCCTGAACGTGGCCAAGGTAGCGCTGGTCAACATTACGGCCTTTGAGGCCAGCGGCAATGTGGCAGATCTGTTCCTGCCCAAGGCGATCATACTGGCGGTTGTGATCTTTGTGGGGCAGAAGAAGCTCAAATGGAGCCCCATCATCTTTCTGGCGATCGCGGCGGTTGTGGGGATTGTATTTAAGTTCTGAATAAGTTTAGAGGATCGAATGGTCGGAAATGTGTTTAGCTGCCGCGCTGCGGCAGCTTCTTTTTGATTGTGGCGGAGGGACTTAAGGCTTGTTTATAGCTTGTTTAGCGGGGAAACTCCAACCATTAAGGGACTTTTCCAAATCGGATGTATCGATAAATGCTTGTTTATCGGGAAGACTCCAACGATTAGGGGACTTTTCCAAATCGGATGTATCGATAAATGCCTGTATTGAAGAGAAGTTCCATCCTTTGAGAAATACTTAAAAATTCGATGGATGAGTTCAGGCAAAGTGTTTACCTGGAGTCCATCCAAATAGGGCTTCTCGCCTGTCCGGATGTAGGGTACGGGCAGAAATGTCTGAATGGAGTCCATCCAAATAGGACTTCTCGCCTGCTCGGATGGAATGCTAGGGGCAGATCGCATCCATCGCATCCAAGCAGCCACAAAACCAAGCCAAGCAGCCACAAAACCAAGCCAAGCAGCCACAAATCCAAGCCAAGCAGCCACAAATCCAAGCCAAGCAGCAAAAAAGCAACCCAGGCAACCATGTAAATCAACCAAAAAAACAGGGCGGCTGCACGAATGTGCAGCCGCCCTGTTTAGTTCAATGAAAAGATCACGCATTCTGCTCTGTGAGGTCTCTGACAACTTCTGCCAGGTTGATGGCGTGGTCGGAGCAGCGCTCCATGTCGATGCAGAAGTCTGTGAAGAGGATAGGATGCCGCCCTTGGGGTCGCAGGCTTTCTTGGCCATGCGCTCGATATGGGCTGCCTCGATCTGCTCCTTGGTCTGGTCGACGAGGTCTTCCATGGCTTCCGCGTCATCGAAGCGGTCCATGAGCTCCTGCTCGAAGACGATCAGGGAGACGTTCATAGACTGCATTGTGATATTTGCCAGCATTTGGAGGTCGTCAAGGGCTTCCTGGTGCATGGAAGCTTTGCCGGTGCGCATCTGCTCCTCATACTCG
>CADBIU010000104.1 GCA_902794825.1 uncultured Lachnospiraceae bacterium
ACGGTCGTCGACTTGGTTCAAAGGAAATATTTTTCAGGCTGACTCGCGAAAGCGGGTCTTTTTCTATGCCGTGCCCGAAAAACATTTCTTGTTAATTAGACAAACATTTTACATTATATTCTCCTTCCTCTCAAAATGCAATAAAAAAAGGACTGCCGCGCTTGCGACAGTCCTTTTTTTGCCCTATTTAACATTGATATCACTTCACATCGCCGTTTGTGATCGCTGCCTGAGCTGCTGCCAGTCTCGCGATCGGTACACGGAAAGGTGAGCAGGAAACATAGGTCAGGCCGACCTTGTTGCAGAACTCGATGGAAGCGGGATCGCCGCCGTGCTCACCGCAGATGCCGAGCTTGATGTCGGGACGTACTTTGCGGCCCTTCTCAGCAGCCATCTGGATCAGCTGGCCGACGCCGTTCTGGTCGAGGTGTGCGAAAGGATCAGACTCATAGATCTTGCTCTTGTAGTAGTCGGTCAGGAACTTGCCTGCGTCATCACGGGAGAAGCCGAATGTCATCTGAGTCAGATCGTTTGTGCCGAAGCTGAAGAACTGAGCTTCCTCTGCGATCTCGTCAGCCATAAGAGCTGCTCTGGGGATCTCGATCATTGTACCGATGTGGTACTCGATATCGGAGCCTTTCTCCTTCTTGACTTCTTCAGCGGTCTCAACGATGGTCTTCTTGACAAATGCGAGTTCTTTCTTGTCGCCTACAAGAGGAACCATGATCTCAGGGATGATATTGTAGCCTTCCTCTGCATTGACTTCGATCGCAGCTTCCATGACAGCTCTGGTCTGCATCTTCGCGATCTCAGGGAATGTGACAGCCAGACGGCAGCCGCGGTGACCCATCATCGGGTTGAACTCATGCAGGGAATCGCAGCGAGCCTTGACTACTTCTACGGACAGGCCCATCTCATCGGCGAGTTCCTTAATGTCCTCTTCTGTTGTGGGAACGAACTCATGAAGCGGCGGATCCAGGAAACGGATAGTAACCGGTCTGCCTTCCATAGCCTTGTAGATGCCCTTGAAGTCACCCTTCTGGAAAGGAATCAGCTCGTTCAGAGCCGCTTCTCTCTCTTCGACTGTGTCGGAGAGGATCATCTTGCGGATCTTCGGGATTCTCTCAGGATTGAAGAACATGTGCTCAGTTCTTGTAAGACCGATACCTTCAGCACCCATGCGGACTGCGTTTGCAGCGTCCTCAGGTGTGTCGGCATTGGTTCTGACTTTCAGTCTCCTGAACTGGTCTGCCCAGTTCATGATCCTCTCGAAGTTGCCGGAGATGGATGCCTCGACTGTCGGGATGTCGCCAAGATAGATCTTACCTGTGGAGCCGTCAAGGGAGATGTACTCGCCTTCCTTGATGGTGTAGCCGCCAAGCTCGATGAACTTATCTTCTTCATGGACCTTGAGGTCGCCGCAGCCGGATACGCAGCAGGTGCCCATGCCGCGCGCGACAACTGCCGCGTGGGAGGTCATGCCGCCGCGCATGGTCAGAACGCCTTCTGCAGCGTGCATACCCTCGATATCCTCAGGGGATGTCTCCTGACGGACCAGGATGACTCTGCTGCCTGCAGCGTGTGCAGCTACAGCGTCGTCAGCGTTGAAATAGATGCGGCCTGCGGCAGCACCGGGGGAAGCGGGAAGCGCTTCGCCGATCTGCTTGCCGTTCTTAAGCTCAGCAGCATCGAATGCAGGGTGCAGCAGCTGGTCAAGGCTCTTGGCCTCGATACGAAGAACTGCTTCCTGAGGAGTGATCATGCCTTCATCAACCAGATCGCATGCGACCTGGATAGCGGCCTGAGCGGTTCTCTTGCCGTTTCTGGTCTGCAGGAAGTACAGCTTGCCATCCTCGATGGTGAACTCCATATCCTGCATGTCGCGGTAATGCTTCTCAAGTCTGTCAGCGATCGCGATGAACTGCTTGTAGCACTCGGGAAGATCCTTCTCAAGCTGTGTGATCGGCTGAGGAGTACGGATACCCGCAACGACGTCTTCGCCCTGTGCGTTGATCAGATACTCACCGAAAATGCCCTTCGCGCCGGTTGCGGGGTTACGTGTGAACGCAACGCCGGTACCGGAAGTATTGCCCATATTGCCGAATACCATGGACTGAACGTTGACAGCGGTACCCCACTCGTAAGGGATATCGTTCATCATTCTGTAGTAGTTAGCTCTGGGGTTGTCCCAGGAACGGAAAACAGCCTTAATGGCTTCCATCAGCTGTACCTTGGGATCCTGAGGGAACTCTTCGCCCATCTTCTCCGCATAGATCTCTTTGTACTTGGCGATGACACTCTGAAGATCCTCTGCCTTCAGCTCTGTGTCATAGACATAGCCGTGAGCTTTCTTCTCAGCTTCAAGGATGCTGTCGAAGAAAGTCTTGCTCATGCCCATAACGACATCAGAGAACATCTGGATGAATCTTCTGTAAGAATCATAGGCAAATCTGGGATTGCCGGTCTTGGCAGCGAAGCCCTTAACGGACACATCGTTGAGACCAAGATTGAGGATGGTGTCCATCATGCCGGGCATGGATGCTCTCGCACCGGAACGAACGGAAACCAGAAGCGGATTCTCCGTATCGCCGAATTTCTTGCCCTGCACTCCTTCCAGCCACTCCAGCGCTTTAAAGATCTGCGCCTGTGTGTCCTCGTTGATGGTCTTGCCGTCATTGTAATAGTCTGTGCACGCCTCGGTGGAAATTGTGAAACCGTTCGGGATCGGAAGACCAATGTTGGTCATCTCAGCCAGGTTCGCACCCTTACCGCCAAGGAGATTACGCATGTCGGCACTGCCTTCGTTGAATAGATATACCCTTTTGCTCATTCACGTACCTCCTTAATATTCAACTCTTTAATAAGAGCTGTTACCATTATGAAACGACAAAAGACCTCATGCCTGTGCCGCCTTCCGGCAGCTGCGGTATGAAGCCCCGCGGCCTCACTCGTCTACTGCCCTCCGGACAGTTTCGGTATGAAGCTGTCAAAAATAAAAACATCAAAAGCTCCCGCAGCCTTTTTCAGCTCCTTCTCGCTTCTGATCGTCCAGGCCGCCGACTTCGCCCTGTAAAGACTCCGGCAGATCCTCCTGGAAAGATTTCCTTCATACATATGATTGTATGCGATGAAGTCAGGTTTTGACAAGAAGTTTGGTATCAGAAACTGGACAGATATTGTGGCCGGCGCTTTCGGAAACGTCCTGTACTTGGGGATATGGAGAAAGCCGTCTGAAAGCTGCCCTCTCATTACTCCCGGGCGATGGATCCTGTACCAGAAAAGAACCAGCGGATTAAAGGATTCTATGCAGTAGACGCCCTTATAAGCTTTCAGCATCGGATCGATGATCCTGCACAGCGTCATGTCCGTGTCCTCGGATTTGAATTCCACGATCAGCGGGACTCTTCCGTCCACCATCTCAAGGAACTCCCTCAGTGTGGGAATCCTCTCATTGCTTCCAAAGAGCTTATACTCCTGAAGCTGTGCATATGTGCAGTCTCTCACCTGCCTGTTAACGCCGCACACTCTTAAAAGGTCCGGATCGTGGAAGATCACCGGAACAAGGTCCGCGGTAAGCTGTACATCCAATTCGATCCCGAACCCGCTCTCAACAGCTTTTCTGAACGCCGCCATGGAGTTCTCCGGAGCGTCCGATCCGTTGTCATGAAGTCCCCTGTGAGCGAAAAACTTCGTATTGAAAGGCGCCGGATCCGGTCTGTTTGTCATTCTGGGCATCACAGCCAGAAGATACAAACCGGACAGAGCTGCGGACGTCGTCAGGATTCTGTCGTATCTGATATTCATGCAAACCTCTTGTGTCATTATCTTAAAGACAGTTTAACACTATTTTGCCCAAAATACTATGATTTGTGTCCAAAGATAAACTCCTCTGTACATAATCTGAAGGATCTGTATGTAAAATTTATGAAAAGCGTTACTTGCTTACACCGGCGTACTCCGCTATTATAAGAAAAGCAGATCCTGATCTGCGCTTTTGTTATGGAAAAAAGGAGGCTACATGATCGCAGCAAATAACGTAACTCTCAGACTCGGCAAAAAAGCCTTGTTCGAGGATGTAAATATTAAATTCACCGAAGGGAACTGTTACGGGATCATCGGCGCCAACGGCGCGGGCAAGTCCACTTTCTTAAGGATCCTGAGCGGGCAGCTTGACACCACAAACGGCCACATTTCGATCACTCCCGGACAGCGTCTTTCTTTTCTGGAACAGGACCAGAATAAATATGACAACCAGGTAGTTCTTGATACGGTCATCCAGGGCAATTCCCGTCTCTTCGAGATCATGAAAGAGAAGGACGCTCTTTACATGAAGGAGGACTTCTCAGACGAGGACGGCATCAAGGCGAGTGAACTTGAGACCGAGTTCGCGGAACTCAACGGCTGGGAGGCGGAATCCGACGCGGAGACTCTTCTCAACGGCCTCGGGATCGAGACGGAACTGCACAGCTATCTCATGAGAGAGCTGACCGGCGCGCAGAAGGTCAAGGTGCTCCTTGCCAGGGCGCTTTTCGGAAATCCCGATATCCTGCTTCTGGACGAGCCCACCAACCACCTGGATCTGGACGCGATCGCATGGCTTGAGGAGTTTTTGATCAACTTCCCCAATACAGTTATAGTCGTTTCCCACGACCGCTACTTCCTCAACAAAGTCTGCACCTACATCGCGGACATAGATTACGGAAAGATCACACTCTTTGCCGGAAACTACGATTTCTGGTATGAGTCCTCCCGTCTTCTGATCCGCCAGATGAAGGAAGCGAACAAGAAAAAGGAAGAGAAGATCAAGGAACTCAAGGAGTTCATCTCC
>CADBIU010000105.1 GCA_902794825.1 uncultured Lachnospiraceae bacterium
GTGATACACTAAAACTGGAAGAAATCTGAATAAAGAAAGGAGCTGCAAAATGATCAAGATTTACGGTATGCCTTCATGCCCTTACTGTGCGTATGTACACCAGCAGATTATTGGAAGAGAAAACGAGTTTGAGTACATCGATATCGGCGAGAATATTCGCAACATGAGCGCTTTTACCAGACTCCGCGACACAAATCCCGTCTTTGACCGCATGAAAGCGATCGGCGATGTCGGAATCCCTGCGTTTGTGTTTGAAGACGGCCGGGTGTCCATTGATCCGGCGGATGCGGGGCTGATTGAGTACGGCTCTCCGGAAGCCTGCTCCATTGAGGACCATAAAAGCGGAAGGAAAGGCTGCTGATCAAACGGCAGTAAACAGATGAAACAGGAAACGATCATACACCCGATCCCGCCCCTGTACAGGGAGAATTCCAAAATATTGATCCTCGGCAGTTTCCCTTCCGTAAAATCTAGGGAATCGGCCTTTTTCTACGGGCATCCGCAGAATCGGTTCTGGAAAGTGATGGCAGCAGTATTTGAAGACAGTGTGCCGTCGGATGTGCCGCAGAAGCGCGACTTTCTGATACGACACCGGATCGCGGCGTGGGACGTGATCCACTCGTGCACGATCCGGGGATCTTCGGACGCGAGTATCAGGGATGTGGTTCCGAACGACCTGACGGTCATTCTGGATCACGCGCCGATCAGGCAGATCTTTGTAAATGGGAAGACTGCGGAAAAGATGTACCGCAAATATATTGAGCCAGTCATCGAAAGGCCGGCGGTGTGTCTGCCGTCGACGAGTCCTGCCAATGCGGCCTGGAACCTGGAGAAACTTACCGAGGCTTGGAAAACGGTGAAACTTGAGGAAAGCGCTGATCTTCGGGCAGATTAGGCGCAGAAGCAAATATTGACATTGAAATTTCCGAGTTGTTTCGTATGTCTTTATAGAGGTGGTTTTATACTACAGGTATAATGACAAATCAAAAAGTATATGCTATTGTATACTAAGTAAAAAAGGACCGCGGGTCCGGAAAGGAGAGGCAAATGCTGCAGATACATACAAACAGTTTAATGAATTCAGGTTATAAGTTTGATCTTCTGGGAATGATTATGCCGACCGCTAAAGATGCGGAGTGGCTTCTTTGTGTTTGCCTTAATACGACCGGATCAAGTGGATATCTGGGACCAGGTGACGCTGTGCGCATCGGGAAGTAACCCGGATAGGATGAAGCGATTATTGCCGAGACTGCCGCTTGTTCGAAGAGACAAGCGGCATTTTTTATGTTTTGAAAAGGAATTCATATTACGAAAAGAGGAAAAAAAGATGAAAAAAATATATTTTGACATTCACCGAGACCTTCTGAATCCCTCAGGGGAGAGAAATGCGGATGAACCGATGATGAATGATACCAGTAAATAAGGCAGTTTGACCGGCCTCCTATGCGCCGGCGCTGCCGGTGTATAGGAGGTGCGGTATGATGAGATTTCCTATGATCAACACAGTTGCGACCGGTCAGAACATCAACCGTATGCGTATCGGTGCAGGCATGACCGTAAAGGATATGCAGGAGGTGTTCGGATTCACTACGCCGCAGGCGATCTACAAGTGGATCCACGGTACAGCGATGCCTACGATCGACAACATGGTCATCTTGGCGGCGATGTTCGACGTGACGGTCGATGAGATCATCGCCACAGACATGATCGACGTTAAGTGCGGCTGATAAAAACTGAATATTGTGCGGGCCGGAATAGTCCGGACCGCAAAAAAAGCATGGCTCATTGCAGAATTAATTGTATATAATAGAGTAGTACAACCAGAATACAATTAAAGGAGAAGCGCAATGAGCCATTTTTTGCTCGGATTAAAGAAGTCATTGATCTGTTTCGTGGCTGCCGCCACGTCTGCCTCTATGCTCGCTCCTGTTACAGTTTTTGCAGCAGAGACGAAGCCGGCAGCGGAAGCGGGAACTTCGACAGAAACGAAACCGGAAGTTACTATTGATAATCACACGCAGGGGCGCGAGAACGCCAAGGTTGTCAGCGGGATCACCATCGGCGATGTGACTGCTCCCAAGGAGGGGACGCGCCTGGATGATAAAGCTGTAGTGACGACCGCAGAGGGCGATACATGGGAGATTCCCGTGATCTGGATCGGCGAGAATTTAAAGCCTGACACCGGTCTTGCCGGAAAAGGCAGCTACCTGCCGGTTCTGGCTTATGTGGTCCCTGAGCAGTACACGATCAGGAGTAACGACGCGACCGGCAGAGGCTACAAGATCACTCTCTCAGAGGATCTGCTGAAGCTGTTCGGCGAAGAGAAGATCATCTCCATCTACGAGAATAAGACGGGGATCACTTTTATTCTCCCTGCGAAACTCAAGGATCTTTATGCTCAGAAGGGCACGGTCAAGAATCCGACCGATGCTGCGGGGGGCGAGATCGTTCCCGATGACCAGATCGCGCCTTTTGAGGACGACGAGCCGGAAGAAGAGACTGAAGAAGAGGTAGAAGAGGAAGAGGAGCCTGAAGAGGAAGAGGAGGAGCAGGAAGAGAGCTACTCCCACCTTGTCAATGTGCACTGCGACAGCAACGCCAAAAAAGCGCTTACCGAGTCTGATCTGGAATTCCTTGCGGATCTCGTTGTCAATATTTTGCACCCCCAGGCGGTCAATCTTTTGATCGAGAAATTCCCTGCCTTCAGGGACGCGGCTGACAACAATAAGCTTGGAGAGTATCTCACCGTTATTGTTGGATACGAAGAGGGGAACGACGCAGTTGGCTATGCGCGCCGCGGCAGACTTACAGAAGAAAAGTACGGTGATTATAAGTTTGTTTATAGTTTCACGGTGAACGCCAGTGAGCTCACGAATCACAAAGAGGATGATAAAGCGATCATCACGAGAAATTTCAATTCCAAAGCTATGAGGGATCTTTCCAATACGATCGTCCATGAACTCTTCCATTGCGTCACATACGATTACAACAGGCCGGGACTTACGGGATATCTCTATACTGACGAGGGACTGAAGGACTATACGGAAACTTCGTTGGTCCGATTACCGGATTGGTTTATAGAGGGAACTGCGTCCAGTGTCGAGAATAACTGGCAGTACCGCCATGATGTTTTCAACATTCTGTGCGCGCCGTCCGAATCCTCCGATGACATCAATCTGAAAAAGCAGCTTGTGAAAAAATATGTTGATGGAGTTTATCACAAAAATGACCAGGACCAGTGGGTATGTGATCAAAATTTCGACATTGAATTCAGCAACGGCAAGGACAGAGGAGGACGTGATTGCAATTCCGCGACCAGCCGTTATGTCAGCGGATATCTGGCGTGTATGTATCTCTATGAGCTTGCTGCCGCGAAGGACCCCGCCATCGGATCTTCCAGAAGTGTAGTCGGTGAGAATGTAGTATTCAGCAGTGAGAAATTAAGGCTCGGCATGAATTCCATATTGGAGCGCATGCATAAAGGCGAGACCATGGACCAGGTCATCAACAGTATTTCAGGAGGGGCTTACAAGGATACGGCCGCTTTCGAAGCGCTCTTCATAAAGGGAGCCCCGGATCCAGAAGACGGCAAGTATTTCCTTGACGGGGACGAGAAGTCGGTGGACTTTGTCTACAACTTCATGAACTACATGTATAAGGTTGACGAGACCATAAATGGGCCCAACAAATACGCCAACGGTTCGGTCCTGTTCGACTTTACAGAGGATTTCGGCTCTCCCCTTAGTTACGAGGGCACTTATACCACAGATGTTCTGAAGGCCCAGGATGATAAAAACGGTGACTTCGTGATCTTTTCGAGATCAACTGTGGGAGACAGAAACGCCTACTCCACAGGCGGTAAATCCCTGAGCGGCACGCCGACTGCCACTTCGGGCGGCAGTGACTCGGGCGCAAGTGATACGGCCGGTAATGGCCTTGCCGGCAGCGGCGATGCGGATGAGAGCGATAACGGCGCCAATGTTTTGCCGTTCAGCGAGCCTTCTCAGGAGAGTGTTTCCGAAGAGGAAACCGTGGAGGTGCAGGAGGCTGCGAAGGAGGCTGCGAAGGAGACGGCTACCGAAGCTGTTGCTGAGGCAGATGCTGCAGAAACGAGTGAAGCGGCAGCTGAAGCAGCCGATGCGGAGCCTGCCATGGAAGAGAATTCTGATTCCGGGGCTTTAGAAGAAGAGGAATCAGATACTCTTCAGGATCCTGCCGATGACGTTTCGGCGGCAGAGACAGAAGAGGAAGCTGAGCCTGTTTCTGAGTAAAAAATGAAAAGCGGCCTCTGGGGTCATTTGTTAAAAAGGACCGCAGAGGCCGTTTACTGCATGATCGATATTAAGATATAATTAATTCGTAATAACGTTCACAATGCGGCGTGACCTAATGCCGCGCCTGTAAGGAGAGCAAAGGACATGACAGAGAAACAGGGAGTATTTAGTGTTTGCTGAACGGATGATATCCATTCATAAAAAGCCCATAAATATGGGAAATCTACTGAGTCCTAAGTCTATATCTGGTAAAATAGATGCAGGG
>CADBIU010000106.1 GCA_902794825.1 uncultured Lachnospiraceae bacterium
TCCCCGGAATGCTTTAAGAGCTCGATCAGCTTTCCCTTAGTCCCTCGGTCCGCATTCATCAGATATCGGATATGTTCAACGGAAGCTCTTGTATACTCCACATGCTTGCGGTCGATCTCTCCGATCATCTCTTCGATCCCCTCATAGGTATCGATCACATAATTGATGATGCGCAGCATCTCCCCTCGTCCGCTCTCTTCGCCATCCCAGACGCGCCGCGCGACGCCCTGTTCCACGATCGCATTCTGCACCTCGTCGTTCATCAGCCACTCATTCAGTATCGAAATGATGGCGTGTTTAAAACGCGGCACCGAATCGATTGTCTTGAGGGGGTAATAAACCGCATCAAAAACTTTCTCTTTATATTCGTCAAAATGCTCTGCGAGCAATATGTTGACATCATCTTCTCCCGGGATTCGCCTGTAATAGGCCCGAATATTGTTAAACAGAGACTTGAGCTCATCCACCAGGCGTACTGTATTTTGATAAGCCGCCTGCAGAGCCTGATAGATATACTCCGGATTTTCCGCCGCGTTGGCCAGCGACGCATAGGTCGCGTAGACGTAACTGTTGTACTCACGCACCCGCTCCTGTGACAGGTCATAGAGCAGATTCATGACCAAAATAGCATAATCCGGAATGGTAATATTCTCCTGAAAGGTGCCGCTCTCATACTCTGTCTCGATCCAGCCTGTCTCCTGGAGGCGCCTTAGCAGAAGCCGCGCCTTCCCTGAAAGATTGTTCGCCTCTCCCTCACGAAGATCTCCCTCTTCCTCCGCCTCCTCGCTGAAATCCGCTTCCAGAATATCCGCCTCCAGCGCGTCCATCAGCATTGCGGTCAGCTCGTCGCGCCGTATGACCAGCTCCGTTTTGAACGCCTGCCGCAGCACGAACAGTGCCTGCACATACAGCTCTTTGTTCCCGGAAGCAAGCACGGAAAAGAACCTGTCCGGTATTTTACTGAATAACTTCATGTGTCCCTGCCTTCTTCCGTGTTCCGAAAGTCATCATAACCGCTCCTCTGACACAACTTATTATACCGTACCTTCCAAAAAAACACGAGATTGTTCCACATCGTTTCTCCTGATACAATGAATACACAGTAACGATCTTTCTCATCAGTCAGGAGGTATTTATGACCAGAGAAGACCTATATAGCCTTGCCTTCCGTTACAAAAAGACAAGGCTTTGGCTGCGCCTGTTTGACACACAGGTCTTTGCCGTGCGAACAGAAAAAGGTGAAACCATATTTATCTGCATAATGGGTAGGATGGGCGAGCATATTTCCGTCGCTGTCTATCCGGAGAATGAGTTCTACAGCTACTATCATTTTCTTGACGCTGACCCGATTTTCGACGATATGATGAGACCGGACTCGTTCGAGAATTATATCAGTTCTTCCTGCATCCAGTGTTCCTTTGAGAACAAGGACATGATGCATCCCTCCGACCTCGAGGAAGTGCGCGAATACGCCAGATCCCAAGGCATCCGTATCGCCGGAAAGAATGCCTTTCCTCTATTCACCAGGTATACGCCCTGCATGTATCCCTGGGTTGTCAATTCCGAGCACGACCTGGAACTTCTGGCGGCAGGCCTGGAAGCTGCAATTGCACTTTCCGATGATCTCGATCATAATGCCTCTTTAAGAGAACAGCTCCGTCGGATCGATAGCAAGTCAGTCCATGAGGTTCCTTTGTTTGTTCACACTCCGGAGGGATACCGCCATTCCGGCATGGCAGCGCTGCCTCCTCGCCGCGGTGCCTCCTATCCTTCCGGGAACTATTCCAATGAAGAAATCCTCAGGAAAATCCGTTCGAAACGCAAAAAAGGCATCATCGACTGCCGTGTTACCTGGTTGAACAACCCGGTTCAGGAGCACCCCGATGACGTCCCGTATTATCCCGCAATCCTGATTGCTGTGGAAGAATCAGACGGAAAAGTCATGAGCATGTCCCTCACGAGGGACTATGAATCCGGATACAATCAGTTACTCTCTGAGTTTATGGCCACTCTCTCCGCACGCAAAATGCGCCCGCAAAAAATCTTCGTTCAAAACGCCAGGACATTTGCTCTTTTGGCAGAGACGATGGAAAAGGCGTCTATCGATATCGCTCAAAAAGCAGACCTGCCCGACCTGGATGACGCACTCTTCGACTTATATGACCATATGTTGGCCACAGACGCAGGTGCTGTGGAGCCAGGTCCTGCCGAGCCTGCCGATTTTTCTCAGATTGAAAAAGGTCTGACAATGATGCTGACCGAAATAGAAGCGATGGGAGATGAACTCCTGCGATATCTCCCCGAAGAGGTGACGGAATCCTTGTCCGAGCTGTCGGTCACTCCCGGAATCCCCACCGCTCTCAAAGAGCGCATCGACAGTCTGCTTCGCAGGCTTGATGGGCTTAGGCAAGACAGCCGCGGAAGCGGGAACAACAAACGAGGCAAAGGCACCTCCCGCAACGAAAAGGCCGGTAAAAGCAAAAAGACCGGTAAAGGCCTTGCCCGTGCAGAAGAACCCCTTTCCTATGTGATCAGCGTATCCCCTTATACCGGATGCTACCGCCATATCCGCGTCTGCGCTGACATAACCCTGGAAGAGCTTCACAACATTATCCAGGATGTATTTAAGTTCGATAACGACCACCTCTACGCCTTTTTCATGGATGACAGAGCCTGGAGCCACTGGGACGCCTACTTCAGCCCTGATAATAGGGAGGGGCGAAGCGCAGCGAACTATCGTCTCCGCGACATCGCACTCTTTAAGGGCAAAAAATTCCTCTACCTCTTTGACTTCGGAGACGAGTGGTGCTTTGAGTGCCGCATCCTGCGCGCTATAACGGAAAACACGACCGGATATCAGATTCTGCGTTCCAAAGGCGCTGCGCCGGAACAGTACCCCGATTACTTTTTCGACGACGAAGATGACTACTATGACGATGAAGAAGAGGATCCGTTTGAGTAAAGCAATGAACAGAACGGGGTGATCAGCCCCGTTCTCTCACATCACTCATCAATCTATTCTCAAATCATTTCCGCCTGCTGCTACGCAAGTGCCATTCAGAAAGGCTATCCTGTATCCAGTCCCGGTACCGGTCACCTTTCTCAGAATATGCCTGTGTTCTTCCACATCTCTTCTTCCCAGCTCTTCTCACAGATCCCCGCCGACTGCAGGAGCCGAATCAGGACCATATAGGCAGCTCTCTTTTTTGCCTGCGTCTTCCCCAGGCCGCGCCCATACCCATTAACGCCGCCGCATACACAATCACAGTTCCATTCATCACCCTGCCACTGTTCAAACTCATATTTCGGCGCTTCGTCCAAGTACTTCTTCTGGTAGAGCTCCTGCAGCTGGTTAATGCTGTGCTCAAGGCTCGGAACCAGCCCGGCATCCTTCAGGTTTATCCACAAGCCATGATTACGAATAAATCCGTATGCCATAAATGCCGCTTCCTCGCGTGCCTTGCTGCGTGTGCCTGCATCGACATCGATCCGCTGGCTTGTCTGTATCCCCTTATCATTCTCCGGCACCCGGAAACGAATCGTACAGCCAAATCCTCTTTTGCCGAGGTCATACACCTCGTAGGACGGCATGCACCCGAAGCGCTTCTGATGCCATGCGCCTAACAGGTCATAATGTGTCTCTTTCAGGAATCTGTCCGGATAGGTCAGCTGCACGCAGAGCAGGTTGTCAACGACACGCTCAAGTGCCTTTGTGTCCCAGCTGCTGTCCACTGCGACGGCGCCGATAAGCGCCTCCATCATATCCTCCCGGCTGCTCTCCGTCGGCGCTTCTCCGCTCCCGTACAGGATGAACTGATCCAGGCCCAGCTCCTGCGCCCTCTGCGCAAGATATTCTTTACAGACATACTGCGACCGGATCCTGCTGAGCACTCCCTCGTCATATTCTCTGCGCATCGCCCGGAAAGGGGCTTCCGTCCGCGCCGTATCGACGTCCATGAGTTGGCCGACGATCTCTCTCGTCACAATATGGTTCAGAACAGAATCTCCCAGAAACTCCAGCTCCTCACTGCACCCTTCGATCCCGTACTGGACCGCGAAAGCCCGCCTGGTAAACGCCTGCCGGAGCAGGTTCTCGTTCACGAATTCATAATCAATCACTCTGTGAACAATGGCCACCGGATCCTCACCAGCGCCGCGCGGCTCTATTTTGAGCTGACCCACATGATGAGAGAAGTCATCCTGCCACGCAACAAGATTAAATCCGTCGTCCCAGTAGTCCTCCCCGATCTCCGGCACAAACTCTTCCGGCTCCTCCTCGTCATCAGACTCGCCCGGCTCATCATCCTCTTCGTAGTACTCATTCAAGCTGTAGTCCTCATGGAGCCGCCCTTCTTCCACAAGCGTGTCAAAATATTCCTTAATCTCAAGCAGCTCCCGCCCGTCCTCGTCGAGCAGCATAGGATCTACATCGTCTTCTTCCCACGCCACGCCTTCGCCGTCCCATACCGGCTCCGGCCAAACGCAGTTCTCGGGCCATCTCTTATTTTTGTGCATAATAAAACCTCCATTTTCTCTCAGACAATTAGTACTGCAGATATCATGGAGGCATAATGAGGAATCTTCTGTTTCTACCACAAACACACCTACTCCGGCCATAGCGCACACTGCCGCTCCTGCCACAGTAAATCTGTTCTATCGGTCTTCCCATCGATTCCATTTCCCGTATTTTCTTGTATGCTATCTCTCTGCCCATTGGCCTTGCTCTGCAAAACCAACAACCAGGATCATATACACACAGTAAAAGCCGGTATGCCATCCATGTGAGTCTTGTGACTTTGGGAATATTATAGTATAAGGGAATTGAGGGGGCAAGCGGAAATGCTTGCCCGGTGCCTCTTTCTTGCGGTCACAGATGTGGCCGTAGCACAATTGGAAAAGAACTATTCCTGCACAAAAATCATTCTCACCATTCAATCACATCAGAGTGAGTTACAAACTTTGCGGTCCACAACATATAATCTACAAGAGATGGTTTC
>CADBIU010000107.1:0-1866 GCA_902794825.1 uncultured Lachnospiraceae bacterium
CGGCGACCACGTCGAGATGACCATCGAGCTGATCCACCCCATCGCTATGGAGCAGGGTCTTACATTCGCTATCCGTGAAGGTGGCCGTACTGTTGGTTCCGGCCGTGTTGCTACCGTTATCGACTAATCAAAACAGTCAAATCGGACAATACAGTCTGAAGATCAAGTGAAATTAACCCGGCACTCGCAAGAGTGCCGGGTTTTTTATATGGTAAACCTTCGAAGGAGATTGTGTAGGTTTACGAATATTTAATGATTTGGGATCATTATTTTGGTTATTTTTTCTTCAAAATCAATCCATGGTCTGATATAATCAGTAGGCGGCATAAATGCGGAGCAATCTGCGCCTTGTGCCGGGGTTGTTATAATGAAGGAGGAACAGGGGTTGACACGTGACGAGAAATATGACATCGGTTACTACGGAGCTGACACCATGACCGATGAAGACGTGGGTCGGATCCTGCAGATCACAGAGCAGGCGGAACAATTTGAGACACTGATGATGTATTTTGACTGCGCGATGTCCCAGATGAGGACCAAACTTGAGATTCTCAACAAGGAGATGGCGCTTAAGAATAAGAGAAATCCGTTTGAATATATAAAGTACAGACTCAAATCTCCCAGCAGCATTTATGGAAAATTAAAGGTGAAAGGGGTGCCTTTCACAGTCGAGAACATTGAGAATACGATCAACGACGTAGCCGGGATCAGAGTGATCTGTTCCTTTATCGATGATATCTACAGTATCAGGGACTCATTCGATGTACAGGATGATGTTGAGATCCTGCAGGAAAAGGATTATATTTCAGTACCGAAGGAAAACGGATACAGGAGTCTTCACCTGATCCTCAGGGTTCCGATCTTCCTTGCCAATGAGAAGAAGTACATGAATGTTGAAGTGCAGTTCCGCACCATTGCGATGGACTTCTGGGCAAGCGTCGAACACAAAATGAAATATAAGAGAGAGATCAGTAATGCGGAGATCATCGTGGAGGAGCTGCGGTATAGCGCGGATCTGATCAATCAGCTTGACAGGCGCATGCTGCAGATCCGGGAGAGGATCGAGCGCAGTGAGGATATTGCTGAAGAGTCCGAACCCGCTTCCGCAGGCGTCAGAATTATGAGAAAGAATTGAACAAACCCCTTCTTCGGAGAATTCCGCCGAAGAAGGGGTTTTATATATCGTATGAAGATAAGAAACGGTCAGACACCGGTCCATCTGCCGGCTGCGCCGCAGGGGAGGATCAGTCCGTTTCCTTTAACAGGAAGTCCGATCTCAGAGGATTCGACTGTTCCCTTGTGTCTGCCGTCCAGTGCTGTGTGCAGAAGATAGGAGAGCACTGCGGGCTGAAGGCCTGTGGTATATGAGTTGACCAGAACAAAGAGCGGGTCATCGGAGAGAAGCTTGCAGGCGTTCATGAGGAAAGGGTAAATGCTTTCTTCGATCTTCCAGATCTCGCCCTTGGGGCCTCGCCCGTATGAGGGAGGATCCATAATGATCGCGTCATAGGTATTGCCCCTGCGGATCTCGCGCTCCACAAATTTGCCGCAGTCGTCTACCAGCCAGCGGATCGGTGCGTCCGAGAGTCCTGAGATCGACGCGTTTTCTTTCGCCCAGGTTACCATACCTTTCGCTGCGTCTACATGAGTGACGCTGGCGCCGGCTTTGGCTGCCGCGACTGTCGCGCCGCCGGTGTAGGCGAAGAGGTTCAATACTTTGACCTTGCGCCCCGAGGACACGGCGTTCTGAATGATTCCGCTGAACCAGTCCCAGTTGACGGCCTGTTCCGGGAACAGACCGGTGTGTTTGAAGTTAAAAGGTTTGAGACGGAAGGAGAGATCCCTGTAGTGGATCGTCCACTCTTC
>CADBIU010000107.1:1877-5804 GCA_902794825.1 uncultured Lachnospiraceae bacterium
CCGCCGCCTTTGTGACTGCGGTGGTAATGGCCGTTGGGATTTCTCCATTCTCTTCCGCGGGGAGTCTTCCAGATCACCTGCGGGTCCGGACGGATCAGTTTGTAGCCGCCCCAGAGCTCGAGTTTCTCTCCGTCAGAAGTATCCAGTACCTGATAGTCTTTCCAGGAATCCGCAATCCACATAATTATTTCTGCTCCTCAAATGTATCGCCTATTCAGCGCGATCTATAGTAAAATGGTTCTCAACAAAGATACACTGAAAACGGGGAAAACGCAAGCAGAGGAGATGAAGGTGTACTATGCCCAAGAAAAACACAAGAAATACAAAAGGTCGAATCATCTCGGCGGCGTGGAAACTGTTCTATGAGAACGGATATGACGCGACGACCATTGAGGACATCATTTATGCTTCGGGGACTTCGAGGGGTTCCTTCTATCACTATTTTGAAGGGAAGGATGCCCTGTTGGGCACTCTCGCTTATGTCTTCGACGAAAAATATGAGGAACTCAGGAAGACTCTGGACCCGGATTGGAACGCGGCGGACAAACTTGCTTTCCTGAACCACGAGTTGTTCGTGATGATCGAGGACAGCATCTCGAGAGACCTGCTGTCGGGACTCCTTTCCACGCAGCTGCAGGCGCAGGGTGAGAAACATCTGCTGGACCGCAACAGGACATACTTCCGCATACTGCGTGAGATCATAACGGAGGGTCAAAAGAGAGGAGAGATCCGAGGCGACTGCACAGCCAGCGAAGTCATCAAGGCCTACGCGTTGTGGGAGAGGGCGCTTATGTACGACTGGTGCCTCTGCGGAGGAGAGTATTCCCTGGTCGCTTACGCGGACAAAATGACTCCGATGTTCCTGGAAAGCTTCCGCTCAAAACGGATGCCAGAATAGAACCTTAAACTGATCTTTAAATATGTACAGTCAAAATACCCTGTAAATAAAGGGATTATAGAGAATTAATGTCGGCGGTGTATAGAATGAATTCTATACACCGTTCTGTATTTTATTCTGTTATATAATATGCTATAATTCGTAATTGATTCGGTCTGAACCCAAAAAAGCCCGGATCAAAAAAAGAAAAAGCGCCGAAAGGGCGCAGGGGAAATGGAGAACTGTTATGACATCAGCACAAATCTTGATCATTGTAACTATCATCCTGTACATGGCGGGAATGCTCGGCATCGGTATTCTGTTTAACAGAAAAGGCGCCACAAACACGTCGGACGGCTTCTATATCGGCGGCCGCTCCCTCGGACCCGTTGTCACGGCGATGAGCGCCGAGGCTTCGGACATGAGCAGCTACCTTCTGATGGGTCTTCCCGGGCTTGCGTACATCGCGGGACTTGCGGAAGTAACCTGGACGGCAGTGGGACTGTCAATTGGCACATACTTAAACTTCCTTCTCGTGGCGAGACTTCTTCGCAGATACTCCGAGAGGGTCGGCGCTTTTACGATCCCGGATTTCTTTTCCAGAAGATATAAAGATGAAAAGCATGTATTGTCCTGTATAGCGGCACTTACCATCCTTATATTCTTTATTCCTTATACAGCATCCGGCTTCAAGGCAGTCGGAACCATGTTCAACAGCCTTTTCGGCTTCAACTATCACGTGGCGATGATCGTCGGCGCTCTGATCATCATCACTTACACGACTATGGGCGGTTTCCTGGCCGTTTCCACAACGGACCTTGTACAGAGTATTTTCATGACGATCGCTTTGGTGATCATTGTCTTCTTCGGAATCAATCAGGCGGGCGGAATGAGCGCAGTCATGAGCAACGCGCGGGCGCTTCCCGGATATCTCAATGTAACCCAGGGATATGTAGCATCCACCGGAACAGCGGGATCTTTCGGATTCTTCAGCATTGTTTCAACTCTGGCCTGGGGCCTTGGATATTTTGGCATGCCGCACATCCTTCTCAGATTCATGGGAATCAGAAATGAGGAAGAACTGGTGCTGTCCCGCCGCATCGCTTTCGTATGGGTCGTGCTCTCCATGGGCATTGCTGTCTTTATCGGCGTGATCGGCTACAGCGTATCCGTCGCCGGCGGAATTCCGATGCTCACTACCAGCTCCGACTCTGAAACAGTTATCATCCAACTGGCCAACCTGATGAGCCAGCACGGGTTCATCTTCGCGCTGTTTGCAGGTATCATCCTTTCAGGTATCCTTGCGGCTACAATGTCTACCGCTGACTCCCAGCTCCTCGCGGCAGCATCCAGCGTATCCCAGGACCTTGTTCAGGAATTTATGGGCATCAAACTCACAACCCGTCAGCAGATGAGAGCAGCCAGACTTACCGTCATCGGAATCGCATGTATCGCTGTGATCCTTGCCTGGAATCCCAACAGCTCCGTTTTCCGCGTAGTATCCTTCGCGTGGGCGGGCTTCGGCGCGGCTTTCGGACCGCAGATGCTTCTGGCTCTGTTCTGGAGACGCTCCAACAGACAGGGCGCGATCGCAGGAATGGCTGTCGGCGCGATCATGATATTTGTCTGGAAGTTCCTGATCGCCCCCATCGGCGGATGGTTCGCGATCTATGAGCTTCTTCCCGCGTTCCTGATCAGCCTTGCAGTCAACGTCATCGTGAGCAACATGACTCCGGCACCGCCTAAAGCAGTCCTGAGCGTGTATGATGAGGTGCACAGGAAATAAGGGGGAAGAGAACCTCGCACAGAAGTATATACCCTGTCTTTCACTCCGGTTTCACGGACGGGGAAGATAATGTTTAAGAAATATAAAAGAAGAGATGGCACGATGGTGCCATCTCTTCTTTTATATTATCGAGGTACTTCCCCGTCCGTGAAAAGTCGTTCCAGACAGGGTATATGCTTCTGTGCGCAGGTTGTCCCTGCCCGTGGGAATTCGATCGCGGCGCGGGCGATTCTCCCGTGCACAGGTAATCTCTCAGCAGGAAGATGTCTGTGTAATTGCTGTGAGAGATCAACCCAAGTGTGCCTCATGCTCATTTTCGGTACACAAGCCTTCTTTACCTATATAATCGTCCCTGCAAGACAACTTTGATTGAAAAATTCCTTGCTGCTGAACTGCTTTTTTAGCACTTTTCGGTACAGAAGCATTAATGTCAAGAATTTGCGTCCATTAGAATTTGCGATTTCTGGGTTTTCTATGACATCTTCTCTGCAATCTGGCTTTCAGAGGGACGAGGATTTGTGTAAAACAAGCCTTTATACCTAATCCTTCGCCGTCCACTCTGCAGATCGGGCGCGGCACTCAGCTCTTCAGGCACTCCGTGGACGATATTTTCCTAAATACATCCTTCCATACCTAAACGCTTTTCTTCAAGCGACAAGACACATGCCCTTTGATCATTTGCTGCAGGCCGACCCTCTTGGCAGCTCCGGAATTCACCTTCCGGCAGGGAATAACCTGAGTGAGGAATGATATACCCTGCCTGGAACGACTTTTCAAGGGCAGCGATAACCTGAGTGAGGAATGATATACCCTGTCCGGAACGACTTTTCAAGGGCGGGGAAGTACTTATTATCGTTTCCGAACTTCCCCGCCCTTGAAACCGGAGTGAAGACAGGGTATATCATTCCTCACTCGGGCTATCCCGCTGCCCCTATTGAAATATTTGCAAAAACCCTGTAAAATAGAAATGTTCGACACGACAATTCATAAACTGCAGAATCGTGAAATTTACCAAAATTGTTTGTAGATAAATACAAAAATAATTCTTGCAATTTAGAATCACCTCGTGTATGATAAGAAAGCTGTGACATGATAGCTGTGAAGCGTGAGGTTGCCGCTGTGAATACGGCGGGTTTTCCGTGGAGCGAATGTCTGGGGCGCCCTGATTGGCACAGGGCCGACCCGAAAACTGACGACAAGTCACTGTACCGATTGACAGTCTGCCCAGTAGCAGAAACGACGTGCGAGAACCTGCGTTGCGAGG
>CADBIU010000108.1 GCA_902794825.1 uncultured Lachnospiraceae bacterium
TGGCCTTTCTGACGTTGATAATCCATCAAATATGTCAACTTACTCAAACGATGGATATTTTTTTAGGCATAAAAGTTTGAGTAAGGTACTTTTGGTGGATCAGAGGGGAATCGAACCCCTGTCCAAAAGCCAATTCAATGTCCTTCTACTATCATAGACGGTTTTTTCGGATCACTCCCGTTCCCTCCACAGGCGGAAAACAGTCAATCCACCTGCTTTAGTAGCTTCATGATACGCCCGCGGGGGCAAAGCTTACCCCGTGTCGTTTCCCGCTTTCATAACGCCGGAGCTGCAGGATGCGGGTGTCCTCCAGACGACGGGCGGCAATTATGCTGCCAGTGCTACTCTATTGTTGTTAGCGTTTATTTTTAATTTTGCCGTTTGACGATCGGCGTCGGATAGCTTCTCCACCTGCATGACCCCTGTCGAAACCTTTACTGACCCGGGTTATACAAGGAAGTCCGGTCCAAACAAAGACCGCTTCTCTGTTATCAGATTATACTACCTGAAGCCGCTAAGTCAATAATTTAGACCAGCGGTTTCACTTCCCAAATACAGAGACGGGTATAATCCGTCTGACTTACATCTTGATCTGGCTGTTGCGGAAATCCCTCTCCGTCTCCCTCTTCATGGCCTTCTTCTTGAGGTCATCGCGCTTGTCGTAAAGTTTTTTGCCTCGGGCAAGGCCGACCTCTATTTTGACCCGGCCGTTCTTGAAGTAGACCTGGAGCGGCATCAGGGTGTAGCCCTTGGCCTGAACCTGTCCGGCCAGCTTCATGATCTCTCTCTTGTGCAGGAGCAGCCGCCTCTTTCTGAGGGGCTCGCGGTTGAAAATATTGCCCTTCTCGTAGGGGCTGATATTCATGCCCTCCACGAAGGCTTCGCCGTGATCAATAGTGACATAGGCCTCCTTGATGCTGCATTTGCCCTGCCGGATAGATTTCACCTCTGTTCCGAACAGTTCGATCCCTGCCTCGTATTTCTCTTCTATGAAATAGTCGTGGTAGGCCTTCTTGTTGTTGGCCACCAGCTTGATCGCTTCCCTGGCGCTCATTTTCTTTCCTTTCTGTCCCTGTGTTTCTTATGACCCGTGCGTCTTCCGGATTTACCGGCCAGTATCCTGCCTGTTCGGTCCAGAAACAGTTTCTTCCTGCCGCTTTTTCTTCCCTTTTCCCTGTCGGGATCCGATTCTTTTCTGCCTTCGCCCCGTTTTGAGAAATGTCCGTGATCCTGCCCTGCGGAGTCCCGGCGCACCGAGCCCTCAGGCATAAAATCTATGGTTCTTCTCGCGGTATCCACGCCTGCTACAGTGACATTCATGGTCTGTCCGAGCATGTAAGTGCGTCCGGTCCGTTCTCCTACAAGTATATACCGTTTTTCATCATAAGCATAGAAATCATCTGTCAGATCGCTGATGCGGATCATCCCCTCCACGGTGTCGGGGAGTTCAACATAGACGCCCCAGCCCGTTATGCCGGAAATAGTGCCGGTATAATTTTCGCCGATCCTTTCTTCCATGTACTGGGCTTTCTTAAGTTTTACGGTCTCCCGCTCTACTTCCGCGGCTCTCTGCTCCATTGCGGAGCTTCTGGCAGCCGCGCCCGGAAGGTAAAGATTGAGCCTGTCCACTGCATTCTCGTCCATCTCGCCTCGCAGCCAGTACTTGAGGCTTCTGTGTACCAGAAGATCCGGGTATCTGCGGATTGGAGATGTGAAGTGACAATAATACTTAAGCGCGAGGCCGAAGTGTCCCTCACATCCCGTCGCGTACTGCGCTTTCTGCATACTGCGAAGGACGATCCTGCTGAGCATGGCCTCTTCAGGCCTTCCCTTCATTTTCTCGAGAAGATGCCGGATCTGGGAGGGATGAACATCGCTCTGCCCGGGCTTGAACCGATATCCGAATCCTCTGACAAGCTGTGACAGTTCCTTCATTTTGTCCACTGCGGGAACTTCATGTACACGGTAGACCGAAGGGATCTCCAGATATACGCAGTGTCTGGCTACAGTCTCATTGGCCAGGAGCATGAAGTCCTCGATGAGGTCTGTGGCGTCAGTTCTCTCCCTCAGGGAGATCTCCACAGGTCTTCCCGTTTCATCCAGTACGATCTTAGCTTCCGGGAAGTCAAAATCTATACTTCCTCTCTTCTCCCGGTTCTCGCGAAGCTGCGCGGCAAGCTTCTTCATATTCAGAAGCATTCTCGCGAGTTTCTTTGTCCTTCCCTTGATCCCTCTGTAACCCTGCCAGCTCAGCGACTGCGCGATCTCGCTGTCGTCGTTTTCTGTAAAGAGGCGCATCACGCCGTTATAGGACAGGCGTGCGTCCACATGGATGATCGATTCTGAAATCTCATATTCTGAAACCTCGCCGTTTTCATCGATCGTCATGACACAGCTCATGGCAAGTCTGTCTTCCCCTGCGTTCAGGGAGCAGATTCCGTTGGACAGCTTTCTGGGAAGCATCGGGATGACCCGGTCTGCCAGATAAACGCTGGTGCCTCTGTTAAAAGCTTCTTTGTCGAGCGCGGATCCCTCTTTTACATATTCCGCGACGTCGGCGATATGCACGCCGAGCTTCCATTTTTTGCCCTCTCTCACAAGAGAAATGGCGTCATCTATGTCCTTCGTATCTTCACCGTCAATGGTGACAGTGGGCAGGTCTCTGTAATCCTTTCTGTTCTGCTTTGCGACAGCTTCGCTTTCAATGTCAACATAGTCCGGAAGCATTTCCGCTTCCTTCATCACTTCCTGCGGAAACTCCGTCGGAATCTCATATCCCTTGACAATCGACAGGATGTCCACTCCGGGATCCGTGACATGACCAAGAATTTCCGATACAGTGCCGACGGGATTCTCTCCGTTCCCCGGATAGATGTCGATCCGTGCGACCACCTTATGGCCTTCAAGGGCGCTGTTTCTGCCGTCAACAGGTACATCCACCTCGAATGGAATCTTGGTGTTATCCGGCGTTATATATCCGGCAATGCTCAGGGAAACCGTCTTTCCGACCATCCTCTTTCCGAGCATGATGTAGTCCTTGATATAAGTCTTCTGTACAGGCCTTCTGAAAGAGTGGAATGTTCCGACGACCGTCTTTACGCCGTGCTCAAGGATCCTCGTCACCTCAGCCTCGGCTCTTTTGCCCTGTCCGTCGTCTCCGCGGCCGTACTCGTCCATGCTCCCTCTGGTAATCCTCACCTCTACAATGTCTCCGTAGACGGCGCCGCCCGTGCAGCCCTGAGGGATAAACAGGTCTCTTTCAAATCCCTCAACGGTCACAAATCCGAAACCTCTTGCATTGCTGTCGAATCTTCCTGTAAATATTTGTTCTCTCTTGTTCTTCCTCATCATCTTCTTTACGTCTTCTTCTCTTCTTCTGTCTTCTTTTATCTTCTATATTGTCACGGCGGCAGCGCTCCTGTCTGCGCACGGCTCTGTTATCGCAATGAGCCATTGCTTCGCGCATAGAAAAACACTCCTGCAAAATATCGCAGGAGTGCAGATGATCACACATTCAGCCTTCGTTCCAAATGCTGTCCTTTCCCCTCAAGCGGAGAAAAAGCAATCAGAACAGCTGCATATCAAGAAAGATTGCCAGGAGAAAGAAAGCAATGACCAGTCCTGTGGTGAATTTCTCAAGAAATCCTTCCATGGAACGTCCCTTGTTCTTGCCCCAGTAAGTCTCAGCCGCGCCGCTGATCGCGCCCAGTCCCTGACAATAATTGCAATCGTCAAAATCCAGCGAATAACACTCATTTTCATTACCACCTTGTTAAAACGATTTTTTCTGATAGCCGCACTTATCCCATGCGCCAAACATTGTTATACTATCACGTTCGATAGGCAAAATCAAGCCCATAAATACCTGTATTACTCAAAGTACGCGTCAAAAATCCGCCCGGCTACAGGGACAGCATAACTTGAGCCCATTCCTTTGCCCTCGATCAGGACCGTCACACTGATCTGCGGGTCGCTTGCGGGCGCAAAGCCCGTGAACCACGCATGAGAGCTCTTATTGTTGTCAAACTCCGCGCTTCCCGTCTTTCCTGCCGCCTCGTAATCTCTTCCGCTGAGGGAATTAGCCGTGCCTTCCGTGACCACTGCCCTCATCAGCTTGGTCATCTGTGAAGCGACCTCCTCTGACATCAGGGCGCCGTACTGTTCGGAACCATAAACTTTCAGGGTGCGTCCCTTGGCGTCATGCAGCTCGTCCACCAGGTGCGGTTTCATCAGGACGCCGCCGTTCGCCACTGCCGAGGTGATCATATTGAGATGCAGCGGCGTCATAGCCGTTGTTCCCTGCCCGATGGCCATCTGCATGATTCCTTCCGTGGAAAGCGTGTTGGGCATATTGACAGCGCTGCGCACATAGGGAAGGTCATAGGGAAGCTTACTGTTAAAGAGAAGCGACTTGAGTGTAGCCGACATTGTATCGGCGCTGATCATATTCACACCGATGTTTGCAAAGGAGGCGTTGCAGGAATGCGCGAAGGATTCCTCAAGTCCAACTTCTCCGTGTACCTCGTATTCATAGCAGTGAATGGACTCCCCTCCCTGCTCAAATACTCCCGTGCATTTGAAACTGTAATTCTCCATAGCCGCGGGATCTTCCTGAAGAAGATCGATACAGTCTACGATCTTGAAAGTGGATCCGGGAGGATAGAGCCCCTGAGTGACTCTGTTCAGAAGTGTTCCCGACTCATTGTCTTCGAGCAGATTTTCCCAATCCTCTTCGATGTAGTTGGGATCATAATCCGGTTTAGAGACCATGGCGAGGATCCTCCCCGTCTTGACCTCTGTCACAATGACCGCTCCCTCGTAATTGCCCATCGCTTCATAACAGGCTTCCTGGATATCGGGATCAAGCGTAGTAATAAGATTATTGCCGGGGTAAAGTTTATCCTCAGGTTCTTCCTGGTTGTCATATCTCACTTTTTCAGAAAGCGGAAGGTCTGAATGAAGGAGCTCATATTTAAAGTGTTCCTCAAGACCGCTTCCGCCAAGCTGCGCATATCCTACCACATGGGCGTACATGCTTCCGAAGGGATAACTCCTGATCTGCACAACATTGCCTTCTTCATCGACGTCCGTCCGGGTGGAAGCCAGCAGTGTCTCCGAATCTGAGGCGTAGATGCCGCCCCTCCGGTTCCTTGTCGCCAGAAGCTCGTCTCTGTGGTTGTAGTCATTATCGAACAGTTCTACTCTGTCCTCGATCGCCGTCTGTGTGAAGTAAAAGCACATCCAGCCAAACAGCAGCGCAAACATGACCGCAAAAAAGATAATGTGCGATCTCGCCGCTTTCTTTTCTTTCTCAAGCTTCTCCCAGATCGAAGCGCCTGCGAACATGGCCGGATCCGGCGTATTCCCCTGCACCCGGTCTGAAGAAGCATTCTTTTTTCGAAATATTGCCATTATAAGACCCTCTGTCAGACGTCAAACCGGTTCATATTCTCATAATCCTTGGTTGGATCATAAATAGGAACACCCTTGAAGTCCTTGTAGAAATCCTGATCCGCGCTGCCCTGATCGCTGTTATTGCGGTATCCGCCGGTCTCCCTCGCTCTGACTGCGTCCTCGTACAGTTTGCTCCTGTCCGCCGCACTGTGTTCCGATTCATAGCGCTGGCGGAATCTCTCGAGCCGTTCCTCCTGCAGAAGAAAGATCGACCCCACAATACCGAACATGATGAAAGTCGCGAGCACCGAACTTCCTCCATAGCTCACCAGCGGCAGCGTCACACCTGTCAGAGGAATAAACTTTACTTCCCCGCCGATCGTCAGAAAAGCCTGGAAAATGAACGCGATAGCAGTCCCGAAGGTATATAGTCTGTAGAACTTATTGGAATAACTTCCCGCAAGCAGGAGGAAATCCGTAAAAATATTGAGGCACAGAAGCACCAGGCAGATGCCGAACAGGATCCCCATTTCCTCCACGATCGCCGCGAAAATGAAGTCAGATTCCACAAAGGGGATACTGGAAGGCATTCCCTGCATGAGTCCCGCTCCGAACAGTCCCGCTCCGAACAGGCCTCCGAAGCTGAGAGCGAACAGCGCCTGCGTGATCTGATAACCGTTTCCGTCAATGCTGGTCCAGGGATCCAGAAATACCTGAACTCTCACTCTGACGTGAGAAAACAGGAAGAAACAGATCACAGCCGTGATCAGCCCCAGCAAAAGTCCGCCTGCCAGGATATTCCAGTTTCCGGTCGACAGAAACAGCAGCGCGAGGTAGATCACAAAGAAGATCAGCGCGCTGCCCAGATCTCTTGACAGAACAAGGATTCCCACATGGGCCAGAGCAGCTGCCGTAAGGATCGCCAGGTGGGATTTGCTGTTCTCTTCACACAGGGCGCTTGCTATGAAGAGAAGAAACAATAATTTGACAAATTCACTGGGCTGGAAGGTCATTCCGGCAATAGTGAAACTGATCTTGGAGCCGTTCGTGATCGCGCCAAGGAGCAGCACTGCTCCCAATGCCGCGATTCCCAGGATCCCGTAGAAATAAGTTCCTTTCCGCAAAGAGTCGAACTTGCCGCGCAGAAGCGGGATCACCATGAGAAACACCATGCCCGCAAGCGAGATCAGAAGCTGTTTCTGCGCCTTGGCCTGGTTGATCCTTGTGATCATGACAAGACCGATGCTCAGAAGCATCATGATATTGTTAATCATGAGCATATTGGCGCTTTTATAGAGAGTCCTGTAGAGCACAGACGCCCCAAGGACTATCAGAAGCTGCAGAATGCCGAACGTAAAGATATACTCGTCCCCGGCAAGGATCGCCATAGTAAGATAGGCGTTTACCGTAAAGACGCCGAGACACAGTCTCTGCAGAGTCTCGCAGGTGCGCCGCACGTCCTTACCCGAAGGCAGAGCCACATAGGCAAGAAATGTGTAAAGAACCATGGAGGCCGCGATCATATATTTACTGTATGAAACTGCATAGGCCTGCATTTCTTCACCTCCTTTAAACAGTTAAATCCGTACTATAGTAATGAGCC
>CADBIU010000109.1 GCA_902794825.1 uncultured Lachnospiraceae bacterium
TTTGAAACCGGCTGAAATCGACCGCTTCACAGATTACCGATATTATAGAGAGGATCAGCTCCCTATAGCGGGCCGCATTGCCGCCCTGAAGGATATGGGGTTTTCTCTTGCGGATATTGTCAGGATCCTTGAAGCTTATGATGATCGGGAGAAACTCGATCAGTTCTTTTCTGCAAGGCAGGAAGAACTGGAAGCCTTATCAAGGGATACAGCATATAAGCTGACGCTTCTGGACGCAGCCAGAAAAAGGCTGAGAAAGGAAGAAGACATGAGTTTTAATGTTACTCTCAAGACAATTCCTGAGCGCTATGCCGCGACAATCCGGATGATCATACCTCGCTATGAAGACGAGGGCATGATCTGGGGCAAGCTGACAGAAGAGACCTGCCGGATGAATCTTGTGGAGGATGATCCCTGCCTTTGCGCAGTTACCTATCTCGACGGCGAATACAAGGAAGAAAATGTGGATATGATGGCGTGGAAGACCGTCAGGGGAAACTACCCCGATACTGAGCATGTGAAGTTCCGAACGCTTCCGAAGGTAACGGTCGCAAGCTGCACCTACCAGGGAAGCTACACCCAAATCACGGATGTCTATGCTGCTGTGATCGCATGGATGGAAGCTAACGGTTACGAGCCAGCTGAGCCGATGTTCAACATATACCACGTCAGCCCGCATGAGACACAGAACCCTGATGAATTCGTAACAGAAATCTGTTATCCGGTGAAGAAGAAATAAGAGGTTAAGAGGTGACTTTTGCCCCGGTCTGAAAAAGGCCGGGGCTGTTGCCCATACTGATGAGGCCGCCAGGTAAATAAACATGAGGCAGAGTGTTTACATAACAATTTGTTCACCATTTAAAGCGCAGTTCCCCTGGTCGGAATTGTAAATTGGCTCATATCATTGCCCTCCAGTTCAAGGAGCGCTTTCTTTCGCAGGATACCACCGCCATATCCGGTCAGGTTCCCATTAGCTCCGACCACTCGGTGGCACGGTACGATAATGCAGATCGGATTATGACCGACAGCACCACCAACTGCCTGAGCGGACATCCTTTCGAGCCCGCGCTCTTTTGCCAGTTTGTCGGCAATCCAACCGTATGTAACCGTCTTCCCATAAGGAATCTCGCACATAATCTCTCCGACGCGATTTCGGAAATCGGAACTCACCAGATGGATTTGAGGGAAAAAGCCCGGATCGCGGCCTGAGAAATAAATATCCAGCCATTTTTTTGTCTGGTCAAAATAGTCCGTTTCGCGCCGACTGGCTCCTTTTTTCAGACCAAGTCCAGTATATCTGCCGCCTTCCGTAAACCAAAGTCCCGTTAATCCTTGCTCATCACCGGCAAGCAGAATGTTTCCCAAAGGGGATTCGTAATCATTTGTGTAAATCATTTTGTACGTCACCTCATGTGCTTTCCCTAGAACTAAAATATCCTAATATAAGGTATCTGTTCAATGGATTTCGGAGCATTGCGGAGTAAAACATTCCCAACTTGACGCGGCCAGCTGATTGTGCTAGCATGAAAGTTAGATTAAACTAACAAAAATACATGTAAAAGACAGCGCCTGTCTCATATGGGACAGGCTATATGTTTGCTACAAGGTTAGTTTCAACTAATGTCTGGGTGTCAGCTAAAAGGAGGTCTTATTTATGGATGAGAACAGGAAATCACAATCCCCCATCGCCTGGGTGCTGGGGCAGACGGGAGATCACGGCGGGCAGTACGTCTTGAGCGTGACCCTTGCCGTCATCGGAGTGGCCTTTTCAGTTGCTCCCTATTTCGTGGTAGTGGGGATCGTACAGGGGCTGATGGAAGGGCAGCAGGACTTTGCCTTTTATCTGGGAAAGTGCCTGATCATGGCGGCTTTGTGGATGGGAAGGGTCTTGTTCCACGCCCTTTCCACAGCGACGAGTCACAGAGCGACATTTGCCGTGTTAGGTGATATCCGCAAGAGGTGTACGGAAAAGCTGGCCCGCATGCCGTTAGGCACTGTCCTGACACAGAGCAGCGGAGCATTAAAGAACACCCTGGTCGAGCGGATCGACAGCATCGAGACGACGCTGGCCCATATCGTGCTGGAGTTTACGGCCAACCTTCTGGTACCGGTGATCATTGAGATCTACATTTTTACCATCGACTGGAGAATGGGCCTGGCAAGCCTTGTCACCGTTCCGATCGGCATGTTCAGTTATGCGCTCATGATGCTCGGGAGCGGGGACTTTTACCAGCATACGATTGATGCCACGAAAGCGCTCAATGATACCGCTGTGGAATATATCAACGGTATCCAGGTGATCAAGGTCTTCGGGAAGACAAAATCCAGCTACGACCGCTTTGTCCATGACGCCTATGAGGCGGCGCACAGCTTTATCGACTGGATGAGGGCCAGCATCCTGCCCATGACCTTTGCCATGGTCGTTATGCCGTCCACAATGGTCTCAGTCCTCCCGATCGGGGGGCTCCTTGTAAAGAGCGGAAGCCTGTCTCCGCAGGATTTTGTCATGGTCATCATTCTGTCCGTCGGCCTGATCACTCCGTTCGTGACCCTGATGAGCTATTCGGATGACATCAGGACAATGGGCACGATCTTCGGAGAGGTTAGAGCGATCCTGGATGCGCCGGAAATGGTCCGCCCGGAGACGGGAAATGCGCCGGAGAAAAATGATCTGGAGTTAAAAGACGTCCACTTTTCCTATCATACAGATACGGATAAAGAGGTGCTGCACGGCGTTTCCATGAAGATCCCCGAAGGAAGCTTTGTGGCATTGGTCGGTCCGAGCGGCAGCGGAAAGAGCACAATTGCGCGTTTGATCGCATCCCTGTGGGATGTGACGGGCGGCAGTATCTCGATCGGCGGAAGCGACATCCGGGATATTCCGCAGGAGGCCTATGCCGATAAGGTGGCTTTTGTGTCGCAGGACAATTACCTTTTCAATATGACGGTGAGAGAGAATATCCGACTTGGCAGACCTTCCGCAACAGATAAAGAGGTGGAAGAGGCGGCCAAAATGAGCGGCTGCCATGATTTCATCATGAGCCTTGAGAACGGCTATGACACGTTGGTCGGCAGCTCCGGCGGGCATCTCTCCGGCGGCGAGCGTCAGCGAATCTCCATCGCGAGAGCCATGCTGAAAGCAGCACCTGTTGTGATCCTGGATGAAGCTACTGCTTATACGGATCCGGAAAACGAAGCCGTCATACAGCGCTCTGTATCAAAGCTCACGGAGGGCAAGACATTGATCGTCATCGCCCACAGGCTCAGCACCATTGTGGACGCGGACAGGATCTATGTGGTGAAAGACGGCAGGATCCATGAGGAAGGAACCCATGTGGAACTTCTCGCGCATCATGACCTGTATGAAAAGATGTGGAACGCGCATATGGAGGTGAAGGACAATGGTTAAGATAATCAGCCGCTTTTTTGCATTCTGCGGAGAGGAGAACCGCAAGAGATTTCATCAGTCCATTCTTCTGGGCGTACTGCAGGCGATCTTCGAAGCGCTTAAG
>CADBIU010000110.1 GCA_902794825.1 uncultured Lachnospiraceae bacterium
GTGATAATACCAAAAGCTTTAGCCATTCTTGTGCACCCCCTTAAATATCGCTGGCCTGCAGCGTGATCTCTTCACTGTCTGCGCTGCCAACCACTGCGCCTGCACTGATCTTGACATCGTCTGCTACCAGTGCGCGGGTAACCACTGCGCCGTCTCCGACACATACGTTAGGCATAAGGACAGAGTCGATGATCTTAGCACCCTTGCCTACAGTTGCGCCGGTGAAGATAACGGAATTCTTGATATATCCGTCAATGCTTGTGCCCTGCGTGATGTAAGCGCGGTCGATGGAAGCATCGGGTCCGATGTAGGCGGGAAGAGCAACTGCATCCTCGGTGTAGATCTTCCATGTGGGATCATCGAGGTTGAGGTCGCAGTTCTCGTCAAGAAGATCCATGTTGGCTTCCCAAAGAGAATCGATGGTTCCGACATCCTTCCAGTATCCTTCAAACTTGAAAGCAACGAGCTTCTCGCCGTTGTTCATAAGCGTAGGGATGATGGTCTTGCCGAAGTCGTGTGCGGAATCGGGATCAGCCATATCCTTGATCAGGATCTCACGCAGTTTCTTCCAGTCAAAGATATAAATACCCATGGAAGCAAGAGTGCTGCGGGGATGTGCGGGCTTTTCTTCGAAATCGATGATCTTGTCGTTCTCGTCAGTGATCATGATACCGAAACGGGATGCTTCCTTCAAGGAGACAGGCATAACTGCGATGGTAGCTGCTGCGCCCTGTGCCTTGTGGAAGTCGAGCATCTTGTCGTAGTTCATCTTGTAGATGTGGTCACCGGAAAGAACCAGAAGATATTCCGGATTATAAGTATCAATGAAATCAATGTTCTGGGAAATAGCATCCGCTGTTCCACGGTAGACATCGAGGCCTGCGTCAGCCTTCTCACGGGGTGTAAGAACGAAAACACCACTGTCCTTGGTGTCAAGTCCCCACAGACCGCCCTTCGCAACATAGCTGTTAAGGAGCACAGACTCGTACTGTGTCAGAACACCAACTACATCAACACCGCTGTTTGCACAGTTGCTGAGCGGGAAATCGACGATGCGGTATTTGCCACCGTAGGCGACAGCCGGCTTTGCTACGTGGTTGGTAAGGTCGAGCAGGCGGCTTCCCCGGCCACCGGCCAGGATCATAGCTAACATTTCAATTTGCTTCTTAGCTTATTTCGAGACAATGTGCGTGCGTAACATTGTCACAAAAATCTAAGTCTATTGTATGCCATTTCGATGAGTCCGTAAATGACCGGAATCAAAATTATTGGAAAAATTTTATAAAGAGGGGGATGGAAGAATACGAAAGTTGTTGAAAATGACGAAACAATTGCGACGGAATATGCAACAAGAAAGGCCGTTCGCAGTGCTGTTATTGCGAACGGCCGGTTTCTGATAAAATATATAAGTCAGGTAATAAATTGAAGGCCGGTGCCGTCAATCTTTTGGCTGCATATAGAAGTTCCCCATGATCTCTCCGGAACTGAAAGTATTGACGAAAGCGGAGGGATCGATCTCGCGAACCCCTTTCTTGATCTTCCGAACGTCGTTTCCGCTGGTCACGGAGTAGACGAGGTCGCGGCGATTGTGCTCGTAACCGCCTTCTCCGTGAAAGATCGTGGCACCGTGGTGGGTCATGTCGTGGATCCCGGCGCAGATCTGCTCCGGTTTGTCAGTGACGATGAGGAAGGTCACTTTCTGGTAGTTTCTGTGCATCAGATGCAGGACCTGCGTTGAAGCGTATTGGAAGATGATGGAATAGAGCGCCTTATCCGGGCCAAAAAAGTAACCGCCGATCAGGAGCAGCACCGCATTGAATCCGAGGATCAGGTTCCAGGATTCCACGCCGTGCATCTGCGAGAGGTAGATCGCGATAAAATCCGTGCCGCCGCTGGTGGCGTCCGCCCGAAGGCACAGGCTGATAGAAAAGCCGTTGACGATGCCGCCGAAAACACTGATCAGGAGCATGTCCTGGGTCAGCGTGTGGGCGGGAATCAGGTCGGTGAGAAAGCCGGAGAGCATGATCATGACAAGGGAGAGCAGGGTGAACTTCTTTCCGATAAAACGAAATCCGATATAGA
Source organism: uncultured Lachnospiraceae bacterium (assembly GCA_902794825.1). Classification (GTDB taxonomy): domain Bacteria; phylum Bacillota; class Clostridia; order Lachnospirales; family Lachnospiraceae; genus CAG-791. Next base: position 2,083 of record CADBIU010000110.1, read on the forward strand.
CCGGGATCGCGTTGAGAAGAAGGTTGACCGGCGTATAGGGGAGGTCGACCGAGAGCAGGAGCTTCGCCAGCCGCTGGATCAGGATCGTCATGCCCGTGGCGCCGCCGGGGATCAGGCCGCCCGTGTGCACGAGTGTCCGGATGTTCAGCGCCATGATAAAGGCCGCGATGCATACCATGAGCAGTCTTTTGCCGTCTTTTACAGGGTCGATCTGAATACTTGTGTTCATTAAAATGTATCTCCTTGTAGTATTATATTATAATTATCCAGCACCGCGTCCCAAATGCTTCGCATTCGGGACTGTGGCGTCCAGAGGCGCTCCGCGCCTTGTCCGCCCCGGAAAAAGATTCGAGAACGTGACTGTGAACGAGTTCCCTGTCACGTTCTCGAATCTTTTTCCGGGGTGCTGAATAATTATTGTTTATCGGAAAAAGGAGCCGCTGAACAGCGAATAGAGGATGTTCTCGAGATGCTCCCGGGAGGCGGTGCTGTCCTGCTGGACATAGTTGCGCGCGACGCCGGTCAGTCCGCCGGCGAGAAAATCCGCCGCGTAGACGCGGTCCCGGCCCGGACATTCGGGCAGGTAGAAGCTGCAGGACAAAAAAGAGTTGTAGAGATTGTCCTGAAGAAGATAGAGGATATCGTTGCGGACAAGCAGGGCGAGAATGTCCCGGCATTCCGTGATGTAGATGCTGTAGGCATGGCAGATATCCTCCAGAGACATGGAGGAGCGGCAGCACTCGTGTTCCTCCGGCCTGAAGCAGTACTTGCGCTCCAGCTCGAAGGCAATGACGTTGTCCTTGGACTCAAAGAGGGTGTAGAAGGTCTGGCGGGAGACGCCGGCACACTTGCAGATCTCGCTGACGCTGATGCGGCTGTAGGGCTTCTCCTCCATCAGGGAGAGCAGCGCGCCCGCGATCGCGGACTGCGAGGTGAGTGCGGTTTTGTTGCATCCTTCGTACATGGGAACTCCTGCTTTGTAATGGGGGAAAAAACGATCTTCCGCCGGCCAAAATCTAAAAATAATATGAACAACCTTGACAACTGTAAAGTGCAATGCTACTATCTATCATATCAAATCCTTGACAGGTGTCAAGGAATGGCTTCCCGGTGAAGCCTAATTTTTTAAGAAGGTCTTAGCACTCAACAGATAAGAGTGCTGATAAACGATGAGCCCCGAAAGGGGCGCTGATCAAGGAGGATAAGCGAAAGAATGGTAGTAATTCCTATATATAATCTGTTAATGGTTCCGGACGCCAATATTTATCTGAAGTCGGACCAGTACAGGCACCTGGCCCGCAGGTATGCGGAGGTCAACGACCGCGTAGTGCTCCTGTCCTGCAAGAAAGAGGAGCACCGCAAGGACATGACCGAGGATAGTTTCTATCCAATTGGCGTTACCGGTTTTGTCAAAGAAGTGAACGAGGAAGGCTATGTGGAGATCCGAACCACAGGAAGAGTCAACCTCGATATTGTCGGGATAAACCCGGATCACACTATTGAACTGACGGTTTCCCGCTGCGAGGAGATCGAGGATCTCGACGAAGGCGTAGAACAGGCTCATTTCGAGCAGCTCAAGGCCGACCTTAAGGAGAGCTGGCAGGGCTTTGAGTGGGGCGAGCAGGCGATGGGCTATCTCAACCAGTTCCACTCTATCAGCGAAGTTGCTGTGGCTATGTCCATCTGGTTCAAGATGAGCGCAGAGGAGAAATACGAGATTTTGGCACAGGACAGCCACAAGAAGCGTCTTGAGATGCTCGAGAAGGCAGTCTATGAGTTCATGGAGGTCTCCAAGATGACAACCAAGGCTGCCAGCGCGCAGCAGGAGGAGTACCAGAAGATCTACAAGGAGTCCGCGATCAAGAAGCAGATGGAACTTCTGCAGAGGGAACTCGACGAGATGCACCCCGAGAAGGTGTCGGATATCCGCAAATTCGAGATCAAGATCGAAGAGGCGGGCATGAACGAGACCGCGAAGGGAGAGGCGCTGAAAGTTCTCAACCGCCTCAAACAGGAGTCGAACGGCGGCACCGAGGCGGGCATGCTCTACGACTATCTGGATTTTGTCACGGAGCTTTCCTGGAAGAAGGAGCAGGCGCAGGACATCGATCTGTCCGAGGCGGAAGCTGTTCTTGAAGAGGATCACTTCGGACTCAAAAAAGTGAAGCAGCGCATCATTCAGCAGATCGCTGTCATGAATCTCAAAAAGCAGCAATCCGGCTCGATCCTTCTGTTCGTCGGCGCTCCGGGCACCGGCAAGACAAGTATCGGACAGAGCATCGCGAAAGCGCTGCACAGGAAATATGTGCGCGTGAGCCTCGGCGGCGTGCGCGACGAAGCTGATATCCGCGGTCACCGCAGAACCTACATCGGCGCGATGCCCGGCAGGATCATGGACGGCATCAAGAAGAGCGGCGTCTCCAATCCGGTCATGGTGCTGGACGAAGTAGACAAGCTCGGCGTCTC
>CADBIU010000111.1 GCA_902794825.1 uncultured Lachnospiraceae bacterium
TGTCCGCTGGCCACCCATGTCTGGGGGTTCATCAGGATCGCGCAGTCAACGCCTACGTTCTCAGGGCTCTCCTGTACAAATTTCTGCCACCAGGCCTTCTTGACGTTGTTCTTGAGTTCGACGCCCAGATTGCCGTAGTCCCATGTGTTGGCCAGTCCGCCGTAAATCTGGGAACCGGGGTAGATGAATCCTCTGGCATTACACAGTGCCACGATCTTATCCATTGTCTTTTCCATTGACTCTCGTGCTCCTTTATCTGTTTTTTCTGTAATTTAATATACAGTTTCAATTATCAACGCTTAATTATAAGGGAATAGCGCCTGTTTTGCAACGTTCAATCCCCTGCTCACAAGAGAACTTCAAGGATTTCCAGGCTCTTGAACCTGTGATCCCAGGTCCCCGCGCAGAGCCATTTCGCATAACTCTCAAGTTCCTCGAGCACTTCCGGCTTGACGCCGAAGGTGTAGATCTTCGCGGGAGGCGTCCTGAACAGGAAATCCAGCGCATACAGCGCCGAGTCCGAATACTGCACGCCGCGCCTTGGTCCGGGGTATTCCCCTTCGAGCATCACAGTTTTGATCTCGAACACCGCCCTGACCAGCCTGTTGTCAAAAGAGTCCGACTCGAGCGCTCTCAAACTCTGGTAAGCGAGCATGAGAAGGGCTGTCTCGTCGTTGTTCTCCCTCGTCACATATTGAAGGATCTCCATAAAATAGGATCCGAAGCAGGCCGCCGTGATGTCCGCCCGAAGTTTTTCAAAATAATTGTCCACTTTCGCGCCGATGATCTGGTATGCGCTCCTGCCCTCACTGATCTTAAAGGTGCCGAACACAAACGGAGAGGCAGCAGCCATCACTGAACTTCCGGGTCTTCTCGCCCCTCTGGCAAATCCCGATATCCTTCCTCTCTCCTTCGTGAGGATCTCCACTCTTTTGTCATATTCCCCTGCGGGAACACTCGTGAGGACCATTCCGGTCACTTCATAACTTGCACTCATCTTATTTAAATTTTCGCATATCGTAGCCGAAGGACTTCATCTGCTGCTCGTTGTCCTTCCAGTCCCTGCGTACCTTGACCCAGAGCTTGAGGTTCACCTTGCACTGCAGCATGTTCTCGATATCTGTTCTCGCTGCAGTTCCGATCTTTTTGAGCATAGAACCCTGCTTTCCGATCACGATCAGTTTGTGGCTCTCTCGCTCGCAGATGATGGAGGCGTCGATATCGCAGATCTCGGTCCCGTCTTTTCTCTTGCGGTATTTCATACTGTCGATCGTCACCGCGATTCCATGAGGTACTTCCTCCTGCAGAAGGCGCAGCGCTTTCTCGCGCACGATCTCGCCCGCGATCTCCCGCTCTGTCTCCGTTGTGACCTGATCCTCGTCATAGAAAGGTTCTCCCCCAGGGAGCAGTTCGAAGAGGCTCTTTAACAGGTCTTCCGTTCCGCTTCCGCTCCTCGCGCTGACCGGGATGATCGCCTTGAGGTTGGATGTAAGAGGGGCTTTTCCGGCCGCCTTCCTCTCCTCATTCTGTGCCTGCACTGCCTCGTCATAGGCCTTCTGATATACGGCGATGACCGGCAGGATTTCGGCCTTTTTTACTGAATCGATCTTATTAATGAGGATCAGCACAGGGGTTTTAACAGCTGCCAGCTGCCCGGCGATGCTCTTGTCCTCCTCGCTCATTTTGGTCTTGGGCTCCACGAGCCAGAGGACCACGTCCACTTCTTTCAGCGTGCTCTGCGCCGCTTTCACCATATACTCGCCCATCCTGGTCTTTGTGCGGTGAATGCCGGGCGTATCGAGGAACACGACCTGTCCGCGGTCTTCTGTCAAAATAGTGCGGACCTGCGTCCTTGTCGTCTGCGGTTTGTAGGACGTGATCGCGATCTTCTGTCCGATCAGGCGGTTCATCAGCGTGGACTTGCCGACGTTCGGCTTTCCGATGATCGTCGCGAATCCGGCCTTCTTCCCTGTTTTTTCCTGTGTCGTCAATTCTTTGTTCTCTGCCATGCAGTATTACCTTCGCCTTTATCTTAGTTGATTGCCTTCAGGATCACTGAAGTTTTTCCATTCTCTCAAATCTGTCCGACTCAGCCCTGAGCTTCTCAGCGTTCCCGACGACGCAAAGAGCGTCCTCGCTCAAGAAAGCCTCGATATGCGCGGCAAGCGCCCGGATATCTTCAGGTCTGCAATCCAGGAGCTGGTCGCGCTCCCTCTGCAGTTTCTTCTCGTCAAAGCCTGTCATGTAGCCGGCAAGGGAATACTTACCGTAGGTCGACGGCGACATCGGGTGATCCAAAGCGCTGACAGCGCCGATGATATACTTGGTCATCGTGCGCTCGTCCGCATCGAACTGCCTTATATAAGCCGGCGCCTCTTCAAATGTGCGGATCGTCTGTGCCAGATGAGGATCCCTGTAGGAGACGAAATAGGCGCTTCCGTCTCTGGAGAAGCTGCTCATACAGCCGTAGGCTCCGCCCTTGACTCTGACATTCTGCCAGAGATAATCGTAACCCAGGATCACGCGCAGCACACGGAGAGCACCTGTGTACTCACATCCCTTGCTGCCGTAATTGCCGGCTCTGCAGACATACTGCACCTGACCGGCCGTCGTGAATCCTTCCTTCACCTTGACAGGTTTGACGCGGAAGGCCTCGCCGTACTCCTTAAGATCCTCTTCCGGAGTTTTTCCCTGCGGGAATATGCCGGCAAGAGCGCCGGTTCCGCAGCAGATCTCTTCAAGGCTGCTCTCATCCGCAGTGCAGTCCAGCATCAGATGGTCTGCCCGGAAAATATAGCAGGCCATCTCTTCCAGCATCGCGAGGAACTCATCTGCCTCACCCTTTTCCAGAAGTCCGCACACCTCATCAAGTGTGTGATAAGCATTTATGCCGTTCACGCAGTCCATGATCAGGGCGGTCTCGGAGAATCCCGCTGATGCCCTGACAGCCGCAGTAGCATGGCCGGAAGCCGGAAGGTCTGCTCTCATAGCAGCTCTCTCTTCCTCCAGTACCTCAAGGATGCGGTCTCTGCTGTTCCACTTGGTAGTGGTGAGGATCTCACCGACCAGCCTCATGGCGTGTTCCAGATTGCCGTGAAGCACCTTGCAGTTGACTTCTGCCATCATTCTGTATTTTGACGGATCTCCGTTCTGCGTATAGACGCTGACGGTCGTCCCTATGCCGCCCGTATAGATATTGATCTCCTGGTCCAGCTCCGCGTAGCTGAAGTGCTCTGTATCCAGAACGCCCACAAGGGTCTTGAAAACTCCCAGATAGGGGAAGAACTTCTGCGGAAGCTTCGAGATATCGAACATAAAGGTCAGATAGTCGATCCCCGATGTGCCCAGAGGATGCGCGATGACCTGGGTCTCAAGTGCCTTCGCTCCATCGCGCATTGTGTCCGCGGTCATGAAGCGGTTGACAAAGGGCTTGTCTCCTCTTGTCAGCATGGGGATCTTAGCCAGATCCTCAGGGGAATTGGGCGTCTCCTGCCACTGCCTAAGCGCAGCCAGATCATCGACGATCTGCTGCCTCTCGTCTGCCGTGAGACTCTCGGCATAAACTTCCATCTTCTGTCTGAGTTCCTCTGCCATCTTCTCAGTGAGTCCCACCTCGGGCGTCATCACGACGACCGCCTTGTGGGGATTCTCCAAAAAGTGTTTGCGGATCAGTTCTTCAAAATATCCCTTGTCCATCTTCTCTCGAAGGGAAGCAAATGCTTCTCCGAGTTCGAGGTTAATAAAGGGGGTCTCCTCGTTGTAGAGCCATGTGTCGAGCGCCCCGAGGCCGTAGATCAGTCCCTTGGGATAATAGCCGGCATTGGCCTCTCTGTATTTGAATTCGAAACGGTTAATACTCGCCAGAAGCGCGCGCTGGTCAAGCCCCTTGTCCGCGATCTCTCTGAGCGTGTCCTCTACGGTCCTGACAAACTCTTCTTTCTTGTCGGGATCTGTATACTTGGAGGTAACAGTATAGCTGGGCTGTCTGATGCCAAGTTCCAGCAGGGAATATACATCTTCGCCAATCCCCTTGTCGCGCAGCGCTTTTTTGACAGGAGCGCCTTCGGCGTCGCAGAGCATGTAGTCGATGATCTTGAAGGCGAGGCCAAGTTCTGTGTCCTGACCGTCCTGTGCCAGCGATACGTTCCATGTAAGATAGCTGCGGCCCTCCAGTTCCTCCTCTGACTGCACTGAATAGTGCTCTGTCGCCTCTACGGGCGCCTCGAATACAGGCTCCGCAGGGATCTCCGAGTCGATCTCGATCCTGTCAAACGCTGAGAGATAGGCCTCGTCCAGATAAGTAAGGCGCTCTTCCATGTCCATATTTCCATAGAGGAAAATATAGCTGTTGGAGGGGTGATAATATCTGCTGTGGAAGTCCAGAAACGCCTCATAGGTCAGGTCCGGGATGTATACGGGATCGCCGCCGGACTCCACCGCGTAAGGTGTGTGCGGATACAGCGCGCCGTAAATGCTGCGTGCGAGCACATCGTCGGGAGAAGAAAGAGCTCCCTTCATCTCATTGTAGACGACGCCGTTAACCGTGATCGGGCTCTGCGCGTCCTCTGCCTCATAATGCCAGCCCTCCTGGCGGAAGATATTCCGCTCTTTATAGATGTTCGGATAGAACACTGCGTCCAGATAGACGTGCATCAGGTTCTTGAAATCCGTGTCGTTGCAGCTAGCCACCGGGTAAACTGTCTTGTCCGGATAAGTCATCGCATTGAGGAAGGTGTTGAGCGAACCTTTAACCAGTTCAATGAAAGGATCCTTGACCGGAAAATCCCTGGAGCCGCACAGCACAGAGTGCTCGATGATATGTGCAACGCCGGTGGAATCCTCCGGAGGCGTGCGGAATCCGATATAGAATAC
>CADBIU010000112.1 GCA_902794825.1 uncultured Lachnospiraceae bacterium
TATCAATGGTGTGATGGGATTCTATTTACAGGAGGACACGATGTCTCTCCCTCTGTATATGGAGAGCCTCAAAAGGAAAGCTGCGGCCGGACATGCCCGGCCAGAGATCAAATGGAGGGGTATTTACTGGACAAGTGTCTGCAGGATCATAAGCCGCTTCTCGGCATCTGCAGAGGCATCCAGTTCATAAACGCCCGTCTCGGAGGCACGCTCTACCAGGATCTGCCGAGTGAATATGAAAGCGGGGTGGAACACCACATGACACCTCCCTACGACAGGACAGCCCACAATGTGGAGGTACTGAAAGGCACAAAGCTCGCAGGCATCATCGGAGAAGGCGTCCATGGCGTCAACAGTTATCACCACCAGGCGATCAAGGCGCTTTCCCCCCTCGTTAATGTAATGGCCTATTCGGAAGACGGCCTGGTCGAGGCGATCGAAGTCAAAGATCAGGAGTTTGCCGTGGCAATACAGTGGCACCCGGAGTTTTCCTACAAGTCGGATCCGGACAGTATAAAGCTTGTCCAGGCATTTATCGATGCTTGTACATAAAGTAAGAAAGGAGAAACAAACAAATGAAAAGAAAATTAATTTCCCTCTTAATGGCAGGTACTCTCGCACTTTCCCTGGCCGCCTGCGGAGGAAGTTCTTCCGCTCCTGCGGCAGACAGTAATGCCGATGCAGCCGCAGAAGAAACCCAGGCAGAGGAAGCGCCCGCAGAATCCGCTGAGGCAGCCGATGAAACTGCAGGCGCTTCCGGCAAGGTATGGAAGATCGTCACAGATACAGCTTTCAAGCCTTTTGAATACACCGATGACAACGGCGATTTTGTGGGAATTGATATGGATATCCTGGCAGCGGTCGCCGAGGATCAGGGTTTTACCTATGAGCTGCAGATCCTTGGATGGGACGCTTCCATCGCAGCATGCCAGGCCGGTCAGGCGGATGGCATGATCGCAGGCGCTTCCATCACTGAAGAGAGAAAAGCATCCGGCTGGATCTTCTCAGATGGTTACTACGACGCAAACCAGAGCATGGCTGTAGAGGCTTCCTCCGATATCACCGGCTTTGACGGCCTCAGCGGCAAATCTGTAGCCGTTAAGACAGGCACCATGAGCGCCGCTTATGCAGAGAGCCTTATGGAACAGTATGGATTTACCATTACCTATTTCGAGGACTCTCCCACTATGTATCAGGCAGTCGTGGGCGGACAGGTGGCAGCCTGCTTCGACGACACGCCGATCATGGCTTCCAACATCAAAGATACCGGTATCGCCATGAAAATAGTGGAAGGCACAGGAAACGATCCTGCAGCTTACGGTTTCGCAATCTTCAACGCTGACAACCAGGAACTTGTAGATATGTTCAACGCAGGTCTTGCAAACATCAAGGCGAGCGGCAAGTACGACGAGATCATCGCCAAATATCTGGGCGAGTAAACACAGTTCGCGTAAGCGGGACAACATACAGAAAACTGCGGGCCGGTAAACGGCCCGCAGCGATCAGAAAGGCTTAAGTATGATTAAGATTATTACAGTGTATGGCGGAATGCTCCTAGCTGCCATGGGCAGGACATTGCTTCTGGCACTGCTCGGTCTCTTTTTTGCCTGCATAATCGGCATGATCTTCGGGATCATGGGCGTAGCAAAAAACAGAGTATGCAATGTCATCTCCCAGATCTTTGTAGATGTGATCCGCGGTGTACCGATGATCGTACTTGCTTTCTTCGTGTACTTCGGCGTCCCGTATCTGTTCAACACGATCATTGGAGGCTTCTCGATCAACCTGACGGCGTTGCAGGCAGGCACGATCTGTCTGGCCCTCAACTGCGGAGCTTATATGGCGGAGATCATAAGAGCCGGCATTCAGTCCGTCGACAAAGGACAGATGGAAGCAGCCAGGTCTCTTGGTCTTACATACGGAATGGCTATGAGAAAGGTGGTACTGCCTCAGGCGATCCGGACCATGATCCCCACCTTTATCAACCAGTTTATCATTACGCTCAAGGACACTTCGATCCTCTCCGTCATCGGATTCCCGGAACTGGTCAATACAGCCAAGAATGTGCAGGCAAATACTTTTATGTCCTTCCAGACATGGACGATCGTGGGAATTATGTACCTGATTGTCATAACAATTCTTTCGCGCAGCGCGAAAGTCCTGGAAAGGAGGCTCAGCGTTGGAAGATAGAAAAGAGATCAAGGTCAGCGTTAAAAACCTCAAAAAGAACTTCGGCAGTCTCAAGGTACTCAAGGATATCAGCACAGATGTCTATAAGGGCGAAGTACTGTGCATCATAGGTCCCTCCGGATCCGGTAAATCCACATTTCTAAGATGCCTCAACCGCCTCGAGGAAGCTTCCGGCGGGACGATCATTATCAACGGGCAAAATATTGTGGACAAGGGCACTAATATCAATAAGGTCAGAGAAAATATTGGAATGGTCTTCCAGCATTTCAATCTTTTTAATAACCTCAACATAATTGATAATCTTACCCTTGCTCCGAATATGCTCAAAAAGTGTTCCAAAGAAGAAGCTTCAGAGCGCGCCAAAAAAATGCTTCAGAAAGTAGGACTTGAGGATAAGGCCCTCAGCTATCCCGGCCAGCTCTCCGGCGGCCAGAAGCAAAGGGTTGCTATCGCAAGAGCCCTTTGCATGGAGCCTGATATCATGCTGTTTGATGAGCCCACTTCCGCCCTGGACCCCGAAATGGTCGGCGAAGTTCTCCAGGTCATGAAGGACCTGGCAGCGGACGGCATGACCATGGTGATCGTCACCCATGAAATGGGCTTTGCCAGAGAAGTGGCCGACAGGATCATCTTCATGGACGGCGGATATATCATCGAGGAAGGCGCTCCCGGTGAACTTCTGGCTAATCCCAAAGAAGCGAGAACAATTGATTTCCTGAATAAAGTATTATGAGAAATAATGAGGGAATATGAAAAACATCATTACTATCAGCCGCCAGTTCGGTGCCGGAGGAAGTTCGATCGGAAGAAAAGTTGCAGACAGACTGGGCTATTACTATTGTGATAAAGATATGATCATCCGGGCTGCACTCGAGAGCGGTACTCTCACGCCCCAGGAGGTCCATTATTACGACGAAAGAGTTCCCGCTGAGTTCGGGATTGGACAGAGCCTCTTCGACTTCTACAACAGACCTCTGGACGAACGGCTTTTCAAAGCCCAATCTACCGCGATCAAAAAAGTAGCTGAAAAAGGAAACTGCGTTATTGTAGGAAGAAACGGAAATATAGTCCTGCAGGAATATGACAGAACACTGCATGTTTTTATTTCCGCCACTGACCATTTCAGGATCAGACGCGTTCAGCAGGACATACCTGA
>CADBIU010000113.1:0-799 GCA_902794825.1 uncultured Lachnospiraceae bacterium
CCTGCACATGCTGGTCTCCGGAGGAGGGCTGACAGCCGGTAAGGAAGATTTTAAGCGCTGCCCTTCCAACCGGTTCTTCCTTCCTGTAAAAGCGATAGACCGGCTCTTCAGGGGGAAGTTCCTGGACGGCCTCAAACAGCTCCGGGAGGAGGACAGGCTCTCTTACTTCAATGAGGCGCAGAGATACCGGAACTCCTACACATGGAAGGAACTGATAGATGCCTGCTACAGGGCGGAATGGAACGTGGAGATCAAATCCCTCGCACCTGTAAGCGATCCGCATGATCCCGGAAGTGAGAACACGGATAATGCCATCACCTACTTTGCCAGGTATACCAACCGGACAGCCATCTCCGACAACAGGGTGGAGAGCTTTGATGACCACAGTATCCGCTTCCGGTACAAGGATTACAGCGGCTCTTCCTATACATGGAAGACCATGGAACTTGACTCGGATGAATTCATACGCCGGTTCCTGATGCATATCCTTCCTGCAGGCTTCACCCGCATACGGTCCGCAGGCTTTCTGGCAGGCTGTGTCCGGAAAAAGAACCTCGGGCTGATCCATTCTCTGCTCGGCAGCAAATATCAGGAGAGTCCCGTGAAGTCTATGAAGGCTGCAGAACTTATCCTGCACTTTTTCCATCGGGACATCACTGTATGTGAAAAATGTCATGGACCACTTGAGATCTGTCCGCGCATGAGCAGGATCAGTGCCGCCCGGTTTATACGTGCTGCCTGAAATACAGGCAATTGAACAGGTGACATACGCCCTCCTCTGGCGGAGGTCTGTTTGCTA
>CADBIU010000113.1:812-4108 GCA_902794825.1 uncultured Lachnospiraceae bacterium
ACGGTCGTCGACTTGGTTCAAAGGAAATATTTTTCAGGCTGACTCGCGAAAGCGGGTCTTTTTCTATGCCGTGCCCGAAAAACATTTCTTGTTAATTAGTTGGAAATGGTTTTTGATGTTTCTATGCAAATAGACGAAATTCTATTACAAATATAACAAATATTACAATGCTAAATTAAATAATGCAGGAAAAATATAGTAAATTTGCGTTTTTCTCTATTTTGGCATGCACTTAATGGACAGGTGTGGACAAACTACCCCAGAGGTCGGTTATTCCACAGGTGTGGACAAACTACCCCAGAGGTCGATTTTCAGAGGTCGATTTTCAGTCCAGATCCTCCCCATTGCTTTCGATCACCTTTTTGTACCAGTAGAAGGATTTCTTGCGGCTGCGTTTCATAGTGCCGCAGCCGCTGTCGTCGAGGTCGACGTAGATGAAGCCGTAGCGCTTGCTCATCTCACCGGTGGAGGCGGAGACGAGGTCGATGGGGCCCCAGGTAGTGTAACCCCAGAGGTCGACGCCGTCGAAGGTGACCGCGTCGCGCATTGCTTTAATGTGGTCGCGAAGGTAGTCGATGCGGTAGTCGTCGACGATCGTGCCGTCGGGCTCTATTTTGTCATAAGCGCCCAGACCGTTTTCCACGATGAAAAGCGGGAGGCGGTAGCGGTCGTAAAGGTCGTTCAGGGTCAGCCGCAGGCCTTGGGGGTCGACGACCCAGCCCCAATCGGAAGCTCTGAGGTAGGGGTTGCGGGTGCCGCTGAAGATGCTGTCTTTGTTCGGGTTGGGTTTGTCCTCTGTGGAGACGGTGCGGTTCGAGTAGTAGCTGAAGGACACGAAGTCGACTGTATTTTGACGGAGGATCTCGCGGTCGTCGGCGGCGAAGGGGACTGTGAAGCCGGCTCGCTCGTATTCTTTGAGCAGGTAGGCAGGGTACTCGCCAAAAACCTGAACGTCGATCAGTCTGTAGTTGACCCGGTTCTCGGCTTGGGCCTTGAGCATGTCCTCGGGGCGGCAGGTGGCGGGGTAAACGGAGCCGGCGGCCATCATGCAGCCAATCTTGTTGTCGGGATCGATCTCGTGGCCGATCTTGGTGGCCCAGGCGCTGGCGACTAGTTCGTGATGGGCGGCGGTGTTGGTGACCTGATAACGGTCCTCGCCCTCGTAGAAGCAGATGCCCGCGCCCATGAAGGGCAGGTGGTAGAGGACGTTGATCTCGTTGAAGGTCAGCCAGTAGTGGACAAGGCCCTTGAACTCAGTGAAGAGGGTCGTCACGAGGCGCTTGTAGAAGTCGATCATCTTGCGGCTGCGCCAACCGCCGTACTTTTTGATGAGATGGATCGGGCAGTCAAAATGAGTGATCGTGACAAGCGGCTCGATGTTGTACTTGCGGCACTCCTCGAAGAGTTTGCGGTAGAATTCGATTCCTTTGCGGTTGGGCTCGGCCTCGTCGCCGTTCGGGTAGATCCTGGTCCAGGCCACGGAGAGGCGATAGACGGAGAAGCCCATTTCGGCAAAGAGCTTGATGTCTTCTTTGAAATGGTGGTACATGTCGATGCCTTCTTTGGCAGGGTAGAAGTAGCCGTCTTCAAAGTCGAGCATCGGGCGCTCGCCGCTTGTGACGAAGCGGCGGAAAGGGCCGTTGGGTATTACGTCAACGTTGGCGAGGCCGCGGCCGTCGAGGTTGTAGGCGCCTTCGCATTGATTGGCGGCGGTGGCGCCGCCCCAGAGGAAGTTTGCGGGGAAGGGCATAGTGATTCTCCTTGTTTGTATTGGTGGGCGTTTGCTGTTTGCACTTTTGGATGGAATGTGTTGCAGAGACTCCTGGTGTTCTCTTTATTATAGCATCGCGAACCGACCTCTGGGGTAGTTTGTCCCCAGATGGGGACAAACTACCCCAGAGGTCATTTATGTTCAAACTACCCCAGAGGTCACCTATGTTTTGACGCGGCGAAAGCAGGTCATCCATGCCGTACTCGCCCGCCGCCGGAGCTCACTCACTTTCGCCCCGCTGCCGCGATGACCTTCCTTATCACCCCGTACGAAACTCCTGTGACCCTGTTGGCCTGACTCATCGATATACCGGCCACCCACATATCGTATAGCACTTCGTTCCGTACTTTCGTATCGAGATGCTGGAACTCCGTCACATTGCTGCAGCCGGAGAGTCTTTGCATGATATTCACGGCGCGCTCATCCTTCATTCTCGGGCGCTCGTCGTCAATGTCCAGACACTGGTCATCATTTTCTGCACAGTTAAAACTGCGGAAGGATTCAACGCTGACCTCTGAACGCACGAAGCTGCTATCAATCAGATCGTCGTCAAAATAGTTTTTATAACTACTATATCGATACTGCGCAGGGTGATCGCAGATCGCCGCCTTGACCGGATTCTGGTGAATGTACCTGATGACGGTGAAGAACTGTGAAACGTTATTGACCGTGCTGCTTCTGAAGCGAGACTGGAAAAGACTGCCGACCCGCTCGTATCTTTTGTTATACCAGTACACAAAGCTTGGAATGACACGCTGAAATATTCCTGCCAGCGGTATTTTGCCAGGCTTAATGAGCAGATGAATATGATTGGACATCAGACAATAAGCGATGATTTTATAGCCGCAAATTGGTTGATATTTACGAAGAACTGTCAAAAACTTGCCGTAATCATCTTCATCTTCGAATATTTGCTGTTTGTTGACGCCGCGATAAACAACGTGATAGATACCTAGAGAACTGATTTCGCGTGGACGAGATGGCATAGACGTGACCTTTTCCTTTCTGATGCAAACGACCTCTGGGGTGGTTTGCCCACAGATGGGTTTTTAGATACGACTTCTGGGGTCATTTGCATCTTTTGACTGCCAAAAAAGCGGGTTGAAATGGTTCGTAAACGGTTCGGGAGTTTTGCGGAGAAATTCCACAGAAGACTGAACTGAAATGAAGTGTAATGACCGTGATTTATGGGCATTAGCACCAGAAAATCCAGCGCCGGACGTGAATTGAAATAGCGCTGAACGAGTTGAAAGTATGTTATCACAGAGGACCGGAATGTTCAAGAATGCAAGGATCGATCGAAACGACCTCGACCTTTGTCGACCATCGACCTCAACCTCAACCTCCAACCCAACCCAACCTCGACCTCTGGGGTGGTTTGTGGACAGATGTGGACAAACTACCCCAGAGGTCGTTTTTATAGTATGATAATTAGGGCATGCTGAACGGTGGTCACACCAGCGCCCAGCACCCCGATATTACATCTGTTGTTAGCTGTCTGCCTGTCGGATATGGCCGAATGATG
>CADBIU010000114.1 GCA_902794825.1 uncultured Lachnospiraceae bacterium
ACAAGCCAGTTTGTGATCAGCGCCGACAGCAGCGACCAGCCGAACTGTCCTATTGCGAAACACCACATTTTCCCCTTCGTTATTGTTTTCATAGCACATCTCCTGTCAGTAAACGATTTACAGCCTTCCGGTCTCGGATATGTTTAAACATCTGAACCGGAAGACTGTATTTATAATACACTATTTTGACTTCTTTTTGTGATGGAAATGGATCTCGGGAATCGCAACATTGTCATAAACAATGTCTTTTTTCTCAAGTTCCGCATTTTCCTCCTGATCGGCCTTATCCTGAAGTTCGTCGAAATTATCGGAATGGATCTCGGGCACCGCTACATTGTCATCTTTCTCTATATGAAATAGTTTCTTCAGGTTCATCCTGAAATTACCTCCTTGCGTCATACCAGGTTGATGAAAAACGTGATAACGAGCGAATTTATAAAATCCGCGAACAAGCTTCCCACGATCGGGATCAGAAGATACGCCTTGATGGAAGGCACGTATTTGTCACAGATCGCCTGCATATTGGCCATGGCGTTGGGTGTTGCGCCCATACCGAAGCCGCAGGTACCTGCTGTGATGACGGCCGCGTCGTAATCTCTTCCCATAAAGCGGAAGATCACAAATCTCGCGAACAGATACATAAACGCAAGCTGGACCAGAAGCAGGATCACCAGAGGAAGTGCCAGCGCCGCGAGCTGCCAGATCTTGAGAGTAATCATGGCAATACCGAGGAACAGCGAAAGGCAGATACCGCCCAGGTCATTGATCTCGCCCATGTAGACTTTGATCTTTCCGGTGCTCTCTCCGATATTGCGGATAACCGCGGCGACGATCATGGCGCCGATATAGACGGGGAAGGTCATTCCCGTTTTGGTCAGCAGCGCGGAAATCAGCGTGCCCAGGCCAACGGTGACACACAGTTCAAATACCGCCGGCGCGTAATTGTCAAAGTGTCTGACGTGCTGCTCTTCGTCCTCGTCGAAGATCTCTACATCATCCGCGGACTTCGCGGTCTTTAAAAGGTCGTACTTTTTAATCAGGGAGTTGCCCAGAGGGCCGCCGATCAAACTTCCCGCGATAAGGCCGAAAGTAGCCGCAGCTGTTGCAATTGTCGTGGCACCCTGAATGCCGAAGTCCTCTATGACAGGGCCGAAGGCTCCCGCCGTCCCGTGTCCGCCGACCATGGGAACAGAGCCGGTACAAAGACCGATCAGCGGATTTACGCCTAAGACGCGTGAGACCCCGACGGCCAGGACGTTCTGCAGGACGATCAGTAGAATAACCTGGACCAGAAAGATGATCAGGTCCTTCCCACCCTCCTTGAGGACAGCCAGGTTGGCCTGAAATCCTACAGAAGTAAAGAAAAACACCATACAGATTTCCCGGAAGGTGTCGTCATAAATGAATTCAACTACCCCCATCACATAGAGGATGCAGGAAATGATGGCGACCACAAGTCCGCCGACCACAGGTGCCGGGATGCAGAAGGTCTCCAGGAAACGGATCCTTTTGCGAAGAAACTGTCCCAGCATCAGGACGCCGACAGCGATGGCAAGGGTAAGATACTTGTTAATCTCGATTGTGATCATGATCGTCCCTCCTTACTCTCCGGATGTCTGTACAGTAATGCCGCATTCCTGGTAGTACTGTGCTGCGCCGGGATGGAAAGGGATCGTGACTGACTCCACAGCTTTCTGTTCCTGAAGGTCGAATTCCACCGGAACTGCGTCGTTGAGCGCCGCCTTCTCCTTAAAGAGGGCGCCTGTGATCGTATAGATCTTATCTTCAGGGGTCTTGTCCGATGCCAGAAGGACTGACATCACAGCCAGCGTCGTCACGTCGCTGTCCTGTCCTTTGTAAGTTCCTGCAGGTATCACTGCTTTCGCATAGAATCCGTAAGCTCCTGTCAAAAGATCGCTCTGCTGCCCTTCGATCGGCACAAGGCTTACAGGTGTCGTCCCGGATAGGTCAGTGATGACCTGCGCCGGCGCGCCGGCTGTGCAGAACATCGCGTCGATGCTACCATCGCCAAGAGCTTTTGACGCCTCCGCGTAAGTCATGTTCTGAACTGTCAGCATGTTGGATGTAAGCCCATAAGCCTGCAGGATCTGAGCCGCGTTCTTCTGTGTACCGGAATCCGCTTCGCCCACACTCACCTTCTTCCCGGCGAGGTCACTTACAGAAGCAATTCCCGAATCCGCTCTCACCACGATCTGTACAGGCTCCGGATACAGCGACGCGATCGCAGAGTATCCCTTCATTGCCTGCGTATCCAGCGTGCCTGCGTACATCTCGTCAATGACATCGGACTGGGCGATCGCCAGCTCCAGATAATCCTGAGAGAGCAGACGGATATTTGCCGCCGAACCGGCCGTCGTCTTTACTTCGACATTGATCTTATAGGGATCTTTCTGAAGCGTCTGGGACAACGCCTTGCCCAGAGAATTATAGTTGCCGCCCTCTCCCGCTGTTCCGATGCGGAGCCTGCCCTTCTGTCCGCAGGCCGTCAGCGCTGCGAGAACAAACAGGAAGGCCATTATAAGTGCTGTTTTCCTTCTCAATCCTTTCAAATGCATCCCCTCCTTACACTATTTTGCCAGGTGGTTACTTATGCCATAAATCCTCCCGTAAGATGTATCTATTATCCACTATTTCACGCTAAAGTGCAAAAAAATTAAGGCCTTTCTAATGCCAAAAGGCCCGGAACCGCGGCGCAGTTCCGGACCTTTTGATGTGGGTATTATTTTTTTTCGAGAATTCTGTCTCTGATCTTTCTGGCGATCCTTCCCGCCCTTTTGATCTCAGGCCGCGCGAACTCCCTGGCCGCCACGTCCTTGTCCGCAAGACTGACCAGGATTGCCTCTTTGGACTTGGGCGGATGGGCAAATGTCAGCGGCCACATGTGTCCCCTGATAATGTTCTTCTCCTTATCAGTGAGCTTAAAATCTTTGTCCGCTTTCTCCATTGCGATCTGTGGGTGACTTGTTCCGTGTTTATATGCGGTAAGGTCCTGTTCCTTGATGCTGTACTGATAATAATCGTGCAGCATAGCTCCTCGCGCCAATTCCTTCTCGTCAATCTTCCATTCGAGCTTCTCAGCCAGTTCAAAAGCCCGCCTGGCTACTGCTACGCAGTGGTCCAGCGTATTGCTGCCATGGTGCTGCGGAAACTCACAGAGCCTGATGATCCTGGGGTCTTCCTTATCATTTGTCATACACCGCTTCACCTCTCTTTCTGAATAGAGATCACCACAAATACTAGAAGTACAAACGGGTAGATTAGGAAGGGGATCAGTGAGACACTGGTCAGCTTCGCGATATTCGCCGCTACCAGCAGCTGCGCTCCGTAAGGTATTATCCCTTGCGCGATGCAGGAGCAGGTGTCGAGAAGCGATGCCGTCTGTCTGGGATCCACTCCGTATTCTTTCGTAATATCTCTGGCTATAGGTGCCGAAATAACGATTGCAACTGTATTATTGGCTGTTGCAATGTCCATAAATGCCGTCAAAAAAGCAATGCCGTACATTCCGCCGCGCTTGCTGTCCGCTTTCTTGCGTATAAAAGCGAGGATTGCCTCGAATCCCCCGTTTTCCTTCATAAGCGCCGCGATGGATGCCACCAGGATCGTGACGATCATAGTCTCGAACATCCCGCCAATCCCGCTTCCCATCGATGCCAGCGCCGTTGCGTAAGTCAGGGAACCCGTGAAGATCCCGACCAACACGAAGAGAAGGATACCTGCCATCAGCACCAGAAATACATTGATCCCCAGGATTGACATAGCCAGTACGATGAAATAGGGAAGCGCCTGCCAGATATTGAATTCAAAGGTGCCGATGGA
Source organism: uncultured Lachnospiraceae bacterium (assembly GCA_902794825.1). GTDB lineage: Bacteria > Bacillota > Clostridia > Lachnospirales > Lachnospiraceae > CAG-791. The sequence continues at coordinate 3,841 of CADBIU010000114.1, forward strand.
GGCTCCCCTGCTCATGAACGCATAAACGATCAGGATCACCAGTGTGATGATCGCGGCGGGAAGAGCTACTCTTATATTTGTACGAAATTTGTCCTTCATTTCCACACCCTGCGTCTTAGTGGCAGCGATCGTGGTATCTGAAATAAAGGAGAGATTATCTCCGAACATTGCGCCTCCGACGACAATGCCGACGCAGAACGGAAGGGGCAGTCCGCCGTTTTGCGAGACCGCGCAGGCAATCGGCGCAAGGACCGAGATCGTTCCCACGCTGGTTCCCATAGCCATTGAGATCAGGCATGCGATCACAAACAGGCCCGGAACCGCGAATCTTCCGGGGATGATATTCAGCAGCAGGTTGGCCGTGCTTGAGGCTCCTCCCGCCTGTGAAGCAATACCGCTGAAAGCGCCTGCCATCAGGAAGATAAACAGCATGGTCACAATATTGTCATCGCCGATCCCTTTCGCGCAGATATGGATCTTCTCGTCGAAAGTGCGCTCCTTGTTCTGCAGAAAAGCCGCGATCAGGGCGATTGAAAAAGCGAGCACCACAGAGACCACGTAAAACCCCATCTGCCCTTCTTCGGGCCTTATGTACTCGAAAAAGATTCCGTTTCCGAGATAGACCACGAGAAAGAGAAGGATCGGAAGAAGTGCTGAAGGGTTTGCCTGAGGTGCGGATGTTTGTGACTGATTCATGTGTAAACCTCGATATCTAAATCAAACTTAATTAAAATTGCAACAATAAATTATTATAACACAAAAAGGCAGCCGGAAGCCACATAACCTCCGGCCGTCTCATAACTGTGAATTCAATTGCTGCTTTGTTCCTGCGGTCTCATCTCTCTCTCACCAGACCGCTTCTGTAGGCTTTAAGAAGTTCCTTGAGGTCCTTGATCCTTTCGCGGATGATGATCCCCTGGTCGGTGTCTCCGACCATGATGCGCCTGTCCTCCACCTCAACGATCTCCGTATCGGAGTGGATATCCACATTTTCCTCCAGCGCTTTTTTGAGACTCTCAAAAGGCTGATGTGTCTTGAGCTTCATTCCGTGGGAGTTGAAGATCAGCGTGTATCCGGCGATACCCGTCGCTTTCTGGTAAGCCTTGCAGAAGCCGCCGTCAATGACATAGAGCTTGCCGTCCGCGCGGATCGGCGACTCTCCCTTTTTGACGTTGACTGGAGTATGTCCGTTGATGATATGGCTTCGCTCGGAATAGAGGCCGAACTCATGCAGGATCATTTTGGCAGTGCGCTTCTCCCGGTTAAAGACATAGTAAGGGTTGCGCGGCTCCTTCCATGTTGTCTTATCCTCAAGATAGGTTCTCTCAAAAGTCTTGATCACCCTGCCAAAGAGCGGCGAGTCGATGCCGCACCACAGATACCACAGGAAATCGACGCTGCTCTCATCCGCCGCGCTCCAGGCTTTTCTCACCTCCTGGTCTACTTTATCCAGATATGCCCTTCCCTGCAGCGGCTCGCCCCAGAAGTCCACTCTGGCGAAGTTGCCGTCCTCATCCAAAGGCATACAGCCATGGTAAAGGAGATTTTCATTGATGCACTTGTACATAGGGCATGCTGAACGGTGGTCACACCAGCGCCCAGCACCCCGATATTACATCTGTTGTTAGCTGTCTGCCTGTCGGATATGGCCGAATGATGCAGAC
>CADBIU010000115.1 GCA_902794825.1 uncultured Lachnospiraceae bacterium
TAAGTCCCCTTGGAGACGACGAGGTAGATAGGGCAGAGGTGGAAGTGCAGTAATGTATGCAGCTGACTGCTACTAATCGGACGAGGGCTTGACCAAAGATTTAATCTGATAAATGCTCTTGCAAATATCAGAGAATGTCTTTATAATAGTTCTGTAAGTACTGTATATGCGGTTTTGAGGGTGCGTAAAGCATCCGTGATCTGAAGATCACACATAATCCTCGATAGCTCAATGGTAGAGCACTCGGCTGTTAACCGAGTTGTTGTAGGTTCGAGCCCTACTCGGGGAGCTGCGATTTATTCGCTCATGGCCCCATGGTCAAGTGGTTAAGACATCGCCCTTTCACGGCGGTAACAGCAGTTCGAACCTGCTTGGGGTCACTCATAAAGCATGGCGACATAGCCAAGCGGTAAGGCGCGGGTCTGCAAAACCTTCATCCCCGGTTCGATTCCGGGTGTCGCCTCTGTAAACTCCGAATCATAAGGATTCGGAGTTCTTTTTAATTTATTTAAGATTTTCCGAAAGTTCTTGCATAACAGGACCCTTTATGTACAATATTAATGTTAACACCTGTTAAATATTAACAGGTGTACAAGACGGAGTATAACTATGAAGGGGTCAAATTATGTATAAGCTCTTTTCCGACGCATCCGGAGAACAGCTCTGTGAATTTCTGGTCACCACGGAACGTATATGGAAAACTTCCACGGAAGGGTTCAGAAATGTCTTCACAGACTGTCCGCCATGTCATTTCGAATTACTTTTCAAGATCTGTTTATCCATGAATAAACTGGAGAAAAACGGAACAGTCAATGTCTCTGATCTGGCGAGGGAGATGCATGTTCTTCCGTCCGCCCTTTCCAGAGACCTTCGTACCCTTGAAAATGAAAAACTGGTCGAGCGTTATGCGGATCCGGAGGACCGCCGCCGCATGATCGTCAGGCTCACAGATTTCGGCAGCTCTGTATTTGAGGAATACGAGACTGCCCTTCTTTCCTATCTTCGCTGTGTACTTGCGCGTTTCGGCGAGGAGAACTTCAGGAGACTGCTCGCGCTCCAGAAGGATCTTCTGTTCTCATTTGAAGAGGAAAATAACGTACAGAAGGAGGGAAGGGCGTAGTGGAAAAATTCAGTGTTAAAAGGCCATTTACCATCCTTGTAGCGGTCATAGCCGTTATAGTCCTGGGTTTCGTCTCTGTCATGAGCATACCGATGGACCTTCTGCCGCAGATCAGCCTCCCCTATATGCTGGTCATCACGACGTATCCGGGAGCCAGCCCTGAGAAGGTCGAGCTGGAGATCAGCGAGCCCATGGAGAATGCGCTCGGAACGATCGCCAACGTAAAAAATGTCAATACTGTGAGCGCCGAGAACTATTCTCTCACGCAGCTGGAATTCGAGGATGGAACGGATATTGACAGCGCGATGGTAAAAGTATCGAGTGCTGTTAATCAGCTTTCCCAGACTTTGCCGGACACAGCCGGAGTACCCAATATCCTGGAAATCAGTATGGACATGGTCGCGACGATGTATATAGCGATCGAGCGGGAAGGGTACGATGTCTATGAACTGTCTGACTATGTGTCCAACGAAGTGATTCCCCACTTTGAGAGAGCTGAGGGAGTCGCGTCAGTCACCGATGTGGGTCTTGTAAAAAAGACGGTCCAGGTCGAGCTCAATCAGACGAAGATCAATGCGCTGAATGATAAGATCCTGACGGAGACGACAAAAGCGCTGGAGGAGGCGAAGAGCCAGCTCGACGACGCACAGGGACAGGTCGACGCCGGTCAGGCGCTTCTTGAGGAGCAGGAGTCGAGCTTCGGATCGACACTGGCCTCGGGTATTTTCGACTCGATCCGCGGAGGCGCGTCGGAGATCGCCGGTTCCATGGGAGGCTTTCTGGAAGTGGTGCGAGCCCGTCTTGCAGCGATCCAGGCTTCTGTAGGAACGTACGGGCAGGATCAGGATTCAATCAGCGAAGCTGTGACGGAAGCACAGACGGCATACAATACCGCGCAGGCGAAGGTGACAGCCCTCTCTGCAGCGCTTGCAGAGGCACAGGCCGCCTATACGGCTGCGCAGCAGGCAGTGACGGAAGCGGGCGAGGAAGTGACGCCTGAGCTGCAGGAAGCGGCAGCCCTCGCTCTTTCAGCCCTCACGAAAGCAGCTACAGATCTTGTGGCGGCACAGGAGGAGCTGACGCAGGCGGCAACGATTCTGCAGAACGCGATGCTGAAGGGAAGCGCACTGGTAGATGTCGATCTTCTGAGCGGTCAGATTGCCGAGGCGATCGCTTCGGTCGATGAAGCGCTTGAGTCCCTCGACGGCAGTTCGATCTCAAGTCTTATGGCGTCCGTGACAAAGATCTCGGGTGTCCTTGCAAGAGTGAGAGTCATCGCCTCACAGGTCGCCATGATCGATGTGAACGGGATCATGACGGAGGCTCTTCAGGGGCTGAACGGCGGTCTGGACGGTCTGTCCGGCCTGATTGCACAGGTTCCTGCCCTTCTGACCTCGATGGAATCCGTGTTCGGTATGCTCACACAGGGACAGTTGGATGCGGCCGTCGGATTCTCGACAGCCGCCCAGCAGCTGTCGATGGCCCAGACCCAGCTGTCTGCCGCCAGACAGCAGTATGAGTCGTCCCGGGCGGCTGCGCTTGAAAATGCCAACGCAGACGCACTTCTTACGCCGCAGACACTGTCACAGATCATCTACGCGCAGAATTTCTCGATGCCGGCCGGCTATATCGATGACAAGAACGATCAGTCCTGGCTGCTCAAGATCGGTGACGAATATGAGGATTCGACCGAGATCGCGGACTCCCTTCTGGTGGAAATGGACGTGATCGGTTCCGTCAGGCTCTCCGATGTTGCCGATATTACCGTTATCGATAATTCTGATATGAGTTATTCGAAGCTGAACGGGGAGCAGGCCGTCGTACTCAGCATTTATAAGGGTTCGACGTCCGGGACCAATGAGGTCTCAAGAAATATTAATAAGGCCATCAGAGAACTCGAAGAGAAGGATCCGGGGACCGAAGTCCTTAT
>CADBIU010000116.1 GCA_902794825.1 uncultured Lachnospiraceae bacterium
GGGCATATGGATCCTGCCGATGGACTGCAGGATCGCGTTCATGATCGTCCCCACCGAATAGAAAATGACGGTAATTGACAGCTCCGCAAGAAGGATCGAAGCGACATCGAGCGTGTCCCACTGCGGGAACAACAGCATAGTCACAGGCCTCGCCAGGGCAAGAAGCCCAATGGCACAGGGCACTGCGATCACGAGCGTCATACGGATCGCGTTGATACTTCTCTTTTTGGTCTCTTCCAGATCTCCCTGGGCAAAGGATGTGGAGATGTTGGGCAGGATCGCCGCGGCCACAGCTGTCGCGATGGAAATCGGGATATTGGTTATGACGACCGCTTTGTTGGAGAAAAGGCCGTACAGCGTCGTCGTCACAGCTTCTTCCCAGTGCTTGTACTGGATCATGATCTTGATAAAGATCGTCTGGTTCAGGGAAGTCGTCAGGTTCATGATAAAGCTGCTGAGAATGAAGGGCGTGATCACAAGGATCGTCTCCACCATAAGGGGGTCGAAGGGCTCCTCTTCATGCTCCGTATCACCGTGCACCCTTTCCATAAACATGCCGCGATATCTGAAGTAGACCAGCGTCATGAAGATCAGCGCTACCAGAACGCCGCTTCCGGTACCCAGAGCGCTTCCCATCGCGCCGCGGATCGCTTTATGCGTGGGATCCGCATTCATCACTGTGCGCATGAGAAGATAAGCTGCCAGAATACTGACGACCGCATTCGCGATCTGCTCAAGGATCTGTGAGACCGATGTCTGCACCATGGACTGGTTCGCCTGGAAATAGCCGCGCAGGACGCCCAGAATTCCGAACAGAAATACTGTCGGCGCGAAAACCTGCAGAACCGGCACGCTGTTGGGCGGCACCAGTACTCCTGCGCCAAAATACAGAAGCATACTGCCCGCAACACCTACCGCCAGCGCGTAGACCATGGAACAGTGGAATACTTTCTGGGCGTTCTTGTAATCTCCCACCGCCATCTTCTGCGCCATCTGCTTGGAGATCGCCGCAGGCACGCCGAAGCTCGAGACCATCAGCACGATGGTGTAAATATTAATTGCCGTTCCGTAATAGCCGTTTCCCTCATCACCGATGATCGCTGTCAGGGGAGACCTGTATAAAAGTCCGATGATTCGGGACAAAATACTGGCCGCCGCCAGAATACCGGCCTGCGCCGCCACATTGCCGCCTCCGAGGGATGGTGTTTTTTTCTTATGTTCTGAAGCCATAAACGCGTTTCCTTTTATGCTGTAAGTCATTCAATATTTTGCCCTGTAAGAAAAAACAGGGTGACGAACCATAAAGTTCGTCACCCCATTATAAATGGCAATTTGAAAACTTACAACTGCGATCAGCCGCCGATCATCCAGTCATACATCTCCTGATACTTCAGAGCGGACTGCTTCCAGGAGAAGTCGGCGTTCATAGCGCGCTCGACCATCTTGTTCCAGTCTCTCTTCTTGTCATAGAAGATCTTCTCTGCATAGCGGACTGCATGCATCATCTCGTGAGCGTTGTAGTTCGCGAAGGTGAAGCCCGTGCCGGTGTTTTCGTATTCGTTGTAAGGCTCAACCGTATCCTTGAGGCCGCCGGTCTCGCGGACGATCGGAAGTGTGCCGTAGCGCAGGGACATCAACTGGCTGAGTCCGCAGGGCTCGAACAGGGAAGGCATCAGGAAAGCGTCGGAAGCCGCATAGATCTTGTGGGACAGTTCATCGGAATAGTAGATGTTCGCGGAGATCTTGTCGTTGTACTTCCAGTCGAAATAGCGGAACATGTTCTCGTATCTCTCTTCGCCGGTGCCCAGAACCACGATCTGGATCACGTCGAGGGAGAGCATCTCCTCAAGAACATAGGCGATCAGATCGAAGCCCTTCTGGTCTGTCAGACGGGAGACGATACCGATCATGAAGCACTTCTCATCCTGTTTGAGTCCGAGCTCTTTCTGCAGCGCGATCTTGTTCTTGACCTTGTTCTTGCGGAAATCATCGACTGTGTAGGATTTGAAGATCTTCTTGTCGTTGTCCGGGCTGAAGTCTGTGTAGTCGATGCCGTTGAGGATACCGCGCAGGTCGTTGGCGCGGGCGTTCATCAGTCCGTCGAGACCTTCGCCGTAGAACTGGGTCTTAATCTCTTCCGCATATGTAGGGCTGACCGTTGTGATCGCGTCCGCATATACAAGACCGCCCTTAAGAAGGTTGGCATCCTTGTATGCTTCCAGCTTGTCAGGCGTGAAGTAGTAGCCGGAAAGTCCGGTGATGTCCTCGACATCCTTCACATTCCACTTGCCCTGGAACTTCAGGTTGTGGATCGTCATGACAGTCTTGATCCCCTGATAGAACTCGTTGTCCGCGAATCTCTCCTTGAGATATACGGGAACCAGTCCGGTCTGCCAGTCGTGGCAGTGGATCAGATCAGGACGGAAACCGATCGGCTGAAGAGCGGACAGGCAAGCCTTGGAGAAATAGGCGAATCTGGTGATCTCAAAAAGCGGATCATCCGTATAAGGCTTATCTGTAGTGAAGAATCCCTCGTTGTCGATGAAATAGAAAGTGATCCCATTCTTCACGGTCTTGAGCACGCCCACATACTCGCTCTTCCAGTGATAGTCCATGTAGAAGTGAGTGACATATTCCATCTGATCCTTGACCTCCTGCTTCATGCAGGAATACTTAGGAATCATGACTCTGACATCATAGTACTCCGGATCAATATCCTTGGGGAGAGAGCCGACAACGTCAGCCAGTCCGCCGGTCTTGATGAACGGTACGCACTCTGATGCG
>CADBIU010000117.1 GCA_902794825.1 uncultured Lachnospiraceae bacterium
ATCGTTCGTGCTGTCTGTGTCGTATTCGCTCAGCCGGATGCGTTTCAAATTCCGTAAACCGTATATGAACATCGCGATGATCCTGGGCCTGTTCCCGGGCTTCATGACGATGATCGCGCAGTACTTTATTCTGAAAGCCATGGGTCTTACGGAAGGCTCGTCCATCCGGTTCGGACTGATCATTGTCTACAGCGCGTGCACCGGTCTGGGCTTCCAGATCTCGAAGGGCTTCTTCGACACGATCCCCAGGGCCATTGATGAGGCAGCGATCATCGACGGCGCGACGCAGTGGCAGATCTTCACCAAGATCACCATGCCGCTGTCCAAGCCGATCGTCATCTATACCATCATGACGTCGTTCATTGCGCCATGGGTCGACTTCATCTTCGCCAAAGTCCTGTGCAGGGCCAACGCCGACCAGTTCACGGTCGCCATCGGCCTGTGGAACATGCTGCAGAAGGAGTATATTTACCAGTGGTACACCTGCTTTGCGGCGGGCGCGGTGCTGATCTCGCTCCCGATCGCTATTCTGTTCCTCTATCTGCAGAGGTTCTATGTCGAAGGCATGTCAGGAGCGGTCAAAGGTTAAGATGGTTAGGGTGTTGATAGGATGAAGAGAATACTATATGTGTTATTGTGCGCGGTATTGTGCTTGACCGGATGCAATAAGAGCCAAAACACAGATCAGGCGGCGGCTGCCGGGCAGCCCGCCGCTTTTTCCGGTGCTGAACAGGCGGCGGACGGCGAAACGACAGCTGCTGTTTCTGTCCAGATGCTGGATTATAACAAAGATCTCACGAAAGCAGTAAAAGACGACGATTACCGCACGACGTATGAAATTTTTGTCTACTCGTTCTGCGACTCAAACGGGGACGGGATCGGCGACCTGAACGGCATCCGCTCCAAGCTGGATTACATTCAGGATCTGGGGTTTGACGCGATCTGGCTGACACCCGTACACCCGTCGTCGACGTACCACAAGTATGATGTGGATGATTACTATGCGATCGATCCGGCTTTTGGCACGATGGAAGATTATGAAGCGCTACTTGCGGAATGCCACGAGCGGGGCATCCGTGTATATATGGACCTGGTGCTGAACCACACTTCGGACGACAACGCCTGGTTCAAGGCGGCGGTGGATTACCTGCACGAACTGCCTTCCGGATGGGAGCCTGACACTTCCTACTGTAAGTATTACGATTATTACAATTTCACCAGGCAGCCTGCTGACGGGTACGCGCCTGTGGAAGGTACGGAGTGGTATTACGAGGCGAGATTCTGGTCGGAAATGCCGGACCTGAATCTTTCGAGCGAAGCCGTAAGAGGCGAGATCCGTTCGATCCTCGAATACTGGCTGGGGAAGGGAGTTGACGGATTCAGGCTGGATGCGGTGACATACTATATTAACGGGAATCCGGATGCCAACGTGGAATTCCTGCGGTTCCTGACGGAGGCGGGGAGAAGTATAAAGGCTGATTGCTATTTTGTCGGAGAAGCGTGGACGGGCCGGAACGAGATCGCAAAGCTTTACGAGAGCGGTATCGACTCGCTGTTCGACTTCCCGTTTTCCGGAAACGAGGGGTTCATCGCCAATATTATGCGCGGAAACTACAAGGCTTCGGATTACGTGAAGGGAATGCTGCTGGCGCAGGAAGCGTTCAGCGCCGCGAATCCGGACTATGTCGACGCGCCGTTCTACACGAATCACGATATGGCCAGGAGCGCAGGGTATTACGGCGCGGATGAGGGACCTGTTACGAAAATGGCGTACGCGATGAGTCTTTTCATGAGCGGCAATTCGTTTGTATATTACGGCGAGGAGATCGGCATGAAGGGCGCCGGCAAGGACGAAAACAAGCGCGTCCCGATGTACTGGAGCGACGACCCCAAAGACCCCGACATGTGCGCCGGACCGCCGGACATGGACGAGATGCCGATGAAGTTTGCTCCTGCAAAGGCGCAGAGGGAGGACGGGCTTTCGCTTTGGACGTGGTTCAGGGAAGTCATCCGTGTGCGGAATGCTTTTCCGGCGATCGCGCGTGGCAGGACGGAAGGCGCGGACTCGATCAGTGATGACAATGTAGCGGCGTTTTTCAGAAGGTATGCGGAGAGCGGCGCGGATGGAGGATCAGCGGCTGCCGGAGCATCGGAAGGCGACCTGCTGATCGTGATGAACCTGCGCGGCGAGGCGGCAGTGAAGGAGCTGGCGGGAGTTGGCGATGGACTTATTCTGGCGGCAGTCCTGAACACCAACGAAGAGAGCATTACGTATGAAAATGGTGTGCTGACGCTGCCCGGTTACAGCATCGCAGTTTTTACACTGGGTTAAAAAACGACAGGAGAGGCTGTCGCACTAAGCGGTAAGGAATGCGCTTGTGCGGCAGCCTCTTTTTCTATTCGGATATACCGAGTCAGGCGGTAAAGCTATTTGCTGTCCGGAACCTGAAGGAGACGGAAGGTCCGAAGATCATAGTCCAGGATCCCGTCTTTTTTCATGTTTGTGAGCTCTCGAGAGAGCGCGCTCCGGTTCGTACACAGATAATCCGCCATTTCCGAGCGGCTGAGGGGAATCGTCACCTTCATGGAACCGGCTTTCTGCGCTTCCAGGGAGAGATACGCCAGAATTTTTTCGCGGAGAGAGGATTTGGAGGTGATCTCGATCTTCTCCGTCAGCGCAACGTTTCTTCGGCTGATCAGATCAAACAGATTCCTGGAGAGTGCGTGATGGAAGGGGCAGGAGTTCCTGCAGGGGTGCAGGATCCTGTCCGCCGGGATAAAGAGGACTGTAGTGGGTTCCGCCGCTTTGAAGATAATTCCCCGCTCGCTCAGATTCTCCCCGATCAGGACCTCCCCGAAGATCCCGTCGTCTTCGGTATAGGTGAGAAAAGTGCATCGGCCCCATATATCTTCCTTGATGATATGAACGCAGCCGGATATAACGATCCCGATCTGTCTGTCTGAGTTCTCTGATGCCGGGATGATCTGATCTTTCTTATAACTCTTCTCTCTGCATCCCAGACAGTTCATCAGGGTTTGACAGTTGGTCAGAGAGATGTCATTAAACATGGGATGCGTCTGGAACGCATGGATCAGCAGATCACTCATAAATACTCCTGTCGGATAATGCATATTTTGTGAAAGCAATAACATTATAGAATAACTATGTTGCGTATGCAACACATGTGGATCGGTATACATGTTATAATTAATAAGATAATCCAGACTTTTTTTGGATAGATTGTGTAAACTAACCAAAACACGGGAAATTGGAAATGGAGGAGAGAATGAAAAGGATACAATCAACCTGCAATTTCTGCGCGATTGACTGTAATCTGGACTTCTGCGTTGAAAACGGCCGGATCGTCAGGACGATCCCTACCAAGGGGTATCCTGTCAACGACGGATTCAGCTGCATAAAGGGACTGTCTCTGAGCAAACAGCAGACGACAGTTAAACCTGATGCGCTGCCCAAGATCCGGCAGGCAGACGGAACCATGAAGGAAGTTTCATGGGAGGAAGGTTTCCAGCATGTTGCAGATAAGCTCAAGGAACTTCAGGCAAAATATGGAACGGAGAGCGTCGCCGGAATCAGTACCGGTCAGCTTACTCTTGAGGAGTTCGCTATTTTCGGCCATGTCATGAGAAACTACCTGCAGACGAACGTGGACGGAAATACCCGTCTGTGCATGGCGACCGCAGCGGTGGGCCACAAGCAGACTTACGGTTACGACGCTCCCGGTTACACACTTAAGGATCTGGAATTGTCCGATACGATCATCTTCATCGGCGCAAACCCTGTTGTCGCGCACCCCATTGTCTGGGGACGCGTGCGCCAGAACAAAGTGCCCGGCCATAAGATCATCGTCATCGACCCCAGAAAGTCAGAGACCGCGATGAACGCGGATTACTGGTATGGGTTAAAGCCCAGGAGCGATCTCAAGCTGATGTATACGATCGCCAACATGCTGATCGAGAAGGACTGGATCGATCACAAGTTCATTGAAGAGCACACCAATAAGTTTGACGAGTTCGCGGCATTCGTGAAGGACTTCACCCTTGAGAAGGG
>CADBIU010000118.1 GCA_902794825.1 uncultured Lachnospiraceae bacterium
CCCGGTGGGTGAAAACGCAACATCAATGTGGAGTTGTGATAAATGCGACAGTTAAAGGATTTGGGCCTGATTATCGCATATGAACTTCACGGATTCAGGTTATAGTCCTAACGTACACCGGGAAGTATTAACAGTCACTCAACCTGTAGTATAAAGATGTTTCCGCTCAGCGGCTCTGCAGCCACTCTGTCACTTCCGTCAGCGATGGCAGCACCGCTGCCGACAACCGCCGCATCTCGTCCGTCGCCGGGAGCAGATCCGGCACCATGACCGGCTGCATTCCTGCAGCGTATGCCGCCCGGATGCCGTTGTGGGAGTCCTCAATGACGAAGGTCTCGCTGTATTTTGACTCAGGGATGCCGAGCTGTGCCGCGCACTTTAAGAAGATCTCCGGGTCAGGCTTGCCTCGCTCCACCATGTCTCCGCTTACGATCGTGTCAAAATACCGCAGCAAGTCATGCGGCCCTAAAACCTTATCGATCACAGCTCTCGGAGAAGAGGACGCAAGTCCTGCAGGGATCTTATTATCTTCCAGAAACTTCAGGATCTCCGCCGCACCGGGCTTGAGCCTCATCTGCCCGGTCTCCACAATATTGTTAAAATAGTCCCGGCAGGCCTTGTAAGTCTTGTCCATACTGAACTGCGGCAGATGCCCGAATGTCTCGGTCATGATCGCCCGCTCTGTCATAGGCGTGACGCCGGTGGCGCGATCGACGGCCGTTCTCATATCCTCTATGGGAAGGTCATACAGCTGAGCGGCGTGAAGATATCCGGCCAGATAAACAGCTTCGGAATCGACGATGACGCCGTCCATGTCAAAGATCACGTACATGCGGTTTCTCCTGTTTGTTTCTGCAGGCGGCTGCCTGTTTCCTCCTGTGGCTGAGTGACGGTTGGGTACAAACCTGCCTCCTTTTCAGCCTATACACAATTTTTACATCGCACCAGGACTGAAAATCGGTCTAAAAGCTAGATTCAACGATATTACACACATAATATATCATGAAACCGATTTGCTCTTATAAAAATTGGGTATAACCGGCAAGATCTTGCCGGCTATACCCAATTTAGCATGATTCTTCATTTAATTGTGCAAAATTTCTTGTGTATGAAATGGATTTTAGGCCTTCTGTGCCCAACCTCTGACAGTTATGATAATATGTATAGGAATTCTCGATCAGTGGTGTCAAGGGGACGGTTCTACTGACACCTTTTGCCCCAAAAGGTGTCAGTAGAACCGTCCCCTTGACACCAACCCAGGAGGTCCAAATGAGATCTAAAATCCAGACACCCTTTACCCACAGGCAGTACATGCTGTCGCAGGACTTCGAGATCTACTACTACAGCGATACCAGGCATAACAATGTCGACCTGCATTCCCACGATTACTACGAGTTCTACTTCTATATGGAAGGAGATGTCGAATTTGAAATCGGTGACCGCAGGCAGGCCCTCAGGAGCGGCGATTTCGTCATTGTTCCTCCCGGGACAATGCACAGGGCTTTCGTAGTAAACACGGAACTTCCCTACAGACGCTTTGTCTTCTAGATCAGCGCCGATTTCGCGCAGCAGCTGGCAGAACATTTCGCCGACTTCGCTTTTCTTCTTAACTATATGCGCAGGGACCGGCATCTTCACATCTTTCACAATGATCCTGTCTCCTTCAACGCGATCCTCTCCAAAGCCCTTCAGCTTCTCGAGGAAATCCACGGAAGCCATTTCGCCCGGGAAGCGGTCATAGAGATCCGGGTGGAGGATCTTCTGCTCCTTCTGTGCAGGACCGTTTACGACAAGGTCAATCCATCCTCACGAAAAACCGCCAGCCGCCTGCAGAGACGCCATCATGATGAACGAGAAGATCAGCGAGGTCTGCCTCACCTACGGCTTCAAGGATTATCCGAGCTTTTTCAGGGCTTTCCGCAAGGCGTACGGGATGTCGCCCAAGGAATACCGGGAGGCTTTCTCTCTCTCCGAGCTGCAGCAGGATAATCCGTGAGGGAGGCAGAAAATCGTATCTGTTTGAAGCATACCGCAATTTTTGCAATATATACAACAACCCAGTCAATTCAATATTTTGGCTGGGTTTAGTAATCTATATACAACAAAGAAAAGAACAGATCAAAACAGCAAAAACTTACTCGGAGAGGTATTCACTATGGAAATGACACTCAGATGGTACGGTTCCAAATTCGACACTGTCACACTGCAGCAGATCAGGCAGATCCCCGGCGTGACCGGCGTCATCACGACGCTTTATGACACACAGCCCGGCGAAGTCTGGAGCCAGGAGAGGATCCACGCTCTGAAGGAAGAAGTTGAGGCGGCAGGCCTTCACATCTCCGGCATCGAGAGCGTCAACATTCACGAAGATATCAAGCTCGGCAAGCCTTCCCGCGACCAGCTGATCGCTAACTATATCGAAACTCTGGAGAACCTCGGCAAAGAGGA
>CADBIU010000119.1 GCA_902794825.1 uncultured Lachnospiraceae bacterium
CTTTGGGGAGGCATTTATGCAGAAGCGGGTATCCCGCGCGGCGGAGCATGCAGTGGTGAAGAGTCTGTAAATATGTTAAAATAGAGCGGATATAAACAATTTTCGCTCAAGGAGGTTTTTAATATGAAGGCACTTATACTGGCAGCAGGCTTTGGCAAGAGACTTCGCCCTATTACAAATACAATTCCCAAATCCATGGTGGAAGTAAACGGAACGCCGCTTCTGTGCAATGCGCTCAATAATGTGACAGCCTGCGGCATCACGGAGATCGGCATCGTCGTCGGCCACATGGCTGATTATATCAGGGAAAAGATCGGGAACGAATGGAACGGCGTGCCTGTTCGATATTTTGAAAACGCGAGATACCTCGAGACCAACAACGTGGTCTCTCTGTACAAGGCGGCGGACTTCTGCGACGACGACATGATCATGCTCGAGTGCGATATCTGCTATCACAAGGAAATGATAGAGAGACTGCTTGAGGGCAAGGGAGAGTGCTCCATTCTGGTGAGTCCTTTTAACCCCGAGACTATGGACGGATCCGTGATCCGCGTCGACGGCGACAAGGCGCTGGAACTGATCCTGGGCAAGTGGCAGGACCCTGATTTCGATTACGCGCCGACCCGCAAGACAGTCAATATGTACAAGTTCGAGAAGAACTTCGTGAAGAACAAATATATGCCCCTGATCCGCTGGTACGTGATCCATGGGCGAGAACAGCTACTACGAGAAAGTCCTCGGAAGCCTGATGTACTATCGCGAGTGCGATTTCAGGATCGTGGAAGTGCCCGAGGAGATGTGGTGCGAAGTAGACGACGCCGACGACCTCGCGAGAGCGAGAGCCAGATTCGGCGAATAAAAACAGAGAGGTAACGAAAATGAGTGAGAAGAAAATGATGCTCGGCAATGCTGCGATTGCCAGAGGCGTGTGGGAAGCCGGCTGCAAAGTCTCTTCCGCCTATCCCGGAACGCCCAGCACAGAGATCAGCGAGGAACTGGTGAAGTATCCCGGCGTTTACGCGGAGTGGGCTCCCAATGAGAAAGTGGCCGCGGAAGTCGCGATCGGCGCTTCCATCAGCGGCGTCAGGTCTTTCTGCACCATGAAGATGGTCGGTCTCAACGTTGCGGCTGATCCCCTGTATTCCTTCTCCTATATCGGATGCAACGGCGGCATGGTAGCAGTTGTGGCGGATGACCCCGGACTGTACAGCTCCCAGAACGAGCAGGATACCAGAATGGTATGCCGCGCCGCGGCAATCCCCTGCATGGAACCCGCGGATTCCCAGGAAGCCAAGGATTACATCAAATACGCCTATGAGATCAGTGAGAAGTTTGACACGCCGGTCATCGTAAGGACAACGACCCGCCTGGCTCATTCCCAGTGCGAGGTGGAACTCTGCGACCGCGAGGAGATCGAGGACAAGCCCTACGAGAGAAATATCCAGAAGAATGTCATGATGCCCGGTATGGCAAAAAAGCGTCACCTGGTCGTCGAACAGCGCATGAAGGACCTGGCGGAATACGCAAATAATGCTCCTTTCAACACCGTAGAGATGGGCGATATGACCCTGAACGGCAAGAAGATCGGCTTCATCACTGAGGGCATCGCTTACCAGTATGTCAAAGAAGTGTGCCCGAACGCGTCGATCCTCAAGCTGGGCATGTGCCACCCGCTTCCGAAAAAGCTCATCGAGGACTTCGCGTCCAAGGTAGACGAGCTCTATATTTTCGAAGAGCTGGAGCCCGTGGTGGAAGAACAGGTCAGATCCTGGGGAATCCCCTGCATCGGCAAGGAGCGATTCACGATCCAGGGAGAGTACAGCGCCAATATGATCAGGGAAAAGGTGCTCGGCATGGACCTCGGCATCAAAGCGCAGCCGCAGATCCCGCCCAGGCCTCCGATCCTCTGTCCCGGATGCCCTCACCGCGCAACTTACCATGTGCTCAACAAGCTCAAGATCCACGCGGCGGGCGATATCGGCTGCTACACGCTGGGCGCGCTGGCACCGCTCTCCGTTGTCGACACCACAGTATGCATGGGATCAAGCATCTCCTCACTGCACGGCATGGAGAAAGCCAAGGGGCACGACTATATTAAGAACTGGGTGGCGGTCATCGGAGACTCCACTTTCATGCATACGGGTATCAACTCCCTCATCAACATGTTCTACAACCAGTCCCACGGAACGGTCATCATTCTCGATAACCGCACCACGGGTATGACCGGCCACCAGGATCACCCCGCTACGGGCAAGACCCTCTCCGGCGAGATCGTGCCGGCTGTAGATTTCGTCAAACTGTGCAACGGCATCGGAATCACCAATGTTCACGAGGTGAATCCCTATGACATCGACGAGATGACAAGAGTGATCAAGGAAGAGGTCAATAAAGATGAGCTCTCCGTGATCATCTCCAAGGCACCCTGCGCCCTCCTCAAGGACCAGAAGCACCCCTACAAGGTTGAGCCTGTTCCGGAGAAATGCGTGCACTGCGGCGCCTGCCTGCGCCCCGGCTGCCCTGCTCTTACCAGAAATGAGGACGGCTCGATCTCGATCGACAAGACGATGTGCAACGGATGCGGCCTCTGCATGAGCCTGTGCAGATTCGGCGCTCTGAAGCAGGTCAAGGCCTGACAGGAGGTGACACGATGGAAACAA
>CADBIU010000120.1 GCA_902794825.1 uncultured Lachnospiraceae bacterium
AGAACTCGACGAGGCGCTCCCATGGTGGCCGACGAGATACACGTCAGACTTAAGGCGCCTCTCTCCTCTGTTGTTTGCCAGCATCTCCGTTTCGCTTTCGAGCTCCGCATCGCCGGTCACAAGGAGCGAATGCTCCCCGTCAGTCAGGCGAAATGCGAGCGAGTAATCATTTTCGGCTTCGTACGCGGTGCCGCAGGGTGCGAGCACCGTAAAACGGCATGTTCCGAGCGTATAGCTATCCCCGGGAGACGGATGAATTACCTCTGCTTTTTTCCCCGCAAGATGGTTTCTGAAACTTTGGTATACATACGTATCCGTCTCATAATCGGGGACCAGGACCTTTTCCACCGGGAAGGCCTCCAGGGCGCCGACCGCGCCGAAAAGATGGTCGGCGTCGTAGTGCGTGGCCACGATATATTTGAGCTTCGTGACGCCGCGCGCCTTCAGATAGGCAACCGTTTTCGAAGAATGCTCCCTTCCGCCGCCGTCCACCAGCATGGCTTCGCTGCCGCTCACGATGAGCATCGCGCTGCCCTGCCCCACGTCGATTACATCGATCCGGGCATTTACCCCGTCAGCCGGTTCCGATGAGGGTGCAAAGGTCTGCGCCTCAGGACGGTCTTCCCGCTCCTCACCGGCAAGCTTTACGAGGGCAACAGCAAGGCCGCAGGCAAGCAGAAGGAGCCCCAGAAAGGTCCACAGCAGGCGTCTGTTTTTACGCTGCTTTTTCGTCTTTTTCCGCTGCTCTATCCGAACTTTTTTCTCCAATTCATCGACAGTCATGCAATTCCTCATCTCCGCCGGAAATCACGCGGAAGCGGAGCCTGTTTTATTGTACTCTTTCCCGGTCCATCTGGCAATGCTTTTATGCAGGCGGTCCGTGTCAACTTGTTGTCGGAGATTTTTTTGTAAGATTACCAGCTCAGTCCTTTCATGGTGCGATACAGCTGTGTGATATGCCCGCCTTTTATGAGACTTCAAACGGCATACACTGGTCTGGGTCAACGGCGAACGGGCTTGGCCTTGTTAACCCCGCGGTCACCTTTTCAGCCGCGATATTCAGGCAATCAGGCTGTTCATCCCTGCGCGTGCGAGGAATTAGCTCGAATGATTTAGCTGCCAGCATCGGGACCAGATGTTCCAGCGTCTTGATGCTCCAGCCCATCGGCCGGCTGCTGAGTCTTCTGGATAAGACATGACTGACGTGCGGCTCGGTGGCCCCTCCGTTTCTGGCTTCAGGATCCTGATATCTGATTGCGATGGCATCAAGGTTCTGATATAGATATCCCAGGCCGTCCTCTATACGATCCTGTCTCTCTGGATGCTTCTTTATCAAGCTTCTTCCTGCTTCAATTAGTGCATCCGCTTTTCCATACCGAAGTGCGTTGGTAACGGTCTGTTTTTCTGGCACGGCCTCGCCGCTCCCACATCCCGCAAACAGCATCTTCTTCGCTTTGTTCTTGTGATAGCAATCAAGGACAAATGTACAGTTCGGCAGGTACTCCAGCCCCTGCTTGATCCAGGGGGCTCCATCTCCATGAAGATAGATCTTTGTCTTTTCCAGATCATAGCGGCTTATGATCTTCTCGTAAACATCGTCCCAGAATTCTTCTCCCGCCTTTACAGCGCTGTGATGAAACGCATTTATGCACTTTCGGCGCGGCTTCTTTCCTCCTCCGATCTTCTCAACGCCCTCATATACCGTAACTAACGGAACGATCAGCGTCTTTCCGTTCTGCAGGCTCACGTGATCCTCGTCCGCATCAACATGAAGTACTGGCACCTGTCTCCGGGCAGTGACTTCCTTTTCTCCGGCCCGGCACCGCCGCACCGCATTCATCACTGTCTGCCGGGATATTTTCCCCTCTGCAACGATTCTGCCGGCGCTCGCATATGAGTTTTCTTTAGCCTCTCCCGCCAGCTTCAGCATCGTCCGATCACTTACACGCTGATACCGATCGATCCCCAGTACGCGATCCACAGGATAGTCATATGTTCCATCTCTCATCGCGTAATAAGTCCGCTCATAGCTGATCTCACCGATATCCGTCAGGATCGTCCGGCGATTGCCCCGCCGCTCAACTGACAGCCCTGCCTCTTTTCGGCCCGCCCGGTCTTCATACAATGCTGCATCGATCTCCCGGGCATAGGCCTCTGTCAGTTCTGCCGCTGCTTTCTTCAGCTTTGTCCAGGAAAACGCCTCCACATCTTCAATACTGGGTACTCCGCTGAAAAAGTCGGTGATTTCCTGCTTGAGATTCTCAACGATTCTGTCTATAATACTTTGCATAGGGGTACTCCTCCGGATGGTTTATTAGATACTCAGCAAAGTAATCTTACCACAAGAGGGTGCTCCCTTTTTATTTCTCCTACTAAAATTTTACACTATGAGTGCAAAGCAAATCATTTGCAGGCAATAAAAAACGCCCGCATTTCTGCAGGCGCGCCTTCCTGGAGGATGGAAGGATAAGGGGATTAAAAACAATGTGTGCTATGCACGGAGCGCTTAAACACTCGCCTTGACGACCTTGGCGACTTTCATGTGAGGATGCTGCTTTTCGGCAGAGCGGATCGCTTCAAATTCACACTCATCCTCGATTCGGAACACTTCCGCCTTGCTGTCTTCATGCAGCTTTCCGTCGGCGGTCATCGTAATATCAAATGCTTCAAAGCTCTTGCTTTTCTCTTTTTTTCCAAATAATCCCATAGTCATGTCTTCCTTTCCTGACGGCAGTGCTTTGCCGCTTATAACCGAGATAAGTTTACACCTCCTGGCCGCTAATATTTCGGAAAGGACAGCCGCCCCCGCCGCTAAGAATCCGCTAAGACTTTATCCTCCTATAATGCCAAGTCTCCCTTCCCGTGTTATGATAGAGGCGTTAGAAAAAGGAGGAGTTCATTATGGCGAAGCAAGCCGTAAAGAGGCGCCTGATTGATCTGTTCATCTTTCTGTTCGTCCTTGGGGGAACGACCGCGATCTGTCTGCTGCTCGCGCGCATCGACAATGACAACAATCCCTTTGCCATGGCCATGTATATTCTGGCCGTTGCGCTGATTGCCCGCTTCACCTCCGGCTATCTGTGGGGGATTCTGGCCTCTCTTGTCGGGACCTTCTGCGTCAATTATATTTTTACGATTCCCTTCTGGACCTTTAATGTGACTTATCCCGGCTATCCGCTGACCATCGTCGTCATGCTGATCGTCTCCCTTCTGATCAGTGCCCTGACGACCCAGATCAAGAAGCAGGAGCAGCTGCGCCTGGAAGCCGAGCGGGAAAAAATCCGTGCCAACCTTCTGCGGGCGGTTGCACACGATCTGCGCACGCCGCTTGCCGCCATACTCGGCTCCGCCACGGTGCTGCAGACGGAAGATATGCCAGAGCATGACCGTCAGGAGCTCGCCGGCGGCATACGTAAAGATGCCGAATGGCTGATCCGTGTGACGGAAAATCTCCTGACCGTAACCCATGTGCTTCAGGACGGCGGCACGGTCAAAAAGCAGGAAGAGGTGCTTGAGGAGATCATCGGCAGCGCCGTAACCAAGTACCGCAGGACCGCGGGTGCCCTGCCGGTTCTCGTGGACCGGATGGAGGATATCCTCGTGGTCCCGATGGACGCGGTCCTGATCGAGCAGGTCCTGCTTAACCTCTTTGACAATGTCTCGGCACACGCGAAGGATGCCGACCGCATCTGGCTGCATATTGAAAAAGACGAGCAGTTTGTCCATCTGTCTGTTGAAGATAACGGCGCTGATCTCCCGGAAAGTCATATCGCCGCATTTCTTTCCGATACCGGCACGGCTTCTCGTCATGAGAAACACAGCATGACAGATGCAGTCCGCAATATGGGGATCGGCCTTTCGGTCTGCCGCTCGATCATCCGTGCACACGGCGGGGAGATGCAATCCGAAAAAAGTATTCTGCATGGCGGTGTAAAGATCAGCTTCGACCTGCCGCTTGACGAGGAGAAAGATAATGACTGAAACAACAAAAAAGAAAATCCTGATCGTCGAGGATGATCCGGGCATCAATGCCTTCCTGAAGACGGCGCTCCGGACCGACGGGTATGAGACGTTAAGCACATCATCTGCCGGTGCTGCGCTGCAGGTGATCACCTCACACTGCCCGGACTGTGTGCTCCTGGATCTCGGCCTTCCGGACATGGACGGCAGCAAAATCATTGAAAATGTTCGGAGCTGGACGCAGATGCCGATCATCGTGATCTCCGCCCGCTCTCAGGAATCCGATAAAGCCGCCGCGCTTGACATGGGTGCGGATGATTATCTGACAAAGCCCTTCAGCGTGATCGAGCTGAAGGCGCGGATCCGCACGGC
>CADBIU010000121.1:0-1794 GCA_902794825.1 uncultured Lachnospiraceae bacterium
CCTCGAATTCGGCGCACATCTTCTGGATCAGTTTATACAGCTCTACCTTCTCCTCGCGCGCCTTCGGATCCGAATATCCTTTCAGCTTTCCTGCCAGCATCGTCATACCCGACACCGCACCGCAGACCTCTCTCAGCTTACCGAAACCCGCACCGAACGGGCTCGCCAGCTGCGCCGCCTCCTCAACAGACATCCCAACGACATCCGCAAAAGCCGCGAACACCGACTGACTGCAGTTATATCCCTGTCTGAACAGAGCCTCCGCCCTGTCTGCACGTGTTTCACTCATTTTTCACCCCTGAATAATAATTATTCTATGCAATTAATTATACAAGACAGCTGATTTTCATAAAAGAAAAAATGTGTCAAAAGTGGCTGTCCTTTTTGCCCTCTCCAATAAAAAAGAAGACGGTCCCACTGACACAATGATACGCTCCCTTTATGAGAGACAGTGAAAAAGGAAATCACTGTTAATCATGAAGGGAGCTATTTTTATGTCAGAAAAGCAGAAATTGTCACCAGCCGAGAAGATTCGTATAGCTAAACTTTGTATCGAGGGGAAAATTGGACCACGAGCTGCGGCAAGGCAGGTTGGTGTTGGAATGAGCACAATCCAGCAGTGGGTCAGCCTGTATGAATTTCAGGGTGAAGACGGCTTTAGAGAACTTGAAAAATACACAACCTATTCAAGCGAGTTGAAAACAAAAGCAGTTAATGACTATCTTGCTGGTAAGGGATCCCAACAGACAATAGCAGCCTTATATGGATTAAGATCAAAGACGCAACTTCAAAAGTGGATCAAGATGTATAATGAAGGCAAAGACTTCTTGAACAAAATGTCAGGAGGAAGCCGTATGACTACATCAAGAAAAACCACCAAAGAAGAGCGCATCAAAATCGTCAAGGAATGTCTAGAGAGTGGTTGCAACTATGGCGAATGCGCCATCAAATACAACGTCAGCTACCAGCAAGTCTATGGCTGGGTCAAACGCTTCAAAGAATTAGGCGAAGCAGGCCTTGAAGACCGTCGCGGCAGGCGCAAAGCAGATCAGGAGCCTCGCAGCGAGATAGAGAAGCTTCAGATAGAAAATGAGCGGCTGAAGCATGAACTATATATGATGAAGATGGAGCGCGACCTGTTAAAAAAAGTCAAGGAACTGGAGAGGAAGGATCTCTATCGCAAGTAAGGCAGTCACACCTCTACAGTTCCATCAAGTACTGCACCGAAACATATCGCTATCCGGTCGAGCCATGCTGCCGGATACTGCATGTCTCAAGGTCAGCATATTACAAGTGGCTGCGCGGTGATGTCGGTGAAAGAATCATACAGAATAGATTGATTGCCGAAAAGATAGAAAAGATCCATATGATGGACTCAGCAAAAGGTTACCGCAGAATAAATGATGACCTGTATCGCGACTATGGCATAAAGGTCAATGACAAGCGAGTTCTCAGAATCTGCAGAGCAAAGGACATCAAGTCTACGATCAAGTATGCGAACCACGGTTGCACACGCCAGGCAGATAATCCGCAGTTCATAGCGGAAAACATCCTGAACAGAGAGTTCACGGCAAACAAGCCAAATGAGAAATGGCTCACAGATGTCACTGAATTCAAATGGTACGACGAAAACAAGGACAAGCATAAAGTCTATCTCAGTGCGATCCTGGATCTCTATGACCGACGGATCGTGTCATATGTGATCAGTGACCGCAACGATAATCCACTTGTTTTCACTACATTCGATCAGGCTATAGCCGCCAATCCGGGAGCTACTCCTCTCTGCCACAGCGA
>CADBIU010000121.1:1801-4170 GCA_902794825.1 uncultured Lachnospiraceae bacterium
GACCGCGGATTCCAGTACACCAACCGGACGTTCCACAACAAGCTTGAGAAGGCTGGAATGACACAGAGCATGTCGCGCGTAGCCAAGTGCATCGACAATGGGCCAATGGAAGGGTTCTGGGGGATCCTTAAAAGAGAACGATACTATGGCAACCGCTTCAGTAGCCGTGAAGAACTCGTGTCTATGATTGAAAACTATATTTATTACTACAACAACAAGAGATACCAGAGAAGATTCGGAGTTCTGACACCAATTGAGATGTATAACTCATATCTGCTCGCAGCATAATTACATCCCGTTTCTGCATCATGTTTCAACAAACACAGGGAGTGGGAACGGAGTCAAGTGACAGTACGCTGGCCGAAGGCCGGGCAGCACTTGAAGTAGTGACACGGAATATCCTTACCCGCACCAGCGGGCGTGGATACACGCTTGCTGGCTGCCTTCCGGCGAGGAACAATATTGATCGTCTCTGGCGAAGCCTGAGACACATCTTTCATTGCAGACTCTGTGAAACAGTGTCTGCTTTCCACAAAAAACAACCAGCAACATTTCTGTTACTGGTTGCCAAAATCTTTTGATTTTTCACTGTCCTCTTGACGGGTAGCGGTTCACAATAGGACCGTCCCATTTTTTATTACCATAATCGATTCTTATTACTTGAAGTACTTCCCGGCTTCATCCTTGTACACGAATTCCGTGATACCTCCGCACGCCTTGCAGCGCGCAGACTTGTACCCGTATCCCTCGCCGAATCCTCCGAGTCCCGTGATCAGGTCTGCTGAACCGCAGAAGGCACAGACTTGCTCCGCTTTGCCCGATCTGTCATCAACCGCCTTGCGTTTACCTGTGTTAGGCAGGCTTCTCATGTCCGCCCGCTTTTCGTTATCGAATCCACAGACCGTTCTGTTCAGTTCGTCTTCCGTCATTACCCATCTGCCGTCTGCCATTTTTTGTCAGGTCCCTTTCATTTTTTGTCAGGTCCCTTTCACTATTCATCCTTGCGTCATCCTGATAGCAGTTCAATACTGCTACCCTATGCGTACATTCCTTTTACTCATTAATATCTCTGTACAGAATGTTGATCTTCTGCTGCGCGTGCTCATTTATGTGCTTGTCACGGATCCTGTCGCGGTCGCTCTGTATCGCCAGCATCTCGTCCGCGACCTCTTCAAGCGGCCTGAGCCCCGCGCGTCCGATATAGCTGATCATCCGCTCGGCAGTGAAATCCGTGCTCATCTCCGCCGCGATGATCCTCGCGAACTCCTCGGGATAACCCTTGCGCAGCATCAGCTCCTTTTCGACAAGAGATATCTTCAGTTCCATACCAAGGGCATTAGCAATCCTCTCAAGGGTTCCTACCGTCGGGTTGGCAATCCCTCGCTCAATTTTAGATATGTCTGACTGATCGATACCGGTTAAGACAGCCAGCTGCTTCTGGGTTATTTCCCGCTCAGCTCTTCCTTTCATTACCGCATGCCCTGATATGCGGCCCGGAAACGGCGGCAATTTTTTTACCGTCCACCCCTCTTCGTATATTGTATCTGTTCCGATATCCAGGTCATCATTCCATACGATCACATAGGGGCCGATAAGATATCCTGACGTAAACAGCTTCCTGTCTTCCAGTGCTCTCAACTGGGGATACTTGTCATACAGACATGACATATCGTAGCCTTTTACCATTCCATCAGTGAAGGTGACTTCTAACTCGGTACCCTCATTAAATTTTAATTCAAGCGCCTCGTGAAACATATCATTCTATTGGCGGGAGTCTGGTGTATTCACCGCTTTCCCACATTTCCTCCAGTTCTTTTCCTATCTGATTGTTGGCATACTTACCTCCTTCATTATAGGGTATATATCCCCTATTATCAACAATTAAAAAACGCAAGGCTTCTAAATATCCTTGCGCACTGTATGCCTGCGTATAGCCCGGCCGGATAAGACCTGTCCAAAGTTTACCCTAAACACGCGCTCACTGCAACGTGCTGTTTTCTAAGTTCTGTTCCTGTTCCTTCTCTGCCTCATCACTATTGTTCCTTCTCTGCCTCATCACTATTGCGAGCATAATTAGAGCACCAAGAGCGACGCCTGCTGCATCGATGCACATGTCACGCGGCTCGCAGCTTCTTTCCGGCACAAAACGCTGGTGCAGCTCGTCAGTCACCGCATACGCCGTTCCGAGCATCCACGCCAGTCCCCACATCTGTCTCGGCTGCAGATGCGCAAAACAGTCCCGCACATTCAGGAGAAGGCATGCGCCCAGCACCATGTATTCAGTGAAGTGTGCCGTTTTGCGCACGACAAAGCCCACCGTCTCAGGGTCCGCCTGCACTATCGAAGTTATGATCCTGACGATTATGTTG
>CADBIU010000122.1:0-1656 GCA_902794825.1 uncultured Lachnospiraceae bacterium
TGAACTGCTACCCGTCAAGAGGACAGTGAAAAATCAAGAGATTTTGGCAACCAGTAACAGCAATGTTGCTGGTTGCTTTTTATGATGCACACACTTTTTCACAGAGTCTGCAGTCAAAAGGTGTCTCAGGCTTCGCCAGAGACGATCAATATTTATCCTCGCTGTAGGGCAGCCAGCAAGCGTGTATCCACGCCCGCTGGTGCGGGTAAGGATTTTCCGTGTCACTACGTCAAGTGCTGCCCGGCTTTCGGCCAGCGTACTGTCACTTGACTCCGTTCCCGCTCCCTATGTCTGTCGAAATGTAGCGCGGAAACGAATGTAATCATACAGCGAGAAGATATGAGTTGTATTTCTCAATTGGTGTCAGGACTCCGAATCTTCTCTGGTATCTCTTGGTGTTGTAGTAATATATATAGTTTTCGATCATAGACACGAGCGCTTCACGGCTATTGAAGCGGTTGCCATAGTATCGTTCTCTTTTAAGGATCCCCCAGAATCCTTCCATCGGACCATTGTCGATGCACTTGGCTACTCTGGACATGCTCTGAACCATGCCGGCGCTTTCGAGCTTTGTATGGAATGTCCGATTGGTGTACTGGAATCCACGATCGCTGTGGCAAAGAGGAGTAGCTCCCGGATTAGCGGCTATAGCCTGGTCGAACGTAGTGAACACAAGCGGATTGTCATTATGGTCGCTGATCACATATGACACGATCCGTCTATCATAGAGATCAAGGATCGCACTGAGATATACCTTGTGTTTATCCTTGTTCTCATCGTACCACTTGAATTCAGTGACATCGGTAAGCCATTTCTCGTTAGGTTTGTTTGCCGTGAACTCTCTATTCAGGATGTTCTCTGCGATGAACTGCGGGTTATCCGCCTGGCGTGTGCATCCGTGGTTCGCATACTTGATCGTAGACTTGATGTCCTTTGCTCTGCAGATCCTGAGAACTCGCTTGTCATTGACCTTTATGCCATAGTCGCGATACAGGTCATCATTGATCCTGCGGTATCCCTTGGCCGAGTCCATCAGATGGATCTTTTCTATCTTCTCTGCAATGATCCTGTTTTGCCTGACTCTTTCTCCGACATCACCGCGCAGCCATTTGTAATATGCTGATCTCGAGACATGTAGTATCCGGCAGCATGGCTCGACGGGATATGCATATGTCTCTGTGCAGTACTTGATGGAACTGTAGAGGTGTGACTGCCTTACTTGCGATAGAGATCTTTCCTCTCCAGTTCCTTGACTTTTTTTAACAGGTCACGCTCCATCTTAGTCATGTACAGTTCATGCTCGAGCTGAGACATTTTGATCTTGAGCTCCTCGACCTCGCTGCGAGGTTCCTGATTGACCTTGCGTTTTCCGCGGCGATCTTCGAGGCCAGCTTCCCCAAGCTCCTTGTAGCGTTTCACCCAACCATAGACCTGTTGGTAGCTGACGTTATGCTTGATGGCGGATTCACCATATTTACTGCCATTCTCCAGACATTCCCTGACGATCTTGATGCGCTCTTCTTTGGTGGTTTTTCTTGATGTAGTCATACGGCTTCCTCCTGACATATTATGCGAGAAGTCTTCACCGTTATTATACATCTTTATCCATGCCCTAAGTTGTCTGGTGCTGCGTAATCCATATTTTGCAGAAACTGT
>CADBIU010000122.1:1690-2683 GCA_902794825.1 uncultured Lachnospiraceae bacterium
ACCCCCAACTGCCTAGCCGCTTCACTCTGACTGATTCTGTTTTCACAGCATTGCCTTGCATATTCGATTTTTGTCTCATTAGATACCTTCCTATTTTTTTTACTTTTTTTAAAACTCCCTTCATGATTAACAGCGATTTTGTTTTTCACTGTCTCTCATAAAGGGAGCATATCAAAGCCGGTGGAGTAAGGAGCTTCAGCTTCAAGAAAAACCTCCTGTGATATCATGAATGAGGCTTCCAACCGCACTCATGTAACAAAGGAGGAATATATCGATGGGTAATACTACCAAAACCGACATTAATAGTTTAACACATTCGAAGTGGCGGTGTCAGTATCACGTAGTGTTTGCGCCGAAGTACAGGAGACAAATTATCTACGGAAAAATAAAAGAGGATATTGGCAAGATACTTAGGCAGTTGTGTGATCAGAAAGGCATAGAAATAATAGAAGCGGAGTTGTGCCCTGATCATGTACACATGCTGATATCAATTCCGCCAAAATACAGCGTATCGCAAGTGATGGGATATCTGAAGGGAAAAAGCTCACTGATGATATTCGACAGACATGCGAATATGAAATATCGGTATGGGAACAGGCATTTCTGGTGCCGTGGCTATTATGTCGATACAGTTGGCAGAAACAAAAAGGCAATCGCAGAATACATACGAAACCAACTGCAAGAAGATATCGCAAATGATCAATTGACATTGAAGGAGTACATAGACCCGTTCACGGGTAGCAAGAATACGAAGGCATAATAAAAAGCGCCTTTAGGCGCAGCCGGAAAATAGAGATGCGGTTGGCAGTCTATTTCGGTGCGTCTTAAGACGCTTGCAAGTAACAGGCCCTTTTAGGGCAAGGACAAACCACCAGTTCAACTGGTGGTTATGATTTGGAAACAAAGTAGATATCTTTAGACATATCCACATCGTTCAAATCTTTAGCAACAACTACACCCGATTCTACAGCCGACTTTACAACTGTGCGGTTC
>CADBIU010000123.1 GCA_902794825.1 uncultured Lachnospiraceae bacterium
GTCTGCATCATTCGGCCATATCCGACAGGCAGACAGCTAACAACAGATGTAATATCGGGGTGCTGGGCGCTGGTGTGACCACCGTTCAGCATGCCCTAAGTACAGAAAGATGAAAAACACTCTGCCAAAAACCGCAGATGCGTTATTCTTTTAATCCTTCCGTTTTGATCAAGAGGAGAAATCCATGAAGATAGAGAAGATCAGCAACAGCCAGATCCGGTGCATCCTTACCGGCGAAGATCTGGCCAGCAGGCAGCTTCGCCTCAGCGAGCTGGCATACGGCTCCGAAAAAGCGCGCGCGCTGTTCCGCGATATGATGGAACAGGCGGCGATCCAGTGCGGGTTCGACGCGGAGAACTACCCGCTCATGATCGAAGCCATCCCTCTCGGATCCGACAGCATTGTCCTTATAGTCACCAAAGTCGACAACCCGGATGAACTTGACACCCGGTTTTCAAACTTTGCGCCTTCCGTGCAGAAGGACGCCCTGCCCGCGCAGGAGCCGCCCTCTCCCCTTGCCCAGCTTCTAAGCTCGCTCAGGGAAAACAGCGGCGGAGCGCAGGGACCGGCCGGGGCTTCAGGCGGCAGGACTCCGGACGAGGCTATGAAAGAACGCAGGGAAATGCTTCTCACTTCGAGAGTATACTCATTTGAGACCATGGCAGACGTGATCCGCGCTGCCAGGGTTCTTTCGGCCGCCTATACCGGAAGCAGTTCACTGTATCGCGATGAGAAGACAGGCACTCTCTACCTTCTCCTGAAAATGAGCGGGCTTGAGGAAGTCGGAGCCATGCAGAGCACCCTTGCCGCCCTCTCCGAGTACGGGCACCTTGAAAAGGTGAGTCCGGCCCGCCAGCAGTATCTGATCACCCACTGCACGCCCGTTTGCATCAAAAATGCTCTTGAAACTCTCAGTCAGCTGTAACGGTCTTTTCCAAACGTTTTTCAACAGGGACAGGCGCTTTTGCGCCTGTCTTTTTTTGATCC
Organism: uncultured Lachnospiraceae bacterium; assembly: GCA_902794825.1. Taxonomy (GTDB): domain Bacteria; phylum Bacillota; class Clostridia; order Lachnospirales; family Lachnospiraceae; genus CAG-791. Next base: position 988 of record CADBIU010000123.1, read on the forward strand.
TTTTTGGGCGGATCCGACGGTGTTCAAAGCCGCAAAAACCCCCTGAAACCGCGCTTTTATTTATTAAATCCATTTAGACACTTATTAATTCTTTTGTGACATCAGCTTCATAACTACTGTGAAACTTTCACAATAGTTAGGCTTGTTAGGCTTTACTAACCTCTTTTTTCGTTATAATTACTGGTCTTTTTACGGATACAATCCGAAAATGACATTGTATTTTGTATAACCCGATGCTAGAATTAAAGTGCTAGATAAGCTGTGGGTTTTTACAACTTGGCGGTTTACCGCTGCAATATTTACAGGAGGAAAACAAATGGCAAGAAAGTTTCTCACCATGGATGGTAACGAGGCTGCTGCACACGCCGCGTATGCGTATACAGAAGTCGCTACCATCTATCCCATCACCCCTTCATCCGTAATGCCTGAGCATGTCGATGAGTGGGCCACCGCAGGACGCAAGAACATCTTTGGTCAGCCTGTACAGGTTACCGAGATGCAGTCCGAAGCAGGTGCTGCAGGTGCTGTACACGGCTCGATCGCTGCCGGTGCTATGACATCCACCTTCACCGCTTCCCAGGGTCTTCTTCTGATGATCCCTAACCTTTACAAGATCGCTGGTGAAGGCCTTCCGGCTGTCATCAACGTCGCTGCACGCTGCGTATGTACTCATGCACTGAACATCTTCGGTGATCACTCTGACGTATACGCCGCAAGACAGACCGGCTGCGCTATGCTCTGTGAGTCCAGCGTACAGGAAGTCATGGATCTGACTCCCGTCGCTTACTGCGCAGCAGTAAAGGGCAAACTGCCTTTCATCAACTTCTTCGATGGTTTCCGCACATCCCACGAGATCCAGAAGATCCAGATCTGGGACTATGACGATCTCGATGACCTGATCGACCACGATGCGATCGCAGAGTTCCGCGCTAACTGCCTGAACCCTACGCATCCTTGTCAGATGGGCTGTGCTCAGAACCCTGACCTGTTCTTCCAGACCCGTGAGGCATGCAACCCCGCTTATCTCGGAATGCCCGCAGTAGTTCAGGAATACATGGACAAGGTCAATGCTAAGCTCGGCACAGATTACAAGCTGTTCAACTACTATGGCGCAGAAGACGCTGAGAAGATCATCATCGCTATGGGCTCCGTCAACGAGACCATTGAAGAGACTGTTGATCACCTCAACGCAGCCGGCCAGAAGGTTGGTGTCGTAAAGGTTCGTCTGTACAGACCTTTCTGCACAGAAGCTTTCCTGGCAGCTATCCCGAAGACTGTCAAGCAGATCTCCGTTCTTGACAGAACGAAAGAGCCCGGCTCCATCGGCGAGCCTCTGGCACTCGATGTTAAGGCTGCTATCGCAGGCACTGAGTTCAAGGATGTTCCCGTATACTCCGGACGTTATGGTCTTGGTTCCAAGGATACGACTCCCGCTCAGATCATCGCTGTTTTCAACAACACAGAGAAGAAGGAATTCACCATCGGTATCACTGATGACGTGACAAACCTTTCCCTGGATCCCGGCAAGGAGATCGTTACAACTCCCGAGGGAACAATCTGCTGCAAGTTCTGGGGTCTTGGTGCTGACGGTACTGTC
>CADBIU010000124.1:0-370 GCA_902794825.1 uncultured Lachnospiraceae bacterium
CTTCCCCCGCCCGATCTACGCGGACACCGCGATGCACGCCGAGGTATCCGCTGCCCTTGACGCGGCTGACGATGCCTGCAGCAAGAGGCCTGACGGCTATTCTCTTTTGGTGCGCAGCAGCCTGTTTCGTTTTTTCTTTGCGCTCTACACCCATCGGATCCGCGAGGAAAGCTTACCGCCGTCCCCCTACGAGGACGCCATCAAGCAGGTCCTGCTCTACGTCCAGAATCACTTTTCGGAGCCGATCACGGTAAGCGACGCCGCAAGTCTTATTGACTACAGCGACGCTCACTTCATGCGGGTCTTCCGCCGCGAGACGGGATTCACTTTCGGCGAATACCTGTCGGATTACCGGCTCAGATACGCGTCC
>CADBIU010000124.1:379-2376 GCA_902794825.1 uncultured Lachnospiraceae bacterium
GACAACTTCTCATATTTTATCCGGCGCTTCCGCCGCAAATACGGAATGTCCCCGAGGGAATACCGCTCCCACGGGCGCCAGAATACAAAAAGCCCGTAATTTAAGGCTTTATACAACATTTCTCCGTTTTAAGAAGATCGTAAAACGAGTATACTATTAAATACAGGCTGCACTATTCTGCACATTTTTCATTTCCTGCGGCGCGCCTGTATCAAAAGGCTGTCGGGATGGTATAATTCAGATAATATAATAAAAACAGGAGGCTGATTTAACGCTATGAAAAACGCTGGCACATTTCTTACAGAACTGCAGAGCGGCGCTCTGAACGGGCGCATGATCGAGATCTACGGCTGTGATCCCGACAAAGCACAGGGATACGCAGACAGATTTGCTAAGGTAATAAAAGGGTTTCAGGTCACTTTCCCCAAGAACGCGCAGGCTCAGATCGGCCTCTACTCCGCTCCCGGCCGCACCGAGATCGGCGGTAACCACACTGATCATCAGTATGGCTGCGTTCTTGCCGCAAGCGTAAACCTCGACGCGATCGCGGCCGCAGCTCTTAACGGCACGAATGTGATCCGCTTCTATTCCGAGGGCTACGGCATGATCGAGGCAGATCTCTCTGTCCTTGAACCCGTAGAGTCTGAGAAAGAGTCCACCCTCGCGCTGATCCGCGGCATGGCGGCTCTCGCCATGAAGAAGGGCTATGATGTGAAGGGTATCGACGTCTACTGCACCAGCAATGTCCTGGGCGGTTCCGGCCTCTCCTCCTCCGCTGCCTTTGAGACCCTCATGGGCGTTATCTTAAATGATATGTTCTGCGGAAACGTCTTCGACGCGGTCGAGATCGCCAAGATGGGACAGATCACCGAGAATCAGTATTTTGGCAAGCCCAGCGGCCTGATGGATCAGTCCGCCTCCTCCGTCGGCGGCGTTGTGGCCATCGACTTCGGCGACCCCGAAAACCCCAAGGTAGAGAAGATCGATCTGGATCTCAATAAAGAAGGCTATGCGCTCTGCATCATCGATTCCAAGAGCAGCCACGCTGACCTGACAGATGCCTATGCAGGCATTCCGAGAGAGATGAAGGCAGTCGCCTCAGTCTTCGGCAAGACTCACCTGCGCGGCGTCACAAAAGAGCAGCTCATCGAGAAGACCGCAGCCATCCGCAAAGTCTGCGGTGACCGCGCTTATCTCCGCGCCATGCACTTCGTGCTGGACAACCAGCGCGCCCAGGATGAGGCCGCAGCCCTCAAGGCAGGCGATTTCGCCGCTTTCCTTGAGCTCGTCAAGGCTTCCGGCCAGTCCTCCTACATGTACCTCCAGAACATCTCCGTGGAAGGCGCCGTCGACAACCAGGCCGTCGGTGTAGCCCTCTCCCTGTGCGACGTTCTTTCGCCGGAACCGTTCAGGCTTTCGTACCCATGGATATGCTGGATGGCTTCAAGGCTGCTGTTGACGGCGCTATCGCCGAAGGCTGCTGCCACGTGCTGTCCATCCGTCCCGTAGGCGGAGCAGTGGTCTGATACAACTCAAAATCAAAGGGGTCGTCGCATCTTGCTGATTAATCAGCACGGGCGGCGACCTCTTTTTGTCTCAAAATCACGCTTTTTCTCTGGTTTTTCTGGTTTTGGAGATTTCATAATTCGTCGGCTTGATATATGAATACTGCCCCTTTTGTGATATCCTGTTCGCTAGAAGAGTGTCCGCTTCCATCCGATTTGAGCAGGGCAAAAAAGGGATGTAGTTCTTTAAGGCATTCTTGTATAAACCCTCCATCGGACTTGATTAAGTCTCAATATGGATGGAGCCTTTTTGGCCGTTCCTGCATGAAACCTCCATCGGACTAAACGAAAAGTCATATAAGTTGGAGAAATTTGTAGTAAGAAATTCTTTATAGACCATCGGATATGGCAATAAAGCGGAATGGATGTAGAAGTTTAGTCAGACTGTCGTTTCGAGCCCCATCGAATTTTGGCAGCAAGCCAGAGTGGATG
>CADBIU010000125.1 GCA_902794825.1 uncultured Lachnospiraceae bacterium
CGGCAAGGAATGCTCCGCCCTTCCCGGCGGCGCCGGCGCCGATTTGACGTTGGTTTTGACACAGGTTTGCTGTCTGTGCCGTTCGTTTCCGTTACCGTTGCCGTAAACGTTTCCATATAATATAATAATACCGCCCCGGGGGGTAGTTTGTCAACGGATTTTCTGCAATTCGGAACAATGGAAAGCGCGGCCTCTTCGACTGGCTGATCTTCTCGGTCTCGCTGTTTGTCATCGCGGACAACTTCAACAAGCTGCACTGGAAGATCCAGTCACAAAAGCAAGGGATCCGGCTCTATGAACTGAATAAAACGGCATGATATTTTGACAGTCCAAAATGAATTGCCACTTGAACAGCCAGCATCTTGGCTGATTCCTTCCAGTACTTCTTATCATCGCCGAAGCGTGATACCGCGCGGGGCTGGTCGTGGTTGCACCAGAACAGCGCGTTCCATGCACCGCCGTTCTGCATGCCTTCCTGCCACTTGCAGAAGAGATCGCGCAGGGCCTTGAAGTCGGGATCCATGAGCGCCCACTTCTCACCGCCCTTGTAGTCCACTTTGAGGTGATGGAAAGAGAATACCATCTTAAGCTCTTCCTCAATAGGATTGGCATAGCGCAGGCAGTTGTCGAGAGAAGTGGATGACATCTCTCCTACTGTCATCATATCCGCAATTCCTGTGTCACCCACCAGCTCTTTGAGATGCTGATGGATCCTGGGACCGTCTGTATATATTGTTCTACCTCCGGTCTTATTTCTTTTCCGGTACGATGATTCCCAAAATCTTCTCTTCATTGTAGCGGGACAGGATCAGCGCACCCAAAAGACAGATCACCGCTGCGGAGACTGCCGCGATCCGGTATCCGAGTCCTGTTTCTGTTCCTATACTGGCGAAAGCAGTGAACACCAGCATCGCAATACTTTGACCAAATTTGAAAGCGAAGGTTCTTGCCGCAAAGAACATACCCTCGCGGTTCTCTCCCGTCAACACGGCGTCCGCCTCCGCTATATCCGCGACGATCGCCTGGGGAAGGATTCCGAGGATCGCCATCGGGAAGGCTGCCGCACAGACAATAATGATGCCGAATACCAGGCCGGAACCGCCCAAAAGACCTGAGACCGCGGTGATCAGGTACACGATCGCAAGACCTGTGAAACCGATCAGCACCAGTGATCGTCGTGAATGTCTCCGGAAGTTTCATCAGGGATGTGATGAAGAAAGGGAGACCTGTCTGGAAGATCGTCAGTCCCAGAAAATAGAGCACATCGCTGCCGACAAAGATGCGGAAGTCGTGGTTCTTGAATGTCTTGATCAAAGAAGTGAATGCGTCGTCGTTTGAAGGGACGGTGTGAACATACTCTTTCTCATTGATCGTAAAAGTGGGTACCAAAAGAGCGATCAGGCCGATGACAGAGAGGATCGCAAAGGTGATCCTGATAGCCGTGACTCTGCCCATGGAAGGCTCCAAAGCGCCCCAAATGAAGGGAGCCGCATAACCGATCGCAGATCCCAGAATGAAAGTCACCGAGATATAGGTTGAAATACTGATGCGGGTGTCCTGTGTAGTTCCCAGCTCAGAGATCAGAGCATTATACGGCGTGCAATAGGTCGTCATGAACAGATAGAACAGGAGCAGTGTGACCAGAAGCCAGATGCAGTTCACACCGGAGACCGCGTTTACCGGCGCCCAGAAAACAAGAGCTGTGATGAGTGCAAAAGGAATCGCGATCTTCTGCATGAAAGGAATTCTTCTTCCCTTAGGGTTCTGAGATCTGTCGGAGAGATTGGCGATCATGGGATCCGTCACGGCGTCGAATACTCTTCCCAGAGCTGCGATACCGCCGATGATCGTCGCGACACCGAAGATCACGCGTCCCTGCGGGATAAAAAGTGTCTGCCCTGCCGCGATTGAGTCCGCGTCCGGCTGATAGAAGTAGACAAGCCAGTTTGTGATCAGCGCCGACAGCAGCGACCAGCCGAACTGTCCTATTGCGAAACACCACATTTTCCCCTTCGTTATTGTTTTCATAGCACAT
>CADBIU010000126.1 GCA_902794825.1 uncultured Lachnospiraceae bacterium
CGCCTTCCTCGAATGGGCGGATCAGTTCGACGGGGCAGAGCTCTTTCTTCACATGCAGGAGTTCGTTACGCTCTATCTTGGATCGCGGAGGACAAGCTCCAAGCCAAAAAAAGAAGCCGCCCAACGGAGCGGGAAGTAAACACGGCAGTGTTCCTCCTGAGGGCGAAGCAGATGGGACTGACACTGTCTGAGCTGGAAGAGCTGGATGAGGGGACTGTGATGGATATGATCATTGAATCCGCAAACGACCTCTGTGACGATGAGTACCGGCAGGTGGCAACGCAAGAGGATTTCGATTCGTTCTGACAAATGCATTCAAAGTGATTGCGAAACGATATACAATATGTTATTATCCTCATAGAAAGAATGTAAGGAGGGTGATCTTATGGCAACAAGAACAGCGAATGTCATTGCAAGGGTAAAGAAAAGGCAGAAAATATCTTAAAAAGTATGGGTATCCCATCCTCTGTAGCGATCAACATGTTCTACAGACAGATCATTACGGACAACGGTCTTCCGTTTCAACCATCAAAGAATGTGCGGGCTCCGAAGGCACTGAGCGAGATGTCTCGTGAGGAGTTCAACGCAAGAATGGCAGAAGGCCTTCGTCAGGCGGATCATGGAGAAGTTTCGTCTGTAGAGGATGTTCGCAAGAGGATTATGGGGGAGCTGCATGGACTCCTATAAGGTTAATATTACAAAACAAGCAGAAGAATCAATGCGTGATATTGCCTTATATATTGCCCGGAATCTTATGAATGTATCGGCGGCAGAGGGACACGTAGAAGCATTCCTGAACGCGATTGAAGAGCTTTCCTACAGAGCAGAAACTGTGAAAACAATTCCGGAGAACCCTTGGGGAGAAATGGGATTTCGCCGGATCAGTGTCAAGAACTATTACATCTACTTCAAAATATATGAAGATAGAAAAGAGGTTTCTGTTCTTGACATCATCTATAGCAAAAAGGTTTGAGTGAGGGAGACTACGAAGAAGAAAATCCCGAAACGAATACCTGAGAATAGTTAGAAGCATATTTTCAATAGACCAGAACATCACATCTGTGTGGTGCTCTGGTTTTTTCATGCCATGAAGGGAGGAGTAGGCTATGGCAGATCGCATTAAAGGAATCACAATCGAGCTGGACGGCGATACGACCAAGCTCTCCAATGCCCTGAAAGGTGTGAACAAGGAGATCCGGGATACTCAGAGTAACCTTAAGGACGTGAACAAGCTCCTGAAGATGGATCCGGGCAATGCCGATCTTTTCGCACAGAAGCAGAAGTACCTGACCGAAGCGATCGATGCGACCAAGAAGAAGCTTTCCGAGGAGAAGGAAGCTCTCGCCCAGCTAAAGGCCGGCCCGCAGACTGAGGAGACGAAAAAACAGCAGGAAGCGCTGACCCGGGAGATCGAGGCGACCAAGCAGTCGCTGGAAGGACTCGAAGACGAGTATAAGAAGTTTGGCTCTGTTGCAGGACAAGAACTTCAGGTTGCCGGGGACAAGATGAAGGAAGTCGGCGGCAAGATCAGTGATGTGGGAGAGGGACTCACCAAAGGCATCACGGTCCCTGTCGCTGCGGTTGGTGCTGCCTCGGTTGCCGCTTGGAAGGAAGTCGATGAAGCGCTCGATACCGTGACTCAGAAGACGGGAGCTTCCGGTGCAGCCCTTGAGGACATGCAGAAGCGTGCCAAGTCGATCGCGGAGACCATTCCTACCGACTTTCAGACTGCCGGTGATGCCATTGGCGAGGTGAACACGAGGTTTGGACTCACTGGGGATGCTTTGGAGGATCTCTCTAAGAAGTTTGTGGAGTTTGCAAGCCTCAACAGCACGGACGTCAGCACCTCGGTTGATAACGTCTCTTCTGTCCTCAACGCCTTCGGTCAGTCGTCCGATGATGCCGGGAACCTCCTCGATGCCTTAAATCAGGTCGGTGGATACGCTCTCGCAGGATCTTGCGAAAAATGCCGCACAGTTCCAGTCCATGGGCCTTTCTGCGGAACAGGCGGCTGGATTTATGGGCGCTGTGGAGATGTCCGGTCTTGATACCTCGACGATGCTGACCGGCCTTACTAAGGCCCAGAAGACGGCAACTAAGAACGGACAGTCTTTAAGTGATGCGCTGAAGGACTTTTCCAAAACCATGAACAGCAATGCCTCTGATACCGAGAAGCTGCAGGCAGCCTACGATCTCTTTGGCTCCCGTGCTGGCGGTGCGATCTACAACGCGGTGCAGAGCGGGAAGCTCTCCTTAAGCGACCTCTCTACCACGCTGGGAGATTACGCGGGGTCTGTGGAGAGTACGTTCAATGAAACTCTGGATCCGCTCGACCAGATGACGGTTGTGATG
>CADBIU010000127.1 GCA_902794825.1 uncultured Lachnospiraceae bacterium
CCGTTTTGCCAGAAACACGGTTGACAGCCTTACCACCATCCGCTCCCTGAAGGAACACAACGTGGAGTGCTATTTTGAGAAAGAAAACATCTGGACCTTTGATGGCAAGGGCGAGCTGCTGCTCACAATCATGTCCTCGCTGGCGCAGGAGGAGTCCAGATCCATTTCCGAAAACTGCACATGGGGCCAGCGGAAGCGGTTTGCAGACGGCAAGGTCACGGTCCCGTTCAAGCGGTTTCTGGGCTATGACATGGGTCCGGACCACAATCTCGTGGTAAACCCGGAACAGGCCAAACTGGTCAAGCGCATTTACGGCATGTTCCTGCAAGGCCAGTCGCCGTTCCAGATTGCCCGGACGCTGACCGAAGAAGGCATTCCTTCACCCGGCGGCAAGGACCACTGGAACCCCAGCAACATCAAGAGCATCCTCACCAACGAGAAATACAAGGGTGATGCGCTGCTGCAGAAGTCCTTCACGGTCGATTTCCTGACCAAGAAGAAAAAAGCCAACGAGGGCGAGATCCCGCAGTACTACGTCAAAGACAACCACGAAGCCATTATCGATCCGGAGACCTTCGAGATGGTGCAGACGCTGATGGCCACCCGCACTAAGGGCCGGAATCGCAAGAGCTCGGTCAGCATTTTTTCCAGCAAGGTCAAGTGCGGCGACTGCGGAAGCTGGTACGGGCCGAAAGTCTGGCACAGCAACGACGCCTACCGGAAGGTCATCTGGCAGTGCAATCACAAGTTCGATGGCCAGAAATGCGCCACCCCGACACTCACCGAAGATGAAATAAAAGAACTGTTCCTCCGGGCCGCCAATCAGGTGATCGACCAGAAGGAACAGTTTATAGCCATATACGAGCAGGTCCTTTCAAGGAGCCTCGATACCACAGTCCTTGAAAGTGAACTTTCGGATCTGGAAGCTGAAATCAACATCGCTGCTGAGCTCATCGAGGAGTGCATCAAAGAAAACGCTCACGTTGCCCTCGATCAGGCCGAATACCAGAAACGGTACGACGGGCTCGACACACCGAGGTCACTGACTTGATTGCCGAGCGCACAGCCAGAAGGCACCAGATCGAAACCTACCTGAAAGAGCTGCGGAGCCGGGAGCCGCTGACGGAATTCCGGGAAACAGACTGGCTGGCGATGGTGGACTACATCACCGTTCACAGCAAAAAGGACATCTGGGTGACCTTCAAGGACGGCACAGAGATCAAAGCATAACCCCATAGACGCAGCAACGCCTCTGAACCACATCGGCTCGGAGGCGTTTTCGTTATCTCTCTTCAGGTGGACAGATCTTTGGCAGGATTTCAAGGAAGTGCTGACCGATCTTCTCGGCATCATAGCCGTTGGCCTCGCAGATGAACCGGACGGTATCCGGCAGCAGGACATGTCCCTTTGCCTTCTCAGCTTTGTATTTCTGCCACTCTTCGTATTCCTTATTTGTGATTTGCTTCATGGGTGGTTACCTCGCAGAACTGGAATTTGTCAGCTAATATTATTACAGACAGAAAAATGCTTTTGTAATGCTCACCCATAGGGATCACACCCATTCAAAACAATCCTTACCCGCTCCAAGTTCAAAGTGGTATTTCACAAGACCTGTATCCACACCGGTAAAGATGCCATTATCGCAGGAGATAGATACCTTTTTTCCTTTACCTTTGATGGTGAATGCCTGTTTTGCCAGTGCGGTAGGTGCCAAGAGTGCTGCTTCAATGCCGTTCTTAAACCACTGTGGTGCTTCTCCGAACTGACCTGTTCTGCTGTCTTTGTCTTATGTGGAACACCTTGTGTCTGGCCATAACCAACAGCGATGATTCCTACGGGCTTTGCATCTTCGATTTTTTCCTGTGCTCCTTTTCGGTTATAGGTACCGCCGACCCACCATGTATTCAGTCCCAGCGTCTGTGCGTAAAGCATCAGATCAGCTCCACAGTATCCACACAGTTCATCTGCACCATCAGGCCCGGCCATGATAAAGAAATTGTTGACCCCCTTAGCGAGGATCAGTTTGATCACACCGGGAACAGCACTATCATCATTGGTCATCAATTTGATAGATAGTCCATACTGCTCATTATTCTCTCTTACCCGATGATTCAACTTTTCTACGATATCCTCCGGAATAGGTTCATCAGTGTACTTTCGAACCATATGACGTTCTTTCATTGCCTGCTTCATATCCATGTTATTTACCTCCTCGCACCTCGGTGCCTGTTTATAAGAGAAATGAATATTCCTACAAATCCCGA